>LCPL01000006.1 GCA_001003605.1 Parcubacteria group bacterium GW2011_GWC2_48_17
AGGACGGGGGTTGTATCCCCCTTAACAAAGGGGGTGTCCGAGTCGGCGAGGACGGGGGTTGTATCCCCCTTAACAAAGGGGTTAGGTAATTGTTATGAAAGTCTACTATAATCAACACCTCAAAGAACTGTCACGGGAACTCAGGAAAAATGGTACTCTTGCTGAAGTCTTGCTATGGAAAGAACTAAGGAACAAGAAGATGGGCTTTCAATTCATGCGGCAAAAACCGATTTTATTTTACATAGTTGATTTTTATTGTGCTCCGCTCAAACTTGCCGTCGAAGTAGACGGCGTAACGCATGATGCAAAAATGGAGAAGGATATGAAGCGACAGTGCGCATTGGAAAAGCTTGGAATTGCCTTTCTGCGGTTTTCCGAAGGAGAAGTGCGAAATAATCTTGACGGCGTGTTGCTAAAAATTGCGACGTGGATAAAAGAAAGACAACCCCCGTCGTATCAGAATATGACACCCCCTTTGTTAAGGGGGACACAACCCTCCCCGAATCAGAATTCGGTACTCCCTTTATTAAGGGAGATAAGATAAAGAGAAACACCAATGACCCCACGAACAAAAATCATTAGCGGAGTAGCGGCAGTCGCCATACTGGGAGGCGGGGTTTTTTTCTTGCGTACCGGGCGCACGGAAATTAAGTATAACAGCATCACTCCGGAGCAGGCCTCAAAAGCGGCGGAGGTGCTTTCTAAAGACCAAGACAATGACGGCCTTAAAGACTGGGAGGAGGAACTTTGGAACACGAATCCCTTAAACAAAGATACAGATGGAGATGGAACGGTAGATGGCGAAGAGATAACCTTGGGGAGGGACCCTGTTAAAGCGGGGCCGGATGATGAACTTGACCAGAAAACCATTGAAGCAAAAACGGTTCCTGGCGGAGGGGACTGGACCGAAACCGACAGGCTGTCTAGAGAATTTTTCGCGAAATATCTCACAATAAAGCAGTCGGGAGTGCCGTTTACCGCCGAGGAAGAAGAAAAACTTCTCGCGGATTTCACACAAAGATATCCTGAACCGAGGGCGAAAAAAATCTTCACGGAAAGCGACATCGTGCTTGCGAAGAATGACGACGTAGCGTCTTTGCGCGCATACGGAAATGCGATTGGGACTGTGATAAACGCGCACAAAGAAAAAGAAGATGTGGAAAACGAGCTTATTATTTTTGAGCGCGCCCTAGAAAATGAAGACGCGCTGGACCTTCAAAACCTTGACGGCCGCGTCAAGCGCTATGAGAGCATACTTGCGGGTTTCAAAACAATTCCTGCGCCGCGAAACGTCATGTTGATACATCTAGACCTTCTAAACTCCATTGAATCGATAAAAGAAAGTGTGGATGGGATGGCGGGTGCGCTCACCGATTCGGTGCGTGCGCTATCCGCGGCAACCGCATATCCTGCCGCCATAGAAGATCTGACTAAGGCCCTGGATGATATCGCACGCTTTTTCGAGATGAAGCAAATAACATTTGGGAAAGATGAACCAGGGGCGATTCTCACGCAGTAGCGTCTAGCGGATAGTAGAAAAAGAAATAGATGCATGAAAGCCGAAAACTAAACGCTAGACGCTTCTGCATATGTACATGAAGTCATAAGATACTCTTGGTTTTTATCCGAAAACTAAACGCTTTACGCTTTACGCTTCTTCCGTGTTATCCACTTTGCGGGCACTGTTTATCCACAAGTCTCTGCTATAATAAAGAGGATGTGAGAGGAGTGAGTACAAAAATTCTTCTCGGCTTTTTGATTGTAGCGCTAATCGCGCCTACTGTGTTTTTTGCGTACCCGCAAAAAGCGGAAGCGGTGGTGCCACTGTCGCTTGCGCAGTGCGGTATCGCCAAAATAACCGCGAAAATCGGAGCAGCGATATCGTCAATAACTTCCTTTGGGCAAAAGGTGCCGACAGTCGCTAGCAAAACTGATTCTGCCGTGGCAACTAGCGCGGCTGGAATGGACTGGGTGCAATGTTTTATGAAGGGACTGGTCAAAATTTTAGCGAAAACACTGCTTCATACCTTTGTTCAGTCCATAGTGAACTGGATTAACACGGGATTCCAGGGTTCGCCATCGTTTGTCACGAATCCCGAAGGATTTCTTAATGATGTTGCCGACCAGACGATTGGACGGATTATTGAGGATATTGACCCGCTCCTGTGTTCTCCTTTTCGGCTTGACATACGATTCGCGCTGGGACTCAATCTTTCGCTACGGAATAGACAGGAAATCCACTGCAGACTTTCTGATGTAATAGCCAATGTGCGCGGAGCTTATGATGGCTTTGTAACCGGGACTGTGGGGTCAGGGAATCTATCACGGTGGATTCATATAGCGGGGACGCAACAAAATAATCCGTATGGGGCCTACATGGCGGCTTCCTACGACATTGGCGCTGGCATCACCTCGGCCACGGGACAGCAAATTAAGCTCTTGGATTGGGGTAAAGGATTCAAATCATGGAGAAGCTGTAAGAGGTGGGGACCCAAGGTCAAAGACGAGAGCGAGAGAGTAATACGCAATGGCCCGTGTCTTGAAGAAGGTGAAATCAAAACCCCCGGCTCGGTCATTGTGGATCAAGCGAATGAATCGCTCAAAAAAACCCTTACCGAGCTTGAAGTTGCGCAGGAACTTGATGAGGTCTTCGGCGCGCTTGTCAACCAGCTTCTTTACCAAGTTATGCGGGCTGGAGGGGGACTTCTTGGTGCAAGCAAGGGAAGTACTTCGGGAGACTACGGAGGCAGAAGCGTCGCGGACTTGCTCGAAACCAACCCCGAAGAGGTGATGAGAGTTTCTACAGTGAAAGTTCCGGATGGCATAAATTGTAGACTGCGATATTATCCTGCGACAAAAGAAACCGCTCTGGGTAGCGGAATTTATGTTCCGGATGAGAGTAATACCGAAGTAGGCACTCAAGTTTGGACCGACAACCTCGGAGCGGGTAAGACGGTAGGTGTAGCTACTGGTGATGATCGTTCGCTCGTGCCGGCAAAGTATCTAAAAGAGGGTGATGAAGAAGAGATATCGGTGAAAAGGGCGGGAGGTGATACGTGGGCGAAGTATTTCGCCGGAGTTAGAACGGGCTGTAAAAACGCATTTAGCGCACTCGTAGACAAAACTTCGACTGACGGCCGTACAACATATATAGCAGACGCGAAAGGAAAAGAATGTATGGGTGATGAAGTGGGAGAGGCCAAGAAGACCTGTATACCACCGGAACCGCAAGAGCCGCCACAAGAAACGCCAGAAATGAGAGAAATACCTCTGGCGGGAATGGCGGGTTTGAATCAGTCACATATTAATTACGATAGTGGTGGAAATATTGTGCATGGTCCGCTTAATGCCGCGGGTGGGTCCAGCCTTTCCGACACGGAAGACGGCATTGTGCCACATTGGTGGACAGCTTCATTCGCGAAAAAAGAAGAAATTGAAATTATACAGATTAGGTTCATGCCTGGATATTTGGTAGAGTCGCTCATAGTGGCCAATATTCCCCCTGTAAACGGGGTAAATACAATGGCAGGGATACCAATAACACGCGATGATGTCGCGGGTTCTGCAATTTATACTTATCCCGGCGCTACATCTAGCACAGGAGCAAGCGCCGCTTCTTCCGGTACGCCCGAAAGCTTGACCATTACTTTCACGCCGCCTGTAACAGGTAACGCCATAGCAATAATTTCAGACCCTGGAGAGCTTAAACTTTCGTCAGTAAAACTGTACCGCCCGGCTAAAGCTGCAGACGCCGTAACACCGACTACAGCTCCTCCGCCGGTTACAATAGAGCTACCTACATTATGAAGTATGAAGTACCCGCCAAACTTCGTCAGAACGAAGTTTAGTCGGGCAGGTGAATTATGAATTATGACAATAGGAACTGCGAATGAAGTAAAAATTGCGAAAACAACAAAAAACCAATTATGCCTTTCCAGAAAAACAAAAAACCTCATATCGTTATAGGAGTGGCTGCAATGGTCCTAAGCGGAATTTTTGCGGGAATCATAGTTGGCCCGATTTTTCTCTTTGCTCAAGAGCCTGTGACGGAAGGTACGACACTCCCTGCCGACCCTAATACTGAGTCCGGAGTTCCCCCAGAAGAAGCGCGTGGATACAACCAATCTGGCGTATGGGGCGTACCAACCCCTGAAGAGCAAAGAGCGGCGCAGACAGGAGAATTCGGAACTCCTGAAGAGGAGGCGCGGAGAAACGAGGCGGCAGCGATAGCTGCAGCGGCGGACAAGAAAAGAGCGGCGGAAGAACTGGCGGAGAAATTCAAGTGTTGGGGTCCAATTGGCGGATTCAATATCACCGGATGCATGGCGATGCTCATGGACAAGGTTATGTGGCTTGCGGCGCGGACGCTTTGGATTGCCGGCGTACTCCTCAACATTACGCTCCATTACACCCTGAACCTCAATACGCTTCTGGAGAAACTCCCGATTGTGGACATCGGTTGGAAAGTGCTACGCGACCTTGCCAACATCGTCTTTATCTTCATCACGCTCTGGTGCGGCATTTCCATTACGCTCGGCATAGGCGACGGCGGCAAAAAGGCGTGGGGTTATCTCGCGCAGATGGTACTCGTGGCGCTGTTTATCAACTTCTCGCTTTTCATCACCAAGGCGGTTGTGGATGCTTCAAATATAGCCGCGCTACATTTCTATTCGCTGATTGTGGAGCCGGGAAAAGAAAGCAATTACGACAGCGGATTATCCGAAGCGTTTATGTACGGACTCAAGCTCGGAACGCTCTATAACAGTAAACAACTCGGAGCCGGCGGGAACATTGACGCGGACAAACTTTTCATTGGAGGCGCGCTCGCCAGTGCCGGACAGGGGCCTACCTTTACCAACATCATCTTGATTGGCTTTTTCGGCTCTCTTTTCATCATTGTCACGGCGTGGGTGTTTTTCGCCGCGGCCATTATGTTTATCTACCGCGCCGTCACCCTCATCATGCTCATGATACTTTCGCCTCTCGCTTTTGTCGGGCTAATTCTCCCCGGCGCATCGGGTATGGCGCACGCTTGGTGGAGTAAGCTCTGGAGTCAGGCGTTCTTCGCGCCGCTTTACCTCGCGCTCGCCTACGTCGTGGTGAAAACCCTCAACTCGGATGCGTTTCAGGAGGCGTATGCAAATACCAATACGGCCGGCGCTGGTTTTGCCGCCGCCCTTACCGGCACGGGGCCAGACACCGTATACATCATCTTCAACTTCGTGATTTTGATTGGCCTCATGGTGGCATGCCTTATGGTCGCCCAGTCCTTGGGCGCCAAAGGCAGCGACATGGCCATGGCGGGGTGGCAGAAGATTAAGGGGGTCGCGGTGGGGGGTGTTGTGGGTGTGACCGGCGCTGCGGCCCGAGGAATCATCAAAGTGCCTTCTGCGGGAATACAGGCTATGGGGAATGTCGGTAAATTGGCTCAACGGATAGGCAATATAGGATTCATGAAAGACACAAAATTTGGTAAAAAAATGAATGACTTTGGAACGCGTTTCCAAAGCACGGAAGGCATCGGGGCGAAAATGCGTAAAATCACCGGAAAGGCCGAATGGCTCGACCCGCGCTACATTGAAGAGCGCGCCGGCCAATCGAAGCTAGGAAATACTATGATAGGAAGAGCTATTCGCGGCGTGACGACGAGCGCTTTGGCCAACGTGAAAATTGGCGACAAATCCCTCCAAGAAGCGCACGAGGAGGGAGAGGAGATGGCGTCACGACGGCGGGAAATTGAATACGGCCACAAGGCACGGCAAAACGCCAACCAACTGGAACCCCTGCATGAAAAAGAAAAGAAGCTCCTTGACGAAAAACTCACAAAGGAAACACAGCAGAAAATAGCGGAAGAGAAACTTAAAGAGGGGCAGGCAAGTAAAGACCCGGCAAAAATCGCCAAGGCGGAAGAGGCGCTCGGCGCAGGATTCCTCAAGACGTCAGAAGCGTTGGCCGCCGCGGAGGAAAATCTTGAAAAAGCGAAAAAGAGCGGCGGCCCGACAACCGCGGAGGAAGCGGCGGTTAAGACGGCCCAGCAGGCGGTGGAGGCAGAACGGGTAAAGGGAGGAGCTGCCGTGGAAACGGCAAAAGCAGAGAAGGACATTGAGGAATTTGAAGCGAAAAGCCGAAAGATTATGGAACAGCATGCCGACGCCGTTCGGGTCGCGCTCGCGAGGATGTCCACCGAGGCCTTTCTTGAACTTCCGAAGACATTCTTTGAGAATCCCGCGTTTATGGACAACACCGTGCTTGGAGAAGACAAGTACCTCGCGCTCATGAAAAGCGAGCACTTCACACGCGAGGAGAAGGAAGGATACACGAAAGCTCGCTGGAAGCGCGCCAAAGACACCGCGGCGCGCAGAAAGACGCGCAGTGAGAGCTTTCTCGCGGAAATGCCGGAGTACCAGAAAAAGGTAAAGGAGCGGGAGGCGGCTGAAAAAAGAGTAGCTGAGGGTTTAGAAAAATTTGTTGAAGGTTTGCAGGACGAACTTGCTGAGGCGGATCATGTTGTGGCAGACGCAAAAAGAGATTTGGAAACCGCCGAGCAAGATTTGGCATCGGCACGAGGTACAGCCAATATACAAGCCGCGCGCGACCTTGTACAAGATCAGAAAGATATCCTTAAACCAAAAGAAGATGCGCGCGCAAAATTTGACAAGGATATAGCGACTAAAAGGATGAATCTGGAGAAAAAAGAAACGGGCATTCTCCGCGATGCATCTGGTGAAGAAATAAAGCTGAAAGCGCCGAAACAACCCGGCTGGGATGAGGCGCCGGACATCAGAAAGGCGCTCCGCAACATCTTGCGACCGGACGAGGTCATTAATCTCTATCGCTACGACCGCGAAGCGTTTGGCAATCCATTTATCGCCGACACCATCAAGCAAGGCACATGGAATGAAGTACGGCGGTCAGGACAGGTGGACTCAAACTCCATTGAGCAGGTGGCTCGCGTGCAGAAGCGCCATTACCTCAAAGACTCCTTGTACTTCGGAAGCGGCTTAGACCCCGTGGAAATGCATACACTTGAAGAGGAGAATCTGTCAGAGGCGTACGGAGTGCTCAATGAGCTCGGCGATGAAATGAAAAAGCTTGGTATAGAAGGGTATCGGAAGTGGATCGAAAACGGAGGGTTGCAGAAATTCCTCCAGGACAAGGGGCTGGAGAAACGCCTATCCGCCGATATCAAGGTTCAACTCGAGCGACACGACGCGGGTCTCGGTATGTACAAGATGACGGCGCCAAACCTCGCAAGCAACGAGTTCGAGATGATGCCAGGGATGCTTCGCGAACATCCAATTTCGCTTAACTACTACGACCAAGCGAGCATCGCTCCGTTTACACATCGCGATATTGAAAATACTCTGCCTATTGCTGAATTCTACATTGAACAATTTAAGCGTGATGTTGAGGAGGGTGGCGGTGTCATAAGCGAAGGGAACCTCCGCATTCTGAAATGGTTCGTAAACGAAAACCAGGGACAAAGCTTTACCCAGTTTGAGATGGTTCGGGAAGACCTTAAGGACTGGTTTGAAATGATAAAGCGGCTTATCGGAAAATCTGGCCGCGCCATGACCACCAACAAATACGCGACATCGAATGATGTTTACGCAGATATGGAGAGAAGAACGGGCAAGCCGGCGCACGACCCGTTTGAGAAGATTCGTTCAAAAACGGATAAACCAAGCTAACATCTTAAAGACTAGATTCGTATGAACCCACAGCAACAACGAGAAAACTTTTTCCGCTTCATAGACGCCCTGCCGCAGGCAGTGGTGGATTCACTGTCGCAAAAAAATCTTGATATTATTGCCGTCTTGCACGAAGTTTGCGTGGCGCGCGAGTTTGTTCTCTATGAAATGGGAAACATTTGCGAAGGCGTAGTGCGGGTGCTTGCGGGGAAAGACTCGCCGAGCAATCTCTTGGCGTTCATCCAGCAAGATCAGAACATAGAGGAAGACAACAGAGCGAAAATTCCCGCACTTGCCTATGAAATCCAGCAGAAGATTTTTGACCCGGTGCTCCCGATTTTGAAGCAGGCGGGGTTTCCGATTAAAGAAGGAAAGGTGGCGGAGCCAGCTTCTAGCTTTCAGGTTCAAGGTTCTAGTCAGACAAAACTAGAAGCTAGAAGCCACCTGCCCGCCAAAGGCTTGGCGCAGGCGGGAAACCTAGCAGCTTCTTCTGTTGGACTAGAAGCTAGCAGCTTGAAGCTAGAACCTAATCATATGCGGGCATTGATGCGCATCGCCGCCGGAACGGCCTATAGCGAATTGCAACTTCGCGACGCTTTCGAGGACTTGCCTCCGGGCCTTCGCCAATCGCTCTCTTCGGTGGATACGGCAAACTCCATACAGGGAATCGCCAAGAAATATCTTCTCCATGTGGACCAGATGGCTTCTCTTGCGAGCGAAACCGGGCTTGTGCTTCTCGGACTTACGCACCCGGCGGACTTTATAGGAAATCTTGGAAAGCGCCTTCGTCTTAAAGAAGAGGAGGCGAGGGAAATCGCGCGCGAAATAAGCGCGGAGATTTTCGTCAAAGTCCGTGATTCGCTACGCGGACTGCACGAACCAAAACCAGCTTCTAGCTTTCAGGTGCTAGGTTCTAGCCAGAAACCAACCGAGTCCCCAAAGGTAGCGCCTGTATCTTCTTCTCAATCTTCTGCCACACTAAACGCTAAACGCTCAACGCTAACCGCTTCTTCCCGCTATCCGCTAAACGCTTCCCTTGAAACTCCGTATTCCCCACAAGCCAAGTGGAACACGGGAGAAAATATACTTTCAAAGCAAGCCCCGCAGAAGCAGGGCGACTTTGCGGGGCAAGCTCCCCAAAAAGAGGCGCCATTAAGCAGGGAAGGAGTATTGCGCGGCGTTGAAAACCCCAAATCAATTAAGAGAGATTCTCCCCTAGAAGCTAACAGCTATCAGCTAAAAGCTAATCAGGTGGGGCCGACGGGGTGGAAACCGTCGCAGAATGAAGTAGGAAGTATGAATTATGAATTAAGGAAGCCCTCGATTCCAACAGACTTACCAAGACCTCCAGCGCCGAAGCCACCAATCGCGCCGAAGCCATTCCAGCCGTCTGCTCCGGGAGAAAAACGGAGACCGAGTGATATTGGCCCATTATCTGTGCCGGAAAAACCGACGGACGAACCGAATGACTTTCTTGAAGAGAAATTGCAGCGGCCAGTAACCATGCCGAAAGAGGAGAAGCATTACTCAAGCGACCCCTATCGGGAACCGCTTGAGTAAGCGTTTAGCGATTAGCGTCTAGCGGTTAGTAGAAAAAGAGAAGAAATAGATGCCTAATCATTATAACTAAACGTTAGCCGCTAACCACTTTTGTTATATGTATGCCAAATCATACAAAGAACTCATTGTCTGGCAAAAATCCATTCAATTGGTGAAAGCTGTCTATGCCGTTTCTGAAGGATTTCCTAAAGCGGAAATGTATGGGTTAACTAGCCAGATGCGAAGAGCGGCCGTTTCCATTCCATCAAACATCGCGGAGGGATATAAGCGCAAAAGCAGACTTGAATTTCTTCAATTTCTTTCTATTGCCGAAGCTTCTGCCGCAGAACTAGAAACTCAAGTAATAATTGCGAAAGATTTGTACTCGGAAATAGACTATAGACCAACCGAGCAGTTACTAGAAGAAGTCCAGAAGATATTGGTGATTTTTATCCGAAAACTAAACGCTAAACGCTAAACGCTGTACGCTTCCCATGCGATTCCAGGTTCCACAATTCATAAACATCGAGGATAAGATTTTCGGCCCACTCACTATACGGCAGTTCGTATATACGGTGGGAGGCGCCGGCATGGTCTATGTAGTCTACAATTTCCTTCCTTTCTACCTTGCCATCTTTATCATCTTGCCGGTCGCGCTTCTCACTCTGGCGCTGGCTTTCTTCAAACCGAACGGCAAGCCGTTTGTTTTCATGTTACAGTCGGCCATCACTTACGCGTTTTCTAACAGGCTATATATTTGGCGGCGAATGCCCAAGCAGATGACGCCTAGCGACGCGGTCAAGGAATTTTCCAAGGCGGAAAGCGTTGTGCCTTCTCTTTCGGAGAGCAAGCTAAAGGATTTAACATGGGCGCTTGATATCAATCAAAACGTCAAGACACGAAAATAAATATACGAAAATACGAATTAAAACCTACGAATTGCTACGAATAAAGCGATGACAAAAAATAACAGGACGAGTCTTAAAGTCATTCATCCAGAACTTTCATATACTATTACTGGTATCTGTTTCGCGGTACATAAGGAGCTCGGCCAATACGCGAGAGAAAAACAGTACTGCGACCTGCTTGAGGATAAACTTAAGGAGGCAGATATGCCTTTTCAGAGAGAACTGCGTATTGGGGAGAGTGGGAATATCCTTGATTTCTTGATTGATAACAAGATTGCTTTTGAGGCAAAAGCGAAAAAAATCCTGTTGCCGGAGGATTATCGACAGATTCAAAATTATCTTCAGATTGCTAACGTACAACTTGGTCTGTTAGTAAACTTCCGTGCCGAGCATATACTGCCGAAAAGAATTGTGCGCATTGATAGCGAATCGAACAGAAAATCACAAGTTGAGGTATAATCTTAATGCCTTATTCGTAGCAATTCGTATATTCGCATAATTCGTATTTTCGTATGCCTGTAGCAGCTAAAGCTTCACAAGACTTCGTAAAGATAAAGGAAATCCGTGATGGAATCGTAATCCTCAAGGATGGCGGGCTTCGCGCGATACTTATGACCTCGTCTATTAACTTTGCTTTGAAATCGGAAGAAAATCAGCAAGCGATTATTTCTCAATTCCAAAATTTTCTGAATTCCCTCACTTTTTCCGTGGAGATAGTCGTGCAATCCAGGCGTTTTGACATCAAGCCGTATATAACGCTTCTTGAGGAAAGGGAGCAAAAACAAAAAAACGAGCTTCTACGATTGCAGACGCGCGAGTATATCGGCTTCGTCAAGAAATTTACCGAGAGTACGAATGTCATGAATAAAACATTTTTTCTTGTTGTTCCATATTCGCCCGCGATTGTGGAGGTGCGCGCTGTCGGGGAAGGTATTGTTATGAAGGTCAAAGAAGGGTTCGGCAAAGCGAAACACACGGAAACGGAAAAAACGCATGGGTTTGAAGAGAGCCGCACTCAACTGGAACAGCGCGTGTCTATCGTTGAACAGGGCCTTATAAGGACCGGGATACGAGTCGCGCAACTTGGCACTGAAGAGGTGGTGGATGTGTTTTATCAGTTGTTCAATCCGGGTGTGACGGAGAAAACGGTTCAGGAGGTCTAACAGATACCAATCTGCAAATGAATACCAATCTACTAATACCTGCAAATAAGAAGCAAGAAACTGAACTCTTATATCCAGAGCTTTCATTTGATGTCGTCGGCCTCTGTTACACGGTACACAATGAACTTGACCGATTCGCCAAAGAAAAACAATATGGGGATTGTCTGGAAGAAAGATTGAAGGAAAAAGGCATGTCTTATATTCGAGAGCTTAGAATTGGAAATACAAACAATATCGCTGACTTCTTAGTAGACAACAAAATCATTCTGGAACTTAAGTCGAAAAGATTTCTTTTGCGGGAAGACTACCTTCAAACACAGCGCTACCTTCAGGCAACTAGCATGAAATTAGGTATTCTAGTCAACTTCTCTGGGAAATACGCGCGTACCCACAGGATAGTGAGAATTGAATACTCCAGTAGAAAGCCCGACTAGAGGATTAGTAGGTATTTGTAGATTGGAATAGATTAGTATTATTGGTATCTGTTATGAGTTTTCTAGACCTATTCAAAAAAAAGCGGGGGGGGAAGGACATCACGGAGTTTTTGCCGGAGGAGATATACCAATCCGGCACGCTTGAACTCCAAGATGTGATAGCGCCATCCGCGCTCAAGGTACTGCCGAACTCCCTCAATGTGAGCGGCAAGCTCACAAGAACTTTTTTTGTGATTTCATATCCGCGGTTTCTCTCCGAGGGCTGGTTCGCCCCAATTATCAACCTGGACAAAGTCTTTGACATCAGTATTTTTGTGCATCCGGTCGACACCGGGAAGATTCTCCGTCAATTTGAGAAAAAAGTGGCGGAGGTGCAGAGTCAGATAGCTGACCGGGAGAAAAAAGGCATGGTGCGCGACCCGGTTCTTGAAACGGCGCATCAGGACCTCGAGAAACTTAGAGATGATTTGATTCAGGCGCAGGAAAAGCTTTTTGACGTGGGGATTTATATCACAATCTACGCGTCGACGGAAGATGAGATGGACAAGACAGAAAGCGAGGTGAAATCGATTTTGGAAAGTAAACTCGTTATTGTTAAACCAGCACTCTTCCAGCAGGAACAAGGGTTTAGGAGCACGACACCGCTCGGAAACGATGAACTTTTGGCGCACACAAAGCTCAATTCCTCGCCTCTCTCGAGCGTGTTCCCGTTTCTGTCATTCGACCTTACTTCAAACAAAGGAATCCTGTATGGGGTAAACAGGCATAACGCCTCGCTCGTTTTATTTGATAGGTTTAGTCTTGAGAACTACAACTCAATTACGCTCGCTAAGTCAGGTTCGGGCAAATCCCTTTTGGGACATGAGCCTGTGCTGGTACGAAAAAGCGGGAGTGTTTCGCTTCGACCGATTGGCGACATCGTCGAAGAGACAATTCAGGAGAGGGGTGCTATGCATATCGACCATGAATTGGAGGGCGTCATTGACCCTGGACTCGAAGTCTGGAGCTTTAACAAAGCAATGCGGGGGGAGTGGAGCAGAGTGACAGTTGCGGCAAGAAAGGACGCCCCGAAAGAATTGTACCGATTCAAAACTCGAAGCGGGCGTGTTGTGGAAACTACCGGCGACCATAACATGCTCCTCCTGCGTAATGGTGAAATCGTCGCGGCAAAAAGTGCAAACGTGTCTTTGGGAGAATATGTACCTATGCCACGAGAGGTGAAACAAGATGCCGCCCCCATGCTCACGCTCAATCTCTTTGAGCTTATGGCGGATTCTGGCGTCTATGTTTCCGGAGCCGGAGAACTTATCGCTAAACATCGGCATATACTGGAAACGAAGGAACTTGACGCACGCTTTGACAAATATCTCTACAAATACGCGGCGGGACGGCGTATACCCATTTCTTATTTTCTGAAGATACTTGCCCGACTCGTTATCAAAACGACGGACGCGAGAGTGTCGAAATGCCTCATCACGTCGGCAAGCGGAACTGAAAGATTGCTGGCGTTCTATATCGTAGAGTCTGCACTCGCAAAGACTCTTGGTTATTTGGCCTCAGAGGGAACGATAGGACAAAAAGTCGCGAGCATAAGCAACACTGATCCCGTTGTAATACAAGATATCTGCAATGCGCTCTTATCTTTAAAAGTACAGTATTTCAAAACGCTGAAAAGCGTAGTCATAAGTGATGTTGTATTCGTGAAATTTCTCGCGGTTATCGACATGAGGGAAAAATCTGCCACCAAACGAATTCCAGCCATTATTTTTGAGAGTAGCAAAGACGCACAGGCATCATTTCTCGCCGCGTATTTCGAAGGAGATGGTGGCGTTGACGGACCTGTGGTTACGACCGTTTCAAAATCCAAGATGCTTATTTCCGATATAAGTTATCTGCTGTACTTTTTTGGTATTAGAAGCAGAGTAGCAGTGCGCCAAAAAATGATTCCCGGAAAATCGAAGGCCGATTATCATTTGCTCACTATATCGGGGCAGGCTAATCTGGAACGATTTAAAAGCAGGATCGGCTTTGTATCGAAAAGAAAAAACAAGCTTTTATCGGGGCTCAAGCGTGCGGAAAATACGAATGTTGACGTTATTCCTGGATTGGCCACCTTATTCCGGGAAGTTGACGCGCTTCTTGGCAAGGCTATGCGTGGGCGGCGAAACTGGAGTCCTTTAAAGCGTGGTGTATTTAACCCGTCACCTCGGGAGTTGCGGCGAGTGGTCTTTGAAATCCGCGAGGTACTACGGGAGATTGAATCCAAACGATGCTTGTTTGAAACGCTCGCGAGACTACCGCGCGTAGAGGACATAGTCAGGACGGCAGAGCAGAGTAAGGCGGTCAATTCAGCGCTTTGGAAGGAACTCGGTTCAAGTTGGGCGACGATGAAAAACGGAATGATTCCGGGAATAGTCAATGCGCGTCGCGCTCTTCAATGCATGGGTGTTCTCTTGCCAGAAACAGCAGAGGTCAGGTCAACGATTAGCGCGGGGTTTGCATTTTTAGGCGAGCCGATGAAGCATTATAATCCTTCTCTTCGCTCGGCGCTCTATGTCAGTCAGGAGGCTGATACTTCTTATGAAATGTTGGCGCAAGCCGCAGGCTTCATTGCCGCGCGTTATCGTTCGCTTTGCGGAAACATCCCTAGAGTACAAGAAATACTCGCGCGACTTGAACGGCTTGCAGAGGCTGACCTTGCCTGGGACGAAATCGTGGTGATTGAACCGTTCCAAAACGAGCGCGAGCGCTATGTCTATGATTTGACGGTTGACAATGAAGTGTTTCTTGCGGGATATGGCGGCATGTTCGTGCATAATTCATATATGTCAAAGCTTGAGATTCTGCGGTCACTCATGTTTGGAACGGATGTGCTTGTCATTGACCCTGAAAGGGAATACGAATACCTAGCGGAAGCGGCGGGAGGAAAATATTTCAATATCTCTCTCAATTCACCCCACCATATCAATCCATTTGAGCTCGCGGCTCCGCGAGAAGACGAGTCAGCGGATGATGTTTTGCGGTCAAATATCGTCAATCTTGTCGGACTTTTTAGGATACTTCTTGGCGGCCTAACGCCGGAAGAAGACGGAATTGTTGACCTTGCTATAACGGAAACATACGCTCTCAAAGACATAACTCCCGAATCTGACTTCTCAAAAATAGATTCTCCGCTGCTCTCTGATTTTGAACTTGTGCTAGCGGGGATAGAAGGCGGGGAGTCTCTCGTACAGCGCCTCTCCAAATACACGCGCGGCACATGGGCGGGGTTCATCAATCAACCGTCAAATATTGATATAAACTCGAACTTCATTGTCTTTTCGCTTCGAGATATGGAAGATGAGCTGAAGCCGGCGGCAATGTATATAATCATGCACTTCATATGGAACGCCATTAGAAAGGAACTCAAAAAGCGCATAATGCTCATTGACGAGGCCTGGTGGATGATGAAGTCCGAGGACACGGCTTCTTTCCTCCTAGGACTCGCGAAGCGGGGGCGCAAATATTTCTTGGGGCTGTCAACCATAACGCAAGATGTCGACGATTTTTTAAAGTCGCCATACGGACTCCCTATTCTGACCAACTCCTCCATGCAGGTGCTCCTCAAGCAGTCTCAAACCGTCATTGACAAGCTTCAGCAAATTTTTGACCTTACCGACGAGGAGAAGTATCTGCTTCTGGAATCGGATGTCGGCGAGGGACTCTTTTTCGTCGGGATAAAGCATGTCGCCATCAAGGTTATCGCTTCGTATACCGAAGACCAGATTATCACCTCCGACCCGTCGCAGTTGCTTTCTATCAAAGCGGCGAAAGAGGAGCTGAAGGCGGCCGAAGGCACTAGCTAGCGTTTAGCGTGTAGCGTGTAGCGGTTAGTTCAGATGAGGATTTCTTGGGCTTTCTTTTCATACTAAACGCTATACGCTAATCGCTAAACGCTTCTTCAACTATCGTGCCTTCCCAACAACAACCCAAAAAGCATGTCGTACCGACGGTTACTGCCGCGCTTATGCTCGCAACCGCACTCCTTTTTGACAGCCTACAGTTCGGAACAGACATAATGCACGTCATTCCTATCATCGGTACAATAGCGCAGTCTGTCGCGGATATACTTATAAGTGTGTGGGCTTGGCTTACTTTTTACTTGTGGTTTAAGATTCACGGAGTTTCTTTTATGCAGCCGAAACGATTTGCGCTGCTGAACGGCGGGGCGCTACTTGAAATGATTCCAATAGTCAACAGTTTACCGGCATGGACGCTTGCAGTCTTACTACTTATCGCAACCACACGCGCTGAAGAACTTATCAAAAAAATCCCTGGGGGGAGCAAAATCGCGGCTGTCGTTCAAAGAGCAGGAGGTGGCGTCCGCCGCCAGCCGGCGACGTCAGTATTGAAATCTACTTCGGAGATAACAGGAAAATAAGTTTGTTAAGCTGCTTCTCGATGGCGCCGAACAAATCGGCAAAGCGTACAAAGGCGGGAAACTCAAGATGAAGTAGTTCTTACAAGGTCGGACCTTGTAACGACTTCGAGGAAGTCCCGAGCATCAGATGCTCGAGACTTCCGAATCGCATCTATATGGAAACAAGGCCGCTTCGGCAATATCGTGATGAGTATTTGAACCGCTTTTTGCCAAAACATGCCTGACAAAGATGTGGTCACAAGTAAAGAGTTCTTGGAGAAGTAGCGGCGGCCAGTCCATCTCTCGTGGACGCGGAGAGTTGGCACTCTGTGCATAGCCACTTCTGTGGTTTTGCTATACTATAGCCGTGCATTATAAACTTGCTGCGTTTGCGTTTCTCGCACTCATCTCGCTCGGAGCGCAGAGTCTTTTCGCGCAAACCGGAACAGCAGGAACCGAACTTTCCATGATGGTATTTCCAGAGCATCCTCGGCCTGGAGACGCGATAGTCGTGTCCGTGGAGAGTTACAATATAGACCTCAACCGCGCGGATATGCGTTGGTTTATAAACAACAAGCTCGTGAAGGCCGGGGTCGGTGAAAAAAGTCTTGAAACTGTCGCCTCGCGTGCGGGAGAGTTTATGGAAATCCGCGTCGCGGCGCTTGGAGAAAATGGCAGTGTTTATTCAGCGAGCATCTCATTCCGCCCGGCGGAGGTCAACCTCTTGTGGCAAACGGAAAGCTACACTCCGCCGTTCTACAAAGGAAAGGCGCTCATGCCGTATCAGGGCACGGTGCTTGTCGCGGCCGTTCCGTCCTTTACGAGAGGAGGGAGAGTTATGTCTTCAGAATCTCTTATCTACACATGGAAAGAAGGGGATGATGTGATAGGCGATTCTTCAGGAAAAGGAAAGAGCTTGTTCGTCTTCCGCGGCAGTGTGCCGATTAGAGCCAAGACTATTTCGGTCCTCGTAGAGAGTCCTGACCGCACTATGGCCGCGGAGGCTTCAGTGGATATTGTGCCTGTCGCTCCACGCCTGCTTTTCTACGAGGAACATCCGCTCTATGGCCTCCTTCTCTCGAAGGCGCTTATAGGAAACTTTCTCCTGAAAGGAGACGAGACTCGCATTAGCGCACTTCCGTTTTATTTTGAAACCGACACAAAGTCGAATAAAGACATCCTGTATGACTGGCAGTTGAATTATCAGGAGCTCCCGAATGAAAGAGGCCCGGCCTTGACGCTTCGCCGTATCGTAGAGACCGCTGGAAAGTCAAATCTTTTTCTTGAAGCGAGGAGCGCTGATGAGAACAAATTATTCCAGACCGCGGAGGAAAGACTTACAATTGAGTTTCCAGAGAAGAGTAGCTTCTAGCTTTTAGGTTCTAGCTTCTAGCAATAAATCCAGCTTTTAGCTTCTAGGTTTTAGCTTCTAGTAAGAAGAAAATAACTATGAGCGCGCCAATCGCCAAATCATACAAAGACTTCCATGTTCTCGTACGGAGAGGTGGAAGATCTCTTCACCGAAGTTATGAAGATGCTCCATGTCCTTATCTCCAAACTAGAAGCTAAAAGCTAGAACCTATGAAGCACGCATTTATCATCTACACTCTAGCCATTGTGGCCGTCCTCTCGGCAATGTGGGTAACTCCGCCGCCTGTTTACGCTGCCAATGTGAATTATGTTCCGCTCGCGCCGATTGATGTACCGGGCTCCGAGTTTACCTCAAAAGCATTCGACGAGCGGACTCCTGGGGCAGGGACTTCCGAATGCCAAGCCCCAACCTGTTTCCCAAAGTACCTTCGCACAATTTACAACATTGGAATAGTTTTGGCGGGGCTTTTTGCCGTAGTTTCTATTGTGCGCGGCGGTTTTACGCTTATGTTCACCGATTCAATACTCGGGCACAGCGAAGGTAAAGGTATCATATTGCGCGCGCTCGGCGGACTTGTCATCGTTTATTCCTCCTACATCTTAATGAACATGATTAACCCCGCGCTCGGCCGCGACCTTGACCTCGCGCTCCAGTTCCCGCGCGTTACCATCAGAACATGTAGCCAGCTGACGTCGCAAGAAGCGAGAGATAGGCCCGACTGTGGGGAGCTTAGTGTAATAGCAATGTCGCAGTATCAACATGATCTTTTAAGGAAGGCAGAGGTTGCAAACGGCGAATGGCGAGATAGAGAACTGGCAAGACTTGACAAGGAAATAGAAGATTTGCAGACAGAACTTGGAAGAATACCAAACGATGACGAGCACCTTGAAGAGCGCAACATTGTTAGCGGACTGCTAGCAATAAAACGAGCTGATCGCGCGGCACTACTGCGTGAAGGGACTGTGCGAGGCGCTGAAAACAAGACTGCCAAACTTTCTGAATTAGCGATTACGGAGGAAGAGTTTAACCGCCGCATCAGAGAAATCACACAAGGCACACAAGGCGGTGAGCCATCCGAGATAGCCAAGGCCCGCGCTGCATTTCAAACAATGATTGACACTGCACCGCTTTCGCCGTCGCAAATTGCTCAACTCAGAACTATGGAAGCTGACAGAATTACATCAATACAGAGAGGGGTGGCGCAGGCAGTTCTAGATAGGCCGCCAAAAAGTAGTGCTCTTGGCTTTGAAGTTGAAGACTGGATTGCAGTTGAAAAACAAGTCAGCGAGCAAATCAAAGCAATTAGCGCAGAGCAAGGACGAATAATCCAGGAGTTGACCACTATAAAAAATAGTGCGGCCGATGCTGCTAACTCGTTGCTCGTAGCCGAGATAACTAGCCGGGAGAAGACGGTGTGGGCCCAGACCTGTAACAACATTGCGCTGATTGCCAACCATTGCAAAGCGTTAAAATCTGAAGTTTTTAGAAAAACTCAGCATCCTCTAACGTGCGATGCTGTCCCTGCGGACATTAAAACACCGTGCATTGCTAATGGCGGCACAAAATTCTAATCTAGTTTCATGCCCCGCCGAACCAAAACCAGCATAGCGGTCGTTGTCGTAATCAGCAATGAAAAAGGACTTTGGTAGATAGGGAGGAAAACTAGTGAAGATTAAGAGCGGCACCGCAGGGGCGCCTGCCTGCCGCGTCGTCCGTGGCGCAGGTAGGTCAGGCCCGTGCCTGGCCGCACCGAATAACCCTGCGCAGGAGCGCAGGGTGTTCCCATTCGTAGGTATTCGCAGATTCGTATCATGGACGGATTGGTATCTATGAACTGCGTTTTGCCGCCTGCTCTCTTCGTGATACAATAGCAACATGAAAACAACGCGAGGGTATATCGCAGTGGACCCGAACATTTGCCACGGCCAGCCGCACTTTTCGGGGACGCGGGTTTTGGTGCATACCGTACTGGAACTCCTTGAAGCCGGAATCTCGACTGAAGAAATTACCGGACCGGAGTATTACCCGGGACTTACCGAAAAACACATCTCGGCAGCGTTCAGGTAAACATTGCGAGACCCAAACTGATTTCGATAGCTTGATTTACTTTTGTCATCGTCCTAGGTAACACCGAGCCAAGCTTGGTAAGTAAGCGTACTTTGTCTACGGTACGGATATGGCCAAGTAGCACCACCGAGCGTTTCTCCAACCCTCCTTCAGGCGGCTCAATTAGCACTTCGGTTGGATACACAGGCTCATCAAATTGGGAGGTCAGAGCGGCAACAATAGTTACCGGACTGTATCGGTTTCCGATATCGTTTTGAAGAATAAGCGCCGGGCGCGTCTTCTTGACTTCCGAGCCGATGGTAGGATCAAAATTCACAATATACACTTCTCCGCGTTTCGGAGTTGTTTTTGCGTTCCTTTTCATATCCGGTAGCCCTATTCGAGATTGAACCATTCCTCTGCGAGAAAGAGGTCCCGCTTGGTGTGTTTCTCGGCCCCTTTGCGAAGCAATTTTCTAAGATTGCCGTGGCTTGTTTTTTGTACATAGAAGCGCACCGCACGGTCAACGAAACCGCTCCGGTTCCCCCGAGGAGAGAGGCGCTCTAGTAAACGCACTGTCTCTTGGGGTAGCGTAATATCGATTCTCTTATATGTTTCTCTTACAAGGTGACCACTCATTAACGAATTATACACACTGCACCTGTGTAGTGTCAATTTCGCGCAAGTAATTGTCACCTGGGGATGCAAAACATTGTTTTTGCGCTAATTTTTTGCTACACTGCGCTATATGAATCAAGCAACAAAAACCAAAACTGACAATCGCGCTATGCGTCTTTTGGATAGACTGGCAAGCGCGCAAAAAATACTTCCTGACAGTTGGATAAAAGCCGCAGGTATTATTCGCGACGCTAAACAGCGCCGTGATTTAGAACGCCATGTCAAAAAGATTCGTTCGGAATGGAGATAATGTGTCCTACCTATGACGCTGGATACCAACATCATTATTCTCTACTTGAATCGTGAGACGGCCATCGTTCGCGCGCTTGATGAAATACGGAAGCAAGGCGTATCGTTTATTCTCCCCGCCGCCGTTGAGGCGGAGTTTTTGTCCTTCTCGTCGTGGACGCCTGACCAACGTAGGACAATGGAAGAATTTCTGGAAGAAAATTTTGTCTTTGTTTCGCTTGACCGACCGCTCGCACGTCTCGCCGCTCGTATTCGTGTTAACACAAGGATAAAATTTGCTGATGCATCAATCGCCGCAACGGCGCTTTTTACTAACACACCTCTTGTTACTCGAAATGTCCGTGATTTCAAAAAAGTTCCAGGATTACAGGTGATGACTCTATAAATCACACGGGATCATGCGACCCACTTTTCATCCGCCCGCCGGAACGAACAAAAAGAGATTTTTGAGCGCATAAGAAAAACCGCCAAAGCATTGCTTTAACGGCTTTCCTTGTTTGCCCCTTGCGGAGCGAGCCCGAAGGCACTTGTGATACAATACTAGCAACAGGAAAAAGAAAGCTAAGAGGTGTCTTGTGATTCAGTTATTCAGTCACATGTTATAAGTTATTCAGTTTCTTCTTCAAATGTCCCGCAAAACCAAAACCATCATAGCTGTCGCCGTAGTTCTCTTGCTTATAGCGCTTGGTGTTTTCTTGTATTTTCTGTGGAATAAGAAGCCGGTTTCGCCCGACTTGGGTGGCACATTCCCTCCACCGACAGATGAAATCGCTCCGGAGGAAAAACCTCCGGTAACGCTCCCAGAAGAAGTCGCGGGGCCATTTGAGCCGATACTGCGCCAGCTTTCCAAAGTGCCGATAGCAGGAGCCGTGCTCGGAGTAAAAAGCGGCGAGGCCGTCGTGCGCTATCAGGAACGCGCCACGGGAAATATATATGAAATCGGGGCGGCGGGAGAGGGAGAGAAACGGCTTACGAATACTACGATTCCGAAAGTTTATGAAGCGCTTTGGAGCAAAACAGGCACCGAGCTTGTTTCCCGCTACGTTCGCGAGAATAGCGAGATAATCGAGTCCTTTTCGGCACGAGTCATTCCTGAATCGTCAGGAAAAGAAGGCGAGCTTCAGGGTGTATTTTTGCCTCGAGATATTTCAAGCGCCGCGATAGCGCCGGATGGAAAGAAGGTTTTCTATTTGCAAGGGGAGAACGGCGGAGCATCCGGCATACAGAGCGACCTTTCCGGCAACGGAAAAACGAAGATTTGGGCATCTCCCGTCCGTGAATGGCTGGTGTCATGGCCGGCGGCAAACAAAATCGCGATTTTATCAAAGCCCTCCGGTTTTGCTTCAGGAATGCTCATTTCGCTTGACCCTCTAAGCGGAGCGAGAACGCTTGTTCTACGGAATATCCCCGGACTCACGGCTCTTATGAACCCAGCTAAATCGCTGACGCTGTATTCGGCGAGCAGTGAATCGAACATTTCGCTCCACATGCTAGACACAGCAACTGGAAGAAATAGCACCGTTCGCACTACAACATTTCCGGAAAAATGCGTATGGAGCAAAAATGGGGAAAGCTTTTACTGCGGCGTTCCAAAGATAATTCCGCCGGGAACATACCCTGACGTGTGGTACCAAGGAGTTATCGCGTTTGAAGACGAAGTATGGGGCATCACTCCTTCGTCTGGAGTAACGGATCGCGTGCTTGACATAAGCGGGAAGCGCGGAATCCCGATTGACCTTATAAACCCGGAGGTAAGTCCTGATGAAAAATTCCTCATCTTTACGGACAAAGAAAGCGGCACGCTGTGGAGTTTGCAGATGAAGCCGTAAGGCGTATAACGCAAAACGTGTAGCGTTAGCGGAAGAAAAGACTTGGCGTATAACGGGTAACGCACAATGGAAAACAAAACCTACCACGAGGAGTTAAAACAATTGATGAATGAGTACGTACAGAAAGTATATATATGCACTAAGAAGTTCCCGATGGAAGAGATATTCGGTGTAACCTCACAACTGCGGCGAGCCGCATTATCGGTTGTCTTAAACTACATTGAAGGATACGCGAGACAGCGAAAAGAAGTGTTGCGAAATTTTATCGAAATATCATACGGCTCTCTCAAGGAAAGCGGTTATTTAATTTGGTTCTCAAAAACTCAACAATACTTAAGCGAATCAGACTGCAAAGACCTTACCGCGCTCGGAGACAGAATTGGAAAAATGCTTTGGGGGATTCTGATGGGACTTAAGAAGAAATAGTTTTTCGTTACACGCTTCACGATACACGTTACACGCTGTCCCCGATGTACTTAATCACCACTCTTCGTCGTTCTCCTTCGCCTATTGATTCGGTTTTGAGGTCGGTGGATTCCTGAAGGTAAGAGTGTATTACCATGCGGTCATAGCTCGACATTGGTTCAAGTTCAACACTTGTTTTGAAAGAGCGCGCCCTATCGCCCATGACTTTGGCCAAATTCTTGATGTTCTCGGCAGCCGTTTCCTGATAGCCGTTCACGTCAATGAAAAACGACATTTCTTTTTCGCCCGCGCTTTGAGAAACCGTTTCAGCAGAACTTCCGGCCGTTGCTTTCTTCGCGGCGTTTTTGGATGACACAATCTTCTTAACTATGTGATTCAGCGCGAAGAGATTTGCTCCTTTTGTCCCTATGAGCATGTGCGAATCCGGCGTCTTCACGGAAAAACATTCCCGCCCGTCGGAGTGTTTGGTTTCTATGCTATCAACGCCCACATTCATGTGTTTTAGCAGGCCGATTATAAGCTCTTTTATGTCGTTTGAATCCATAGTTTTATAAAATCCTAAATCCGAATATCGAAATCCGAAACAATATCTTGCGAAACTTCCAAAACACAAACCGACAAAAACCCAAACAAAACACAAATATTCCAAACCTATCAAACATCCCGTCTATACTTTGCCTTGTTTGTGAACTGTGTTTTGTTTGGCATTTTGGATACTGTGCTTTGTGTTTTAAGAAGATGCTTCGTGCTTCGAATTTTGTCACGACTGCGGAACATTCTGCTGCGTTTTCGCTAATGACCTCCGCACAATAATCTCCTGCGCGATGGTAAACAGACTACTGGTTATAAAATAAAGCGCAACTGCGCCGGAGACGGCATAGGCAACGAAGGCCATAAATATCGGCAAAATATATTTCATTTGCAAATGCATGCCGCGCGCGAGGTCGTTTCCTAGCGACGGCGTGTCGGTTTTTGCGGGAGCGGGAGGCATGGCGAAATGGCCCTGCAAAAGCTGGGCGACACCGGCGAGAACCGCGAGGAGCAGGCTTTTTTCAAGGATATTGATGCCGAAGAAGTGCATGTCGGGAGAGGGCGACGGCACGAACGAGTACAGGAGTGAAGCGTCCACGGAAGGTAACCCGCCCTTGTAAAATACATAATATAACGCGATGACAATCGGAATTTGGATGAAGAGGGGAATAATCGCGGCAAACGGGTTGACTTTCTTCTCGCGATAGAACTCCAGAATCGCCTTTCCTTGCGCCTGTTTGTCGTTTTTGTACTTTTCCTTGATGCGGTTAAGGTCTCCTTCGTGCGCTTTCATCTCAAGCTGAAACTTAGCCGCTTTGTGGGAAAGAGGGGAGAGGAGGAGCTTCACAATGCAGGTAAGCAGGATAACCGCCGCCCCCACGGAGTGTCCGGGCAGAAGGCTAATCAAAAAAATAAGCCCGTTGTAGAGCGGGACATAGAAAACGGTTTTAAGAAGCGCGAGCATGCCCTCATTCTAGCCCAAAATGAGGAAAGCACAAAGTTCAGACAGACATACCAAAGCACAGTATCCAAAGGCCAAACAAAAACACCAAAACACAGTTCACAAAAATCCAAACGGACTGCATATTTGGTTTGTGCTTTGAAAAAGTCTGTGCCTTGTTTGGTTTTTTGTGCGGTTTGTGTTTTGGGCC
The DNA here is from genome assembly GCA_001003605.1 of Parcubacteria group bacterium GW2011_GWC2_48_17. GTDB lineage: Bacteria > Patescibacteriota > Minisyncoccia > Phycocordibacterales > UBA10002 > UBA10002. The sequence goes on from LCPL01000006.1 coordinate 24,417, forward strand.
TTCGCAACTACAAACGGCGAACGGCTTGTTTTACCGCCATGAGAAACTCTTGTTCTAATTCTTTGAATGTAATGTCGAGGGCTCCTTTTTTAAGGGTTACGGTAAGCGTCTTTTGAGGTTGGAAAGGATGTTTTGCGATAATATGATACATCCTTCGCCGAAGAAGATTTCGGTCAACCGCTTTTTTGTAGGTGGATGCAGACACAATGACGGCAAATTTTTCTTTGCCGACAGGAACTCGTATGCAGCGGAGTGTGAGCCTTGGGGTGTGCACGAAAAACGTGCGCTGAAACTGTTTGAAGTCCTTGGTTGTTAGCCGTTTGGCTTTTGGCAACATGGGAACAACTGATTAACTATTTAGCTTGCTAGCTTTTTAGGAAAGTAAAGAGAAAGATACCCAGTACAGAAGGTAGGACTTTTCTTACTAACAAGCTAATTAGCTAGAAAGCTAAGAAGCTCTTTGTCGGCTTACTGTAAGTTTTTTTCTGCCCTTTCCCCGCCTGCGGGAGAGCGCTCTCCGCCCCCCAGGTGTGGCCATGCGAGAGAGAAATCCATGCGTTCTCGCTCGTTTTTTTCTTTTTGGTTTGTAAGTGAAGCTCATAGACGTGTAGCGTGTAGCGTGTAGCGAAGAATCTCCTAATTCTGAAAACTCTTGCGTTACACGTTACACGATTCGCGATTGTCCCCAATCTGTCCCCACATTATTAACATAAGGTCGTGTTTTTTACAAGTTTTGTATTTTCGTTATCAGTATATACTAGTATCGACTCAATTAGCTTGCTAGCTTTTTAGCTAGTTAGCTTTCTAGGAAGGAGACGGTACGCTAATAAGCTAGTAACCTGTAGTCGCAGACTAGCTAAACAGCTAATTCCCTAACCAATGAATGATATTAAAAAACTGTGGGAGGGCGCCCTCTTGGAAATAGAACTCTCGGTTTCCAAGGCTAATTTTACGACATGGTTTAAGGATACCTCTATAGCCCGTATTGAGGAGGGGATAGTTTATCTTTCGGTGCCGAATACTTTCGTAAAGGATTGGCTTCTAAACAAATATCATAAGTTTATACTGCGTTCTCTCCGCAATATTTCTGAACAAATCAGAGCGCTCGAATATACAGTTACCAAAGAAGATGTGCGTAAAAGGGAGCCGTTAGCCGTCCAAGTGGATTCTTCTTCGCTTACTTCCGAACTTCCAATTCAAGATTATTACGTGGATAAGGAAACCAACCTTAACCCGCGCTATACTTTCGACTCTTTTATTGTCGGGCCGTTTAACGAACTGGCGCACGCAGCCGCTTTGGCAATAATCAAAAGCCCTGGGATTACATATAACCCTCTTTTTGTGTATGGGTCAACTGGACACGGCAAAACGCACCTTATTCAGGCGATAGGAAATAAAATTAGAACTCTATTCCCAAACTACCGTATTTTTTACATGACGTCTGAAAAATTCTCGCAGGAATTCTTGAGTGCCATGCAAAATAACCGCATCACTCAATTTAAGGAGAAATACCGCCAGTACGACTGTGTCATCATGGACGACATACAATTTTTCTCGGAAAAGGAGAGAAGCCAGGAGGAACTATTCCATTTGTTCAATGAACTGTACGCGCACAATAAGCAAATTATCTTTTCTTCGGACCGGCACCCAAATTACATCCAAGGACTCGAGGAGCGCCTCAAATCTAGATTCGCCGCGGGTATGACGGTGGATATTCCTCCTCCAGACAGAGAGTCGCGCGTATCAATTTTGAAGGCTAAGGCTCGCCTTATGAAGCTTAAGCTTGCTGACGACGCGGCCGAATACATATCAGCGGCTCTTGAGGGAAACATACGCGAACTTGAAGGAATGCTAAATTCAATTATGATGAAGACGGAGGTGAAGGGGGGGGAACTTGGCCTTTTAGAGATTAAGGAGATTCTAAAAAATACCAGCAAGCCCAAAAAAGCCTTATCCGCAAAGGAAATTACGAAAGTCATAGCGGACTTTTACAGCATTGACGAAAACCACATCTACGAAAAGACTCGCAGGAAGGAGGTGGTAAAGCCAAGACAGCTTGTGATGTATATTCTTCGAGAAGACTGCCGCTTTTCATTTCCGCTTATCGGGCAGAAACTCGGGGGGAGGGACCACACGACTGTCATACACTCGTGCGAAAAAATCAGAAACGAGATTTTGGAAGACCCGAATCTTCTTCAGGAAATAAACCAGATTCGCGCGTTGCTGTAAAAACACGTCGCCTTATATCCTGTGAATAACGCGGGCGCAAGACGGTGAATAAATTGTGGGAAACTAAATCAAAAAAGAACAAGGTGAAATCTTCTGCGTCGCCATAAACATTACAACCAATGTCTATTCCGCCAAAAAATCACTACACGACAAAGGAAAATCACTTTATCAACTTATCCACACTCATCATCATCAATATTCAATATTATAAAAATAAAAACAAAGAATACTTTGCAAAACAACAATTTATAGATAAACACAACCACTTGATTTACTCATAAACACCCACAATCTAATGAAAATAGAAGTTATTAAAGATAAACTTCAAATAGTGGTGGGAAAAGCGCAAAGATTGTCTTCTAAACATCTTTCACTTCCAATTCTTTCGCATGTTCTTCTTACGGCCAAGCACGGGTCTCTTGTTGTGCGTGCCACCAACCTTGATATGGGGGGGGAATATACTATTCCCGCAAAAGTAGACAAAGAGGGGTCTGTGGCTGTCCCGGCTGTGGTTTTCTCTTCCTTTATTTCAAACTTGGGTGGCGCGCGGAGTGTGATTTTGGACGCCTCAGACAACAAACTTACTATTTCAACAGAAGGGAATAAAGCCATTATTAACGGTGCAAGCAGTGATGATTTCCCAACTATCCCAAAAGCCGAGGGTTCATTTTTCTCCATAGACCCGCAGATGCTCCTTAAGGGATTTAAGTCTGTATATTACGCGGGAGCGCTCGGAAATCTGAAGCCAGAGCTCTCCAGTGTGTTTCTCTATCACGATAACGAAGAGTTTGTATTCGCCGCAACCGACTCTTTCAGACTTGCGGAAAAAAGAATCCAGTTTAAAAAAACAGCCACAGCATTCCAGCCAGTTCTCGTACCAATTAAGAACGTGGCGGAAATTATCCGCATGCTAGAGGAGGAGAAAGACGAAATACGGGTCTTCGTGGCCAAGGGGCAGCTTTCAATCGAGGGGAACAACCTACTCTTCACCTCAAGACTCATAGAGGGTTCTTTTCCCGACTATAAACAGATTATTCCAAAAGACTCTGTGGCTGAGGCGGTGGTTCTCAAAGAAGACCTTTTAGGGGCGCTCAAGCTTACAGCGCTATTCTCGGACCGATTCAATCAGCTACATATCCATTTAGACCAGAAAAAAAAGCTTTTTGAGCTTTCGGCTCGAAGTGGCGAGCTTGGGGAAAGTAAATCATCAGTTCACGCGGCTTTGTCAGGAGAAACAGTCCAGAGTAATTTTAATTATCGCTATATAGCGGACTGCCTGCCAGCAATTTCGGCGGACAGCATGGCTTTTAGGTGGAGCGGCGACAACCGCCCGCTTCTCATTGGTGGAGTAGGAGATAAATCATTCCGGTACATGGTGATGCCGATGAACCGCTAAATTAAAATATCGAATATCTAATTTCGAATATCGAAAAAATACTTAAAACGCAACAAATACCAAAGTAAATGAAAAAGCAATTTTCTTTTCACTTTCTTTTTTGGTATTCGACATTTTTCGAGATTAGGTATTCGAAATTCGAAATTAATCTTCTGTGAAGATGTTAGTCGGTAACACCAAACTTCACCGAAGCCCGCCCCTTGTTTTGAAAAATATCGTACGCAACAACCGTAAGCTCGTTTTCCGGAATAAGCGCAGACGCAATCTCCGCAGGCAAAAAAGAAAGCTGCCACGGTTCGCGTGAACTTGAACCGATAAAGAGGTTGTTTACAAAAAAGTGGACTCGCGACACGGGGAAACGAGACGACACGGCAATTTGCACTATCTTTTTGTCGTTTTTCCCCAGAATAGAACCCGATACAGGGTTAGTTATAGAAATTTGAGGGGCGAATTCAGGTCGGTGCAGGTCGTCGGCTTCAACCGGAACAGAAGCTTCTGCTTCATCCTGAAACCCTTGTTCGCCTGCCCATTTGCGCACCGCGTATTCCCAACGTTCGAACTGGGGGTCTTCTTGCGGAGGTGTAGTTCTAAAAGCGGTGGGATTAGCTTTATCTATCCAATAAAGGGTTGAATGGACCTCTCGAATCGCGCGCTCCTCGCGTAATTCTGGAGGAGTGAACTCCGTGGCTCGTTTCTCCGACAGCTTATCCACGAAATATGTTTTTCCTCCCCGCCAAATACCGCGGAGTATCGGCGGAAGCGAAGCGTTATTTTTTTCCGCGGGCTTTTGGAAAACCCCGGGCTTTATACGCTGGAGCGCTTTATTCATAAAGGCGTTCCACATTGGCGCGACAATATAAGCCGCCACCTTATGCATCGCCCTATTGTCATTGTTGCCCGCCCAAGCCCCAACCACAAGATTGGTAGTATAGCCCACTATCCACGCGTCGCGAAAATCATTGGTAGTGCCGGTTTTTGCGGCCACATCGCGCCCCGGGAAGTAGAGTGGAGAGTTCTCTCCAAACGCGGGCGTCCTCGCTTTATTGTCAGAAAGGATATCTGTGATTGTGAGAGCCGTTTCCTTTTGGAGCACTTGCTCTTCCTTGCCCCGCCATTCCTCAATCAAATTACCATTCTTATCCTCAATACGAAGAATGCCGCTTTGCTCACGGAAAACCCCCCCGGAGGCGAATACCCCGTAAGCTCCGATTAGCTCGAGCAGTTTTACCTCTCCGCCGCCAAGAACTAAAGTAAGGCCATATCTGTCGGTATTTTCTAGCGTGGAGAGTCCCATGTTCTTGGCAAGGCGAAGAGAATCTTTGAGGCCAGCAAGATACAGGACTTGGATAGCAGGCACATTCACCGATTGAGCAAGAGCGTCGCGGAAAGTTATAGGACCTCGGTATTTGCCGTCATAATTCTCCGGCTTGTAACATTTATCGGCATTTTCCGGCTTTTTAGGAGTGCCGTCAGGATTGCACTCAGTTGAAAATTCTATTGGCAGGTCAAAAACTATGGTGTCTGGGGTAAATCCCTTTTCAAACGCAGTCGCGTACACAAACGGCTTGAACGCCGACCCTGGCTGGCGATGCGCTATCGCGACGTTAAAGTTACCGTCAATCCCCTTGTCGAAATAGTCGCGGGAGCCAACCATAACCAGTATTTGACCGGTCGTAGGGTCAATTGCGGTAAGGGCGGCGTTTTCAGCGTCGAATTTTTCCTTGTTCTCCAGCGCGTATTTTTTTACTATTTCCTCCGCGATTTTTTGAAGCTCATAATCAAGCGTCGTAATCACCCTAAAACCGTTTTCTTCAAGCGCTTCGCGCCCGTATTTTTCTTCAAGATACTGTCGGATGAATACGACAAAATGAGGGGCAAGAATGCCAACTTCGTTGTTTGGCTTAAAGAAAGAGGCGCATGCCGGCTTTCCATCGTCCTTCGGCGTTTTTGCCGTTGGAGGCTTTAAGGCGGAATTTTCGGCGTCTACAGAGGCAGTGGCGCAGATAATTTCCTTTTTTGCCGTTTCGTATTCTTCTTTTGTAATGAAGGCAAGCTCTTCCATGCGGCGGAGGACCAGATTTTTGCGCTCCTCGAGTTCGTCCCTATGATTGCCGTACGGCGAGAAATAAGTAGGAGCGTTTGGGAGAGCCGCCATGTAAGCCGCCTCGACAATCGTAAGCTCGCTCGAGCTCTTTCCCAAAAAAGCCTGTGATGCTTCCTCAATACCGTAGAGCGTTCCGCCGTACGGAATCTCATTTAGATACAGCGACAAAATAGTTTCCTTATCAAAAACCTTTTCAAGGCGGAGAGCCAGCGCCCACTCTTTTAGCTTGCGAGAAACTTTCTTCTCGTTCGTGAGCAGTGAATTCTTTACAACCTGTTGCGTAATCGTGGAACCACCCTGTCCGCCCAAAAGATTCCCCTCGAACAGATTAGTGAGTACGGCGCGGAGAATCGCCTTCACTCTGATGCCGTTGTGTTGCCAAAATTCGCTGTCCTCAATCGCCACAGTCGCGTTTTTGACGTTGCTGGATATTTCGCCATACGGAACTATGGTGCGTTGCGCACTACGGTGCAGGTCGTAGAGAACCACTTCACCGGTGCGGTCGTAAATCTTTGTTGATTCGCTCACCTTTCGAGTTTCAAATTCAGATAAACTTGGAAGCTCCCACGATGATACCCATAGAACAAAAAATCCCGCTCCAAGAAGCCCGAGGGAGAGCGTGAGCAGAAAAACGATACGAATAATGTGGTGATGTTTTTTCTGGTGTGGCATGGGAAGATAGTAGCATAACTAAACTGGAATTATGAAGTATGAATCTTGAATTATGGAAAGGCCAATTTTGGTTTCCCAACCCTAATTCATAATTCCCAATTCATTATTCACCCGAGGTATGCTACCGTATACCCATGTCCTTTTTTAGGAAAACTCAAAAAGTGCTTGTTGATGACGCAAAAATACGCGAACTTCTTATACGCGGAGTGGGGCGTATATATCCGTCTAAAGAGGCACTTGAGGCAAAACTCAAAGCAGGGGAACGGCTCTCGATATACTACGGCATCGACCCGACGGGAGACACGCTCCATCTCGGACATGCGCTCAATCTTCTCAAGCTACGAATGTTTCAGGACCTCGGTCACGAAGTTATCATTTTGTATGGCGGCTTTACTGCGCAAATCGGAGACCCGACAGACAAATTGGCCGCGCGACAGCCGCTCACCCCAGAACGAATTAAAAAAAACGCCGTCAATTATAAAAAACTGGTCGGTAAGATTTTGGATTTAAAAAAGGACAACATTCGTTTTTTGGATAACCAAGTATGGAGCAACAAACTTAAACCTGTCGACATGCTCAACATAGCCTCGTACTTCACCACCTCGCAACTCCTTGAGCGCGATATGTTTCAGGAGCGGCTTAAGCGCGGCAAAGAAGTGCACGCGAATGAACTTCTCTACCCCGTGTTTCAAGCCTATGACGCAGTAACTATGGGTGTTGATATCCAAATCGGGGGCAATGATCAAACATTCAATATGCTAGCGGGACGGACGCTTATGCGTAAAATGAAGAACAAAGAAAAGTTTGTCATTGCGATGAGGCTTCTCGTAGATCCGTCAGGGAAGAAGATGGGGAAGACCGAAGACAACATGGTAACACTTGAAGACACTCCGGCGGATATCTACGGCAAAGTTATGAGTTGGTCTGATGCCATGATACTCCCGGGTTTTGAGCTGTGCACCGCTATTTCCCTGACGGAGATTACTTTGGTAAAGCAAAGACTTGAGGATGGAGAGAATCCCAAAGAGCTCAAGATGCGTTTAGCGCGTGAAATTGTCGCACTCTGTCATGGAGGGGAGAAATCAAAAGAGGCCGAAGAAAGTTTTGTGAAGACTTTTCAGGAAAAAAAACCGCAAGAGTTTGTGGACATACATTTGGCGGGGCAGACTATTTCAGACGTACTTGTAGCAAAAGAGGTGGTGAGCTCCAAGGGAGAACTTCGCCGGCTCATAGGCGAAGGAGCAATCACAAATCTTGATACCAATCAAAAAGTAGTGGAAACATTCTTGACCAATCCACAAGCGGGCAAGTACCGCATCGGCAAGCACCGGTTTATAGAAATAAAACACTGTGAATAACGAAATGCACCAGACCACGATTAGGTGATACACTACAAGCGGCTCCCTAACGGGAGCCGCTTGTATGTTACTCACTGGAATAACAATCTATCACAACCTCAACACTATCGTAACACAGTTCTTCAGCGCACTCCAATTCAAGGAACGCGAACACTCCAAAGGTCGGAAACCAATCCTCACTAACTCCGAAGCCGTCACCTGCGCCGTCTTCAAGCAGAGACAGAACATTGCCACAATAAAATCCCTCTATGACATCTTGGAACCCCCGCTCTCGTATCAGAAGTTCGTGGATGCCGTGAACCGCGCGGAGAAATATCTAGCCGCCCTGATTGGGGCAATCATGCGGATACTTGGAAAGGAGGCGCATGTCATCAAGTTCACCGACTCGACCGAGCTTCCCGTCTGTCTCCCGAAAAACGCGAGGTATCATCGCACTATGCGAGGGTGTGCTGAATGGTCGAAAAGCTCCAAAGGCTGGTTCTATGGCCTCAAGCTTCACCTTTCTGCTGATGCGGAGGGGCGGGTGCTGGCGCTTCGCCTCACCCCAGGTAACGCTGACGACCGCGCCATATTCCGCAGGATGAATGAGAAACTGCGTGGCCTCTTTGTCGCCGATGCGGGGTATGTCTCAAAGGAGCTTGCGCAGGACTTCTGCATCGAAGGTGAGCGCCTCCTCATTACCGCCGTTCGTGCGAACATGAAAAAGCTCGCCACCTTTGTGCAGGTTGCGCTCCTCAATCTGCGTATGCGGGTGGAGATACACTTCCGCATGCTCAAAGTCTGTTATGGCCTCGTCACGTCGTTTCCTCGTTCCGTTGACGGTTACCTCACGCATTACCTTGCCGCGATTGCGGCGCATCTGCTCGCGTAATCAATTATCAAAAAGGTTTCTTCGTTGTTTCGTTCTTGAATCGTTAGTGTTGAGTGTTGTTTTCACAAAAGCCACAGACATCTGTGATTGTTCGTTTTACCTTTCAAATTGCATTTCGTTATTCAAAGTAAAACAGAATCCTTAATCTTTCATCCTTAATCTTTAACAAAAACCGCCCCAAGGGGCGGTTTTTGTTTAGAGTGGGTCTATGTCATCGAATGTGTCCTCAAGCACATCTGGGTCAAGCTCTTTTTCTTCTTCGCCCTCCACGCCATCGGCAGCCGGCCCAGGAATTACTACGTCTTCATCCATATTTTTACTTAAAAATGCTAATACATAACGCTAGCGTCTCCGAATGTACCAATACTGTAAAACTTTTGCAAGCAACCAAAGCTGTGGATAGCCAAATTAACCCACAACCGACTACCGGCAACCTACAACGGAGAAAAGACTTAATCGGTCTCGTGGTTGGTGGTAGGTTGTCGGTGATGAACTGACGCAAGACACGTCAGCCCCACCGCTATCGCGTCATATTCGTCATCAAGACGCTTTGATAGGGGAAGCGCGACGAGCTTTTTCACCATCTCGGCAACCTGTCGCTTGTCGCTTCGCCCGTAGCCAGTGACCGCAATCTTTATCTGGAGCGGCGTGTATTCATAAACAGGTAGTTTTGCTCTGGCAATTTCAACCAAAATCGCGCCTCGAGCCTCGGCCACGGACATAACAGTTTTCTGGTTTGTTGTGAAGAACAATGTTTCAATCGCGGCCGCTTCCGGGTTGAATTCATCTATTACTTTTCGCAGTTCGCTGGCGATTTTCAAAAGACGCCGCGCGTGCGAAAGCCCCTTCATCGTTTGGACGCAGGCGGAGTAGAGAAGCATTTCCTTTTGTTTTGGCAGCTTCTCAAGAACGGCGATGCCGAGTCGTTCGTAGCCAGGATCTATCGCGAGGATGCGCATAACGTGTAACGTGAAGCGTATAACGGCAAAAGATTACTTCTGTTTTAACCCCGCTAAAATTCCCCAGAGCATTTTGCCGATTCGGTCACCAAGTACGGAAAGTTCCTTATGCTCCGCTTCATTCAAATACTGCTGAGTACGCGAGAAGTAGATTAAGTAGTTACTTTCTTTAAGAGAGCCATATGAAATCTCAATAAAGTTGCGAAGCACCTCCTTTCGCTGTCGGGCGTATCCTTCTATATAATTGAGAACCACCGACAAAGCCGCTCGTCGTAACTGTGAAGTTACACCGAATATCTCTTCTCTCGGGAATTTTTTGGTGCGTGTGTATACTTTCTGGACATATTCATCCAGTAATTCCTTGAGCTGTCCATGAAAATCCTTTTCTCCCATATTTGTTTTGGGTTATCTTTTTATTCCGCTACATGTTATACGGTTTGCGTTACACCCCGTATTCTCCTGTTACGCGCTGCACGTTTTGCGTTATACCACTTACTCTGCATTTGTAAAAACTTCCTGCACATCTTCATTCGCTTCCAGCACTTCTACGAGTTTGTCTAACTTTTCAATGTCGGCATCTTCAATGGACACAGTTGTAGTCGCTCTCCATCTTTCATTATTCGTGGCATTCGCGTCTTTTATTTGTAGATTCGCATCGAGTCTCTCAAAAGCCCATGCCGCCGCGCCGGGAGAGGCAAGATTGCCCCCGTTCTCGGCAAGGAGATGCTTTATCTCCCCCGCGGAGCGATTCCGACTGTCGGTAAGCACCTCAATAAGCAAAGCAGTGCCTCCGGGACCGTAACCTTCATACATAATCGCTTCCAGCGCGCCTCCTCCTTCCGTCGCTTTCTTAATCGCGCGCTCTATGTTGTCGTTTGGCATGTTCTCCTTCCGTGCCCGCTCAATCGCGGCACGAAGCGCCGGCGCGTCTTTATTTCCTTTGGCCACACGTGCTTCGTTCGTGATGAGTTTGGCATACTTTGAAAAAATCCCACCTTTTACGGCATCAGTCCTTTCCTTCTGTCTTTTTATTTGGGTCCAACGATTATGCCCGGACATAGCGAGAAGGCGTTTAGCGATTAGCGTATAGCGTTTAGTGAAAAATATAAGTGTAGCTTACAGCTTCTTGGAGCAAAGACAATTGGATTTTCAGGCATACATAAATAATGACTCAAAATAAGGGTATTTCGCGACTAGACAAAAGATAATTAAGATGTGCTTGACAGGATATATTGGGCATGCTATCATTTTGGCGTAAGCTTCAGCCTCCAGCAGTAACGGAATAGCACCTTCAAATAAAATATAAAGACAATCTTTAGAGGAGAGAGTCTGCCACACTATACATAGAGCATTTTCGTCTATGTAGTAGCAAGTAGAAAGGCAACTCACGCACCTCTTTGGATTAAAGGGATTCGTAAGTTGCCTTTTTCGTTGGAAGAAGCCAGCCGCGCGCTTTACGCAGCGGGAGAACGCGAGCCGAATTTTATGGTTTGGTTCGGCATGCTCTTCGCGGGCGACCGCGGGAATTGCTGTGACGAGGCGGTGGTGGTTTTTGAAGACAACGCACTCGTCGCAATCGCAAGCATTGCTCCCGAGGGCGAAGCAGGCTCTGGCGAGCCGACGATTGTCGGCCTGTAACTGTCCACACCCTCTGTCATTCCCGCGCAGGCGGGAATCCAGTGTTACAGCCATTTCTTCTGGATTCCTGCTTTCGCAGGAATGACAACCATGGTCAGATTTCACAATGTGAATCAAGGGTTTTTCGTGAGGTGTGGAGAGTTACGTCGGCCTTTACACCTTGCCGCAGTTTCGTGGACAAGGTTTTGGCCGGGCGGCGATGGAAGCGGCTATCCGCCGAATGGTGGTACCAAAATCCGCGTGGACGCGCTGACGCCATGAGCGCTCAAGATCATTGAGTCACTTCCGGATGAGATTCGCGCCGCTCTGGTCGTCCATGACCAGTCGGCGTTCGGCGGCTTTTTGCCGCAGTGATACATCCGCCGCAACGGATTCACTTTCAAACCGGATGAGCTTGTGCGGGAGCTCGTCCACCTTGTTGAGTCCATAATGTTAGAGATTACGGATTCATAGAGTTAACCTTCTGAAAACCTAGAAGTCTCCACAGGGCTACGGATCATTTGACGGAGTCCCAGTGCCAGAACTTTGTTCGGTACTGGATAGGCCGGGCAAGGAAGCAGTGTGAGTTAGATCGTTTCTGACCGCGCAAGCGAGAAGAAGCGCAAATCTCTCTCCTCTAAACACCGCTTTCTAGCCCGCATAATTTCAGTCAAGGCGGTCCGTAGCTTTGTGGCGGTTTTTTTAGGCCAAGATCTCTACACAAAAGATTTTCATCAAAAGCCCAGAGCAACTCTTGGCTTTTTCGTTTTTGTTTTTAAGAATTATTACTTGAGCAGTTGCAGAAATCCTTCAGGCGGAAGTTTTGCGTCACGAATGATTTTTCGCAAAAGCCCGCGGCCAACAACAGGATAGTTTGGCACAGTGATTGGAGGTCGGTTTCCGTGATGTAATCGCATATGACTTCCTCGCTGATGCGAAAAAGTGTATCCTATTTTCTCAAAAGCACGCCTAATTTCTTTACCCGACAGAAGCGGTAATTGAGGCATGTCTAAATTGATACCGTATGTAACCCTATTTCAACCGGACGATACCAACGTAGCGCCTGCTGGTTATTTTTTTCTTCAAGGCAGAGCTCAATTACTTCGCGAATGTTTTTTAATGCCTCATCAATAGTTTTTCCTTGCGTTACACAGCCACTGAACACCGGACATTCAACAACATAAAAACCATCCTCATCTTTCTCAATGAGAACAGGGAGCTTTCTTTTTAAATCAAGGCTAATTTTCCCTTTTGTCCTTTTCATAAAAATACAATATCACAAAAAAGTCGATTACAAAAGTTTTTCTTGGGCAGTGGAGGACACCTTCTGTTATATCAACGTCTGGCGGAAGCCTTTGAGATGCTCGTATGCTTCCGGCGTAACACGGCGGCCGCGAGGCGTACGCTCCAAAAGACCGAGCTGGATGAGGTATGGCTCGTGTACTTCCTCAATGGTCGCCTCCTCTTCGGAGAGCGCGGCGCCGAGCGTGTTAAGGCCCACCGGCCCCCCTCCGAATTTTTCAATAAGTACGGTAAGAAGAGAACGGTCAGATGGGTGAAGACCGAGCTCGTCAACACCGAGGAGCTTCAGCGCGTCAACCACCGATTCTTTCGAGAGCGCGCTCTTTTTGACCTGAGCAAAATCTCGCGCGCGTTTCAAAAGATAGTTCGCGGTGCGGGGAGTGAAGCGGCTACGGATCGAGATTTCCTTAAGCGCCCCGTCTTTCGAATCTATGCCGAGGATTTTTGCCGAACGCTTAAGGATTTTCTCGATTTCAGCCTCTGTGTAGTATTCCAAACGAAACGTTCCGCCGGAAAATCGCGAGCGCAAAGGGGAAGAAAGCATCGCGATGCGCGTCGTCGCGGCAATAAGCGTAAACGGCGGAAGGTCTAGCTGTACTGTGCGCGCACTTGGTCCCTTGCCGATAATGATATCAAGACGCCCCGATTCCATGGCAGGATAAAGAATCTCTTCAATCTGTTTCGATAGGCGATGCACCTCGTCTATAAAGAGTATATCCCCGGATGAAAGGTTGGTTAGAATAGACGCAAGGTCGCCAACGCGTTCAATAGCGGGGCCAGAGGTAATTTTAATCTGCGCGTTCATCTCTTTGGCTATAAGATGCGCTAACGTGGTCTTTCCGAGCCCGGGAGGTCCGTAAAATAGGAGATGCTCTGGAGCGTGTTCACGCTCCTTCGCCGCCAATAGAAGGATTCGCAGGTTTTCTTTGATGTTTTCCTGTCCAATGTAATCGTCCCACCTTGAAGGTCGCAGAGCTTGGTCCAAAAACACGTCTTTTCCTTCAGAAACAACGGACGACTCCGGTTTTTTCTTTGCTGTTTTCTGTTGCATATCGAAGATAGTCGTAGATCGTAGATAGTCGTAGACTACTACTACCTACTACTGTCGCCCAATTGTACGGCTTAAGAGCCGGAATGTACAACGCGGAGCAAAACACAATAAAAAGCCTCTACAGAGGCATTTTTTGAGGACACGAGAAACCAAGCAAGCCCATCAGTCCAGATTCCCACTAGTGTAGGACAGTCAAGGAAAGTCGGTTGACATGAAATTATTTATGTGCTAGACTGCTGACACCGTAGGAACAAGAAACCTATGGTGTTTTGTATAAAGAAAGGAAGCACCTCGTCACCGTTTTGGTCCGTAGAGTTCGGTTCCGGACAGAAATCTCTAAGCGATCAGCCCGTTTCGGCGGGTTTCAAACATTTTACCGAGGACGCTTTGGAACTTCGTTTCGACGATTCCCTCTGCAGCATTCCTTAGGTTCCATGTTAACTTTTAGTACACGTATTAAAAGTTTGATTGCTTAGAGATTCCTTTCTAGAACGATGACATCCGCCAAAAGCGGATTGCGACACTACGAACCAGTCCGAATGGATGTATTCGTCCTGGCGGATGTCGCTTATTCGAATTTAAAAAGATTCTAAACTCATCCTACGCTCCTTATCGAAGCGCGCAACCGCAGAATCACAGCGCGTCATTCAAACTAAAAAGAGTCAACAGGAACCAGTGACCGGTAACTGGAACGGGACAGCATGAAACGAAAAACAAATCTCTCTTTGTCACAGTTATTCAGTTACAAGTTACCATTACGGTGATTATTCGAGATTAATCACGCGCTCTAGCTCTTGGAGTGAAGTTACTCCGGTTAGCACTTTCAGGATTCCATCCTGTTGCATATTCGGGATGCCTTGCATAGCCGCGACTGCCGCAATTTCGCGTTCGCTCGGGTTTTCTCGGACGATTTTTTCAATAAAGCTGTCAGCAAGAATAGCCTCATACACGCCAGTTCGGCCTACATAGCCGATATTATTGCACTTATCGCACCCTTTAGCGGTCCAATACTTTTCTTTTTGGGGAATAGGAATGATTTTCGGCATTGTTTTAAGAACCGCTTCTATGCGTTTTTCGTCTATTTCCGGAATCGGCTTCTCCTCCCGGCATATTTTGCAAAGTTTCCGGACGAGGCGCTGAGCCATTGCTATTGTAATCGCGGAAACAATAATTTTCGGGTTTACACCAAGATCAACAAGGCGAGGAAATGTGCCGGCGGCGTTATTTGTGTGGAGAGTCGAGAAAACTAAGTGTCCCGTAAGCGATGCGTTTATGGCGATACTGGCAGTTTCCGCGTCTCTAATTTCACCGACCATTATCACATCCGGGTCTTGCCTCAAAGCGGAGCGGAGTCCATTCGCGAAGGTGTATTTTTTCTCAACCTCTACCTGTGTTTGAGTAATTCCTTCAAGATGGTATTCAACAGGGTCTTCAATGGTAATAATCTTTACGCCAGGCACGTGCACTTTACGCAGGAACGCGTAGAGCGTCGTTGTCTTACCAGAGCCGGTCGGACCGGTCGTAAGAATCATGCCATTGGGTTTTAGTATCTCTCTTTCCACTACATCAAGTAGCACTTCGTGCATACCCAGATCCTCAAGAGGAACCGAAATGGATTTCGGGTCAAGCAAGCGAAGCACAATTGATTCGCCGTACGACCCGGGAAGTATGGATGTACGCACTTCAATCTTCGTGTCTCCTAAGTCAACGCTGAAACGTCCGTCCTGCGCCTCATTCTTAAGGTTAAGCTTAAGTCCCGATAGTATTTTAATGCGAGAATTCATCATGCCGTATGTTACCCTGTCGAACAAAGTAACAGGATGAAGGATGCCGTCCAAACGAAAGCGCAACTTAGCGTGTTTTTCCTCGGGCTCAATGTGGATATCCGACGCGTCGAGAGCGATTGCCGCTCCGAGAATGACTTCAACGAGGCGCGTAATCCTATTTTGCGTCTTAGAAATCACGACTGCGTCTATTTCCGGGACGACATCCAGTAAATGCTTTATATTCTTGGCGGCTTCCTTTATTGCGTTAATGCTCATGTCTACTGTGCCAGCGTAGCTTTCTTGCGCGTGCGAAAGCTCTTTATAGTGTCCCCACACTTTTTCAAGACTCCTGGTTGAAGCCATATAAAGCTCTACTTGATATTCCGCTGTTTCGAGTTTTTTAAGCGCGGCCTGCACCTCAAGCGTGTTTGGAGTAAAAATAGCGGCACTCACTTTTCTGCCGTTGATGGCAAACAAAGCGATTTTCGCGGTCCGCGCTTCGGCTTCCGGGAGAAGTTGTAAGGCGTCATTTTCTACAGCAATTGTCGCAAGGTTCGCATACGGCAACCCATGTTTTTCCGCGAGGAACTTGATAAGCTCTTCCTCCTCGCGCTGTTTTATTTCCACAAATTCTTTCTCCTTTCTTTCATCGTCAAATACCACCATAGACATTCATTGTAACACCCTTTCCGATGAATTATGAAGTATGAATACTGAATTATGGTACAAGAATATGGATTCTCCCTTCCTCCCATAATTCATAATTCCTTATTCATTATTCAAGTGGGTATGGTAACCTATGCCAATGCGTAGAGATGTCCACACACTAGAACAGTTCCAAGCCACCGCTCAAGATTTTGTACTTAGACTCAAACCATTACCCGACCGAGCGACAGTGGTTGGTCTTTACGGCGACCTTGGAGCGGGCAAAACAACTTTTGTGCAGGCAGTCGCCAAAGCCCTCGGCGTGGCGGAGACGGTTACCAGTCCGACCTTTCTTATTTTCAGACGCTACACGCTTCATGATTCGTGTTACACGAACCTAATACATGTAGACGCGTATCGGCTAAAGAACAGCGAGGAACTCCGCAAACTCCGCTTTGATGAACTTCTCGCCGACCCCCGCAATCTCATTCTTGTCGAATGGGCCGACAGAGTGGTTGACTTGCTCCCAAAGGACCACCATAAACTCCAGTTTGAATTCGTGGATGACATAACGCGAAAGATTTCACTTCGGAAAAAGTTCTAAACTCTAATTTCTAAATTCTAATCAAGTTCAAAACTCAAAACTCAAATTTCAAATACTTTTTTGAGCTCGGAATCTTGAATCTTGATGTGGAATTATTCAAACCTGATGTGTTGCCGAAAGTACGAGCGGTTTCCTTACTTGGTCTCCTCGAAATGGAGAGTAGAAACTACAAAGATATCACTTTCGCGATTGCGGCAGGGTTTGTCTGTGACAAGAATCTTACCGTCGTTCTTACCGACAAGCTCTCTCATGAAAATCAAGAAAATCGTTACTTCCTCATCAACAACAGGTCTACAAATTCGCGTTTCGACATCGGGCGTTTTCTTGGTGTATTGAAGGGGTGTGCCTTGTTGCGTGAACAGAGTTTTGGTTTGCTTCTGTCTGGAGAAGATTGTGTGGAGATAGAAGATGACCTACTGCCAGCCCTTGATAGTTTTTTGTTTGGAACGCAAGGAGAGTTGAGGTTTTCTGGCGGAGCCGAAGGCTTGTTGTCGGACATAGTGGCGGAACTGGTGGAGAAAAATCCGACGTTTGCCAGAGTGTTTCTCACACACATGTGGAAAAATGGGAAGACCGATGCATGGTCCCCACTTGCGGTGCAGGTGGTGGACGAGTTTGCCTACAAGGCATTTGGTAAACTGCTCTCGGTGCCAGAGCGGGCGCGAGCGGTTTCTGAATTCCTCGACAAAAGGGCAACCGCCTAGTTTAGTCAGTCAGCCGATTCCATGACGGAGTCGGCTTTTTTATTTGCCAGTGAATGCTAGAATGACCTCTATGCGAACATTCGCTTTCATAGACGCCTCCAATCTATTCTACGGCGGCGAAAAAAGCCTCGGCTGGAAGATTGACTACGCAAAATTACTTGAATACTTGAGGAAAAAGTATGGCGTGAGCCAAGCGTTCTATTTTGGCGGCGTTGAGCTACACGATTTTCAGTTTAATTATTTGAAGGAAGACACGGTCCCCATTGCTTTGCTTACAAGGCATCTTTCCAGCCTACTCGAAAAAGGAATGGACACATTAACTGAAGCTGACATTATTCTTATCGGGCGGCATCTCCAGCGCGCGCGTTTCTACCGCAAACTTGCGTCATTCGGCTATACGCTCTTTCTTAAACCCGTAAAGCGGTATGAACAGGAAGATGGGACGCTTCGCCGTAAAGCCAATTGTGATGTTGAAATGACCTTTCGATTGATGAGAGAAGAAAGTAACCTTGACCGAGCGGTTATTCTTTCAGGAGACGGAGATTTTTTGCCGGTACTCCGACACTTAAAGAAAAACGGAAAAGAAGTTATCATTCTTTCGCGCGGTTCGAGAACCGCAAAAGAGGTTCGCACATTTGCAGGAAGCAATTTTAGAGATTTTGAATATCTGCGGGAACTTCTTAAGATGGTAGGGAAATAAACAAACGGCACCCATATAGGATGCCGTTCACGTCTAGTGTCGCCACTATATACCTATCTAAATAAAAGTCAAGCATCCTGAATCTTAAATCATGAATCCCAAATTTTCTCCCAAACGCCTTGTTTTGATTGACGCGCACGCGGTTCTGCATCGCGCGTATCATGCTCTGCCGCAATTCAGCAATTCAAGGGGCGAACCCACTGGAGGGCTTTACGGCCTCGCGGCCATGCTTATAAAGCTCATCACGACCTTTCGGCCAGACTATATCGCTGCGGCCTATGACCTTCCCAAACCGACATTTCGTCATGAGGCGTACAAAGATTACAAAGCCGGCAGGGCAAAAGCGGATGACGCGCTTATCTCTCAAATGAAGCGGTCGCGCGAGATTTTTAGCGCCTTTAACATTCCCATTTATGACAAAGAAGGATTTGAAGCGGACGATATTTTGGGTACGATTGTCGAGCAACTAAACGCTAAACGCTATCCGCCGGCTGGCGGACTAAACGCTGATATCATCATCGCATCGGGCGATATGGACACACTCCAACTCGTGGACGACAAGCGCGTACAAGTTTTTACTCTCAAAAAAGGCATAAACGATACAGTGTTGTACGATGAAGAAGCAGTAAAAAAAAGATACGGCTTTGGACCGGAACTTCTTCCAGATTTCAAAGGACTTTCCGGCGACCCATCTGATAACATCAAAGGCGTCGTTGGCATCGGAGAGAAAACCGCGACGGCGCTTATTACTGCCTTCGGTTCCATAGAGGAAATTTACAAAAAACTTAAAAGAGACGAGGCGGCCTTCAAGAAAGCGGGGATTAAAGAGCGGGTGGTGGAACTATTGAAAAAAGGCGAGGAGGAGGCGGAGTTCAGCAAGATGCTTGCGACCATTCACCGCGATGTGCCGATTAGTTTTCAATTACCGGAGAAAGAATGGCGCGAGGCGGTTCAATTGGAGAAAATTTTGAAATTGTTTCAGGAGCTTGAGTTTAGAACGCTGGGAGCGAGGGTTAGGGAGCTTTTGGAGAAAAATGGGACACGGACAGAAGGGGAGGGTGAAGCGGAAAGCGGGGCAGGAGGAAAGGAAGCCCCGCCGTCCGCCACGACGGACGGTGAGGCGAGGGAGTTTTTATTCGCAACCCATAATCCGCGAGAAGTGAAAGAGCTCGGCATCATGCTCTCGCTTGTTGATTCCAATATCGCAAACCCCACTGCCGATGAAATCTTTCGGTTCACCGAGGCAAAAACGCCTGCCGAAGCGCGAGAGAAACTTCTGACCGAACTTAAAAAAAGAAATCTTGAGAAAGTCTGGGGCGACATTGAAAAACCGCTTATTCCGGTAACGGAAAAAATGATGACGCGCGGCATCTTGGTTGACATTCCATACCTTCACTCGCTCTCAAAAAAACATCACAAAACCCTTAATGAGCTTGAAAAGAAAATCTGGAAGCTCACTGGCGCGGAGTTTAATGTCGCTTCGCCGAAACAGCTTGGCGAAGTGCTGTTCAAGAAGTTGGGGCTGTCGGCGAAGAACCAAAAGAAAACTGCCAAAACAGGCGCTCTCTCTACCCGCGAGTCCGAACTTGAGAAACTCCGCGACGCGCACCCCATTATCCCGCTTGTTCTAGAACACCGCGAACTTTCCAAACTCCTCGGCACCTACATTGACGCACTGCCCTCTCTTGCCGACGGCGCGGGGCGGCTTCACACCACCTTTTTTCAAATCGGCGCGGCGACTGGCAGGATGTCCTCGCGCGACCCGAATCTCCAGAACATCCCGAATAAAACCGAACTGGGGCGGGAAATCAGGAAGGCCTTTATCACGGAGAGGCGGATGAAGCTCGTTTCTCTGGATTACTCCCAAATTGAGCTTCGGGTGGCGGCGTTTTTGTCGGGCGACAAAAAACTCATTGAAATTTTCAAACGGAGTGAGGATGTGCACACCAGCGTTGCGGCCGAGGTGTTTGGTGTCGCCGGTAACAAAGTGCACCCCGACATGCGTCGGAAAGCGAAGGTCATCAATTTTGGCATCATGTACGGAATGGGAGTAAATGCTTTGCGAGCGAGTCTTGGCGGTTCCCGTGAGGAAGCGCAAAAATTCCTCACCGACTACTTCACAAAGTTTAGCGGTCTTGCCTCTTACCTTCAAAAAACGAAAGAAGCGGCGGCGGGACAGGGCTACACCGAGACTTTTTTCGGAAGGCGCCGCTACTTTGACGGTTTTAACTCACCCCTGCCTTTTATCCGCGCTGGAGCCGAACGAATGGCAATTAACGCACCCATTCAAGGGACGCAATCGGACATTATAAAAATAGCAATGATTCGGGCGGACGAGTTTTTACAAAAAGAAAAATTATCCGACCAAGTTTATCTTCTCCTGCAGGTCCACGACGAACTTCTGTATGAAATGAAAGAGGAGCTTATCCAAACAGTCGCGCCGAAAATAAAAGAAATTATGGAGACTGTTCTTTCTCCCAAAGACACCAAAGGTGTTCCCCTCATCGCCGATATTGCGGTGGGGAAGAATTGGGGGGAGATGACAAAAATCGCGGATGAACGCTGATGAAAACGCAGATTCACGCGGATGAGAAAGCGCAAAAATAATGCTGTGTAGGACTTACGCAATTGGTGTCATTCCCGTGAAGCTTGTCCTCGCGAAGGCGGGGAACGGGAATCTAGGGCGTTAAGAAACGGCCAAATACTGGATTCCCGCCCCCGCCTCCGCTGGGGGCAGGCCCTACGCGGGAATGACAGAAAAGGACGAAATGCGTAAGTCCTGCTGTGGATAACAAATTTCCCAAATCCTATCAACTGTAACTTGTCTCCAAAAATGAAAAAACAAACAAAATGGTTAGCATTGGGATTCGGAATTGTCGCGATAATTGTTGTCGCGACGACTCTGCAAAGTTTAAATTCCTACAAATTATCGCGAGTCCCGAGTAAAAATTTACTCGCGGAGTCGTCGGCCAGCGCAAGTTCGCAAAAAGCTCAAGGTGACGTCAGGGACTTCAAAATTGACCTCTATGTATTAGGAGAAAAAAGTACGCTGGCGACGCCAGCATCCTGTGTCAGCGCCGACTATCTTAAAAAATATCCCCAGATGCCGAAAAAGTGGGCGGAGCGGACCAAGTGCGGACAAGTGTACATGAAAAACACAATTTACCAACACCAGCGCAATGTGGCTCAAGCCAGCGCTGATTGGCTTACTGACAACATCATAATGGTTAGAAAAAGCCTGAAAGAAATAATGTCGATTACGGACATTGAGGACCTGCCACCAGGCGGCATGATACCAACCGGCGAGATTGAAAATATGCCTGTCGAAGGAGCGAATCTCTCGGTGCAGTGCATAAAAAACGCGTGGGGCGACATAATCTGGGCTACAGCGCTGGCGGGGGAATATCGGGAAGATTTTACCAAAGCGGCGGTGTATGTTCCTTTCTCCGAGGCCACCTTGGAAAAATTGGCGAAAAGCCGTGCTGACGGTGAGATGTCTTTGATAGAAGGTCTGGCGTTATCTCCAATATTCACTCTTATATCAGACAATTCCTTCGCCAACCGATCAAAACCAGGTCTGTTCCAATCGGCAAGCATCAGTCGCAATGAAGGCGCTGATATTAAAATACGCATAATGGGAGGAACGCTGTGCAAGGGGTATGACATTAGCACTCCTCTGGGGGACGGCACAGTATGCCTTCCATTTGACCCATTGAATACAATAAAAGCGCGAACTAAAGACCGCCTGGGAACAATGACATCAATGCAAAGTAATTTCCAACGGCTGGTTACCAGCTACAAAAGCGCGATAACAAAATTGGAAAAATCAAACCCGACTTGTTTTGGGTCTACTCCAGATTTAGAGAAATAGCTGACTTGGAAGCCGAACTCCAAGCTGGGTTTAAGTGATTCGGCGGCTGTGTTTTTTGAGCCAAGAGGCAATTTTTTCGCCATGCTACAATGGGCGGCATGAAAAGAGAGAGGGTGCAACAAGAATTGGTTATCTACCGTGATGCGAAGGGTGATGTAAAACTCCGTGCTGACGCAGATAAAGAAACGATTTGGGCGACACAGGCGCAAATTGCCGAGGTTTTTGGCGTTTTTTCGCAGGCAATCACCAGACATTTGCAAAATATCTATAAAGCAGGTGAACTTTCTAAGGTAGCAACTTGTTCCAAAATGGAACAAGTTCAAATTGAGGGTGGCAGGCGGGTGGTGCGGTCAGTTGAGTATTACAATTTGGACGCCATTCTTTCTGTTGGATACCGAGTTAATTCAAAACAAGCCACGGCATTTCGTAAATGGGCCACCAAAACGCTCCGTGACTATATCATCAAGGGTTACGCGATCAACTCCAAGCGTTTGCAAGAAGCACGGCAGACTGGCGTTAAAGAACTGACAAAAACACTTCAATTTATCCAAAGCGCCATTCGCAGACGGAAACTCGACCAAACGGAAGTGGACAGTCTGCTTTCAGTTATTGGCGACTATGCCAATGCGTGGCTCTTGCTTCAGAAATATGACAAAGACAAGCTCATTCTGCAAAGAGGGAAGGGAAAAGAGCGAGTGCGTTTTGAATATGTGTACGCGCACCCCGCGATTCATGCTCTCAAAAGGAACCTTGTTTTAAAAGGGGAGGCTACGGAATTATTCGCGAGCGAGCGAGACCAATCGTTTCAGGGCATCCTTGGGAACATCTACCAAACCTTTGGCGGAAAGGAACTATACGAAAGTTTGGAAGAGAAGGCGGCTCATTTGCTGTACTTTATCATCAAAGACCATCCGTTTTCCGACGGCAATAAACGAGTCGGCTCGTTTCTCTTTATTTTATTCTTGGAGCGCAACGGAATATTATTTCGGAAAAGCGGGGAACGAAAGATAAATGACAACGCGCTTGTGGCTCTCGCGCTTCTTATGGCCGAAAGCAATCCCGATGAAAAGGATGCTTTGATTAAACTGGTTACAAACCTGCTTGCATAATTCTTATGCTTTATCTTTCTTTTTTCTACTTGCTACTAACTACTAGCTACTAACTTCTTTTTCATGCTTTATTTCTTTCACGGCTCGGACAAAGACACAGCGCGCGAAAAGGCGGGCAAGCTCATCGAGAGCCTGCGCAAGAAAAAACCTGACGCGGAGCTTTTTCGCATTGACGCCGAAAACTGGAGCGAAGCCAAATTGCAGGAACTGACCGCCGGCCAAGGACTCTTTAACAATTCCTTTATTGTCCAAATTGTTCAATTGCTCGAGAGCCCCGAGGCGAAAGAAATCTTTATAGACCGGCTGGAAGAAATAGCGCAGTCTCCTAATGTGTTTATATCGCTTGAAGGGGAGGTAGACAAGAAAACACTTCTCGCAATAGCCGAAGTTGCCGAAAAGGCGCAGTTATTTGAGAGTAAAAAAGAAAAGCAAAAACCTGACTTCAATATTTTTTCGCTCACTGATGCTTTCGGAAAACGGGATAAAAAAAATCTATGGGTGCTTTTTCAAAAAGCTGTGGCGAGTGGGGCAGTCCCGGAAGAAATACACGGCATCCTGTTTTGGCAGTTAAAATCCATGCTTCTTGCTTTCGGTTCTAAGTCAGCAAGTGAGGCCGGCATAGCTCCATTCGTTTTCACTAAATCAAAGGGCTTCCTCAAAAACTATTCCGAGGAAGAGCTCAAAAGACTTTCTTCGAGATTCGTATCGCTGTATCACGACTCCCACCGAGGCATTCATGATTTCGAAGTCGCACTGGAGCGGTTTATTCTCACATTGTAATCGCCATCGAATGAAATAAAAAAGAAGACCGGCCAAACTGGCGGGTCTTCGCGACGAAAGAACGAGGTTCAAATTATGAATGAAGCTTACTCAGCGATACTCCAGTTGAGAGTCTGTTCAGCCCAGAAAGGTTCCACCGTCCACGGTCCAACTGCGTAGCTGGGAGGTATACGGAACGGTTTTCGCGCCAACTTGATTTTTCTAGATGCCGGCGGCAAGTAATGGATTCTTCTGGCATTCCTTTATGTTGATGAAGGTTTCAATCCCTGCGGCCGTCACGAACAGATGTTCAAGAGCATGCGCATAGAGGGACAGCAAAAACGGGGAAGTGTATGCTCCGCAGGAACACTGTCCCAAATGGACATGCTTGGCATGCTCGGGATGCGGAGCGTCATCAGCACCAGCCATCACCCACGGAAGGTTTTCTGATACTAGTTGTACAAGCGACGCTCGATCGGGCTCCGTTTTGATGGTTGGCTTACATTCCGCTCGGATGTCTCTGCGGGCTTTGTCCTCATTGGTTGCGAGGTGGTGAGCGGTTAGACCAAGAAAAAACCGTTCGCTCTTCGCGAAATATTTCCAATACGGCACACAGCGCCCGTCACTTCCGTGTTCCCAGAAAATTTGGGCCTCGGTTTCCTGCAGAAACATCTCGACGAACGGGAGGCATATTAATTCAGCGTCCCGGTCGCTGTACATGAGATTTGGATGCTCAAAATGCCCATGCACTTTCATTCCGTACTTATCGCACCACTTCACCACGGGAAGCATTCTTCCCCACTGCTTGATTCCCTTCGTGGATTTCGTCGTACGCATGAAAGGGTACATTTTCCCGTCCACGATCCCACGCTCTACACATTTCGCAATTTGCCCCTCGGTCGTTTTCTCTGTGAGCATAACGAAGGGAATAAAACTCATCGTGGCTTCTCCACGGACGAGCTCCTCGGCATTACCAATGTACTCGACAACTTGTTCAGCCGTCGCGAGGCCATCATTCGTGTTTGGTTGTGGGCCTATAACGTCGAAGCCTCCCTTGGCATTGTTTAGGACGAGCGCTTTGACGATTTCGTCTCCCTCTCGTTCGTGCGAATGAGTGTTTACTCCGGCCTCGACCTCGACTTCGTGAGGCATGTTTTGGTCGACCTGTGGTTTGGTATGTTCTGTATTCATAATTCTTTGTCAAAACTTCCCCAATCCTCCTTGCACGTGGACAAAAAGCAACCCCACTCCGACGTTGTCGGGTGGGGTAAAGTACTTGAGTCCGGTACACTAGCGCGATACCGTACTCAAGCGGCGAAAGCTCGACAGATACCCCGTTGTTCGTTGGCGGGCATACTTATGCGCTCCGCGGATCATCGGTCGCACCTGCGTCGGCGCAAGCATGGCAATCGAACCTGGAGAGATTGCATCAGCACCTGCGTCAAAGGCAAGGCGCGCGTCGTTTGCAGAGAGCAGTCCTCCTCCAGCGATAATTGGCTTATGGATTCCAAGTTGCCGTACTGCTCGTAGCCACTCCAATAGAAATGGTTTGAGCGGAGCACCCGAGAGACCTCCAGCAAAACCAGGAAATCGTTTCGCCATCGGTGACTCCTCTGGGTCATCTGTGCCAAAGAGCGCTTTCCAGTCAACCGGAGGAGTTTTTTCGGCCCAGCGAGGCTGTTTGCCAAACGGTAGCGTATTGCAGAAACAGACAGCGTCGCATCGGGGATGATTAGCGACGCGAAGCATAGAGCGCGGGTGTACTTCAGGGCCGAATTTCAATACAAGCGAGATTGACTCGGGGAGTACTCTTTCCGCCATTTCAAGTATCGGCACCGCCTCACTGATAAGGTCATTTGGGTCGAGTCCTCCGTTCGGACACGATAGATTTACTTGAATTCCCCAGTCAGCACAGAAATGCTCGTATTTTTTCGCGGCCGCAAGCCGGCGAAAAATGCCATCAAGCTCGGCTTGCCGTCCTGCAGACGTCGGCTGTAGTGACATCACTGAAATCTGAAAGGATTCAGTAAACTTTTGCCACCAACCGGCCTGAATCAGGAATTCTAAGCCAGGACCGCTTAAGCTAACCGCGTTTAGCCCGTACTGCTTACGCAGGTTCACGATGATGCATCTCGGGAACCACTTTTTTGGAGTAACGCCATCTTTCTTGAGCGGCATATTGCCCGGTCGCCCGAGGAATGTCGTGGTCTTAGTTACCTTTGTGGAGCCACGAAAGTCGAGACCAATGAAACAAAACGGCCAATGATACCAATATCCTCTTCCGTGAAAGTTGGTTACGCCCGATGCCTGTAGCACAGGTCCAAAATTAATTCCGCGTAGAATCATAGAATGAGCTTTTTGTTGAGGGTTGTGGTTGTTCCACACCTATCCTAGCTCTTGAAGCAAGAAACGCAAGAGTTATAGGTAAGAAGCCAGCGCTCGTCGCAGAAGTTCACGCTTTTCAATCGATTCTTTCCAAATACTGTTCGAACGATTGCCGTTTATCCGGAGTCCTTTGGAAAAGTTTATCTCTCGTGCAAAGCGTTCAATGTGTTCTCTCCGACTTATGGTAATTTCACCATATTTTCTATCCACTCTACCTTCAATACTGAATTTTCTTAGCAGTTGCTGAATGAGATGTAAGATTTTGTTATTATGCTGATAACCGCGTATGGCTCGTCGATTGCCTATGAAATACACTGAACCCTCATCATCAAAAAAGGAACGCAAAAAAGCCCGTTGGAGTTCTCTTTCCATAGACAAGATTCCCCCGATTAATGTCTGAGCCCTCGCTTTAAAGAAATTTCCCAGTTCCACATTGTGATAGCCGAGTTTAAATACACCTGGGAGAGATTCGTATTTCTTCGGAGGAAATGGATACACTGTTTTCATGCACCTGCTCACATGGTTAAGCAATGCTGAACTTCTATTTGTGTATATGCATCCACTATATTTTATTTCTCCATCAAACATCAAATGCCCCACTAATGACACAAGAGCCGCATCCCACCGGGAAAAAGGAACTGGATGACGATTCATCCTACTTTTACCTCTCCTGCTCTTACTATATTCAATGAATCTTTGTGTAGCCGCGTGGCGTATTTTCTGTTTTTGTTGGTTGGTCAAAAGAATATGTCGGATATGAAAATACACCGATGTTTTCGGCCGGTTAGTTCGAATCATTATTTGACTAAGCGAGCAACCTTGCTTTCTTAGTGCAATGCACTGATTTCTGAAAGATACCAAGGTACGATAATTGTACCTCCTTATTGCGTATCCGCCCACTAGGAATCGAACCTAGATCAATTGGTTAAAAGCCAACTGCTCTACCACTGAGCTATGGGCGGGTCAAATAGCTGTTAGCTTCTAGCTTTCAGCTGCTAGGTTATAACACAAAATACCCAAGAATAAAACTTTCCTGGTCTACAACGGCGCATCAAAAGCGACAGCGCCGGCGCCAGAGAGAAGAAGCGAAAGCGAGATAACGGCTGTGAGGAAAAACAAATGCCGGCGGTGTTCGATATGCGCCCCGTGCTTGCCTTTTAGATAATACGCCGCTAGAGAAAGCGCAAACGCGATTAGCGCGGCAATCTGTGTGTAAATACCCGCGATAAGCATGATGGCAATGACAATCTCCAGCGTGCCAAGATGGAGCGCGTAGCGAGTACCAGGCCTAAGACCAAGAGCTTCAAATAGCGCCCCATGCTGGGCTTTTCCTTTTGTGAGCGTGTGGCGGCCAAAGTCAAAAAAGACGACTCCAAGGGCAAGACGCAGTAGAAACGGCGCGAAAAAGCTAAAGGTAAGAAGGTCTGGGAAAGGATTGAGCATATCCTTATGATACCATAAAGAGGAAAACACAAAACACAAACTGCACAAAAATCCAAACAAAACACAAACTATCCAAAACACAAACTAGTCCTTGATATTTCTGACTTTTGCCGTATGTCCGTTTGGCTTTTTGTGTACTGTGCTTTGGTACATTTGTTTGGACACCGGATACTGTGCTTTGTCTTTAACAATAGGGGTAACCATTTCAAACATGCCATATGACAAAAAAAGGGTTTACATCATACTTCACAACATTCGTAGCATTCACAATGTCGGCTCCATATTTCGCACGGCCGACGCGATAGGGGTAACAAGAATTTATCTTACTGGCTACACACCAGCGCCAATTGACCGATTCGGCAGAGCTCGAAAAGATTTTTCCAAGGCTTCTTTAGGAGCGGAAAAGAGCATGCAATGGGAAAAGCGAAAGAATATCTCCGCGCTTCTTTTGGAGCTTAAAAAGGGAGGAACTCAAATCATCGCTGTAGAGCAAAGCGCTCATTCCATCGACTATAAAAAGGTGCGGGCGAAGGCGTCCGCGGCCGTTGTCTTAGGGAATGAAGTTACAGGAATCCCACTAAAAGTGCTTGAGTTATGCGATTGCATTGCAGAAATACCAATGAGAGGACGCAAAGAATCTTTAAATGTTTCCGTATCGGCTGGAGTAGCGCTATTTCGCTTCTTTGACTGTATCATCCCCCACTTTTCCGAAAAAGTGGGGGACTGCGGCGTTGCGAATGCCGCTCATGCGAATATCCCTCGGTATCGCTAACTTACAAGACTAAAAACTTTTCCGGTCGATAGTTCTCCCGTTCTCATCCAAAAGTTCTATAATCTCCCGCTTGTCTTTCCAAAGTCGCGTATTTCTGCCTAAGTAGATACGCCATTCACCCTGAAAGAAGCCACGGTCATTTTTGTAGTATGTTACGCACTGATTGTAACTAATCTTGCTAAAAATATGAGCCTGGCAACTTCCATCCGCTCGGAGCTTAGTCGGGACCGAAGAAGGGGGAACTTTGCATCGCCCCAGTGTCTTTAGGTAATCATAGCAAGCATCGCTAAGCGTGTTTGGCGGAAGCGGAAGCGGGTCGTCTACAGGGCGAGGGCATCGGAGGGGAAGCGATGGCACGAAATTCATTCCCTGCTCAAAATACCCCGTGCATTTATTTAGCTGGAACGATTGTCCGTTTGGGGAATGTCCAGATATGATGTACGCTTTTTCTCCAGGCCGTAGGGTCACAATTTCGCCGCTCCCTTCATTAGCTGGGAAAGGGAGCTTCCATGCTTTAGGAATTTCCTCGCCCAAAAATGTCACCTTACTTTTAAGCGTGAGTCCGGTAATCGCGACATCATATTTATTTTTCGGAGAAGCTTGCAAAACCACATATTCTTGGCTTGGCCTAGTGTTTTTCCGCACGGAAACAATCTGGAGTCTCCCGCGGAGAAAAGATATATTCGGGTCAAGCGGCTGTGGCAGTATGGTTTCCGAGATGATATATCCACGAGGCAACCCCTGCATGGTTTCTCCCGCAGTTCTTTTTTCAGATACATTTTGTTTTACCGTGCTCTTTGAAGGAGAAGAAAGAGTGCGTGTTTGCGGCGTAGTTGTGGCAGTCCTAGTTCCGCGCTCCGGGCTCTTATTCGCGCCAAATACCCACATGGCGCCCATAATCACGAGGAATCCGATAAACCACTTTATGTCATCCATCCCGTTAGAAGTAGGACGCGGACAAAGCCAGTTCTGCGTTTCCCACTGTATTAATTAGTAAATCAGTAAACATTGTTTTGCGCTGTGTATCTATGAGCGTTCGCGACTTCTAATGGGATCCATTCAAATAGTGTAACGCGAATCCTCCTTTGCTAAAAGCTAGACGCTATCAGCTATAAGCTTCCTAAGCTCTTCTTTCACAACGGTCGCATCATCCCACGGCTCTCGCTGGCCCATCGGACCCATAATATACGGGTCAGTTCCTTTTCCGGTTATCAGAACCACATCTCCAATGCTTGAACGCCGGAGCGCTTCGCGTATTGCCGCGCGGCGGTCAAGAATAAAGAGCGGCGCTTTGTTCTGCATGCCGGCGGCCATTTCCCTCACAATCTTTTCCGGGTTCTCATCGTAGGGGTCTTCGTTTGTGAGAATAATCTCATCACAATATCTTTCCGCGATGTCTCCCATTACAGGACGCTTCCATGCGTCCCGCCCGCCGCCCGTGTTTCCAAGAACGCACCTTCGGTATTTCCCGGCATACGTTTGGTAGAGCTTTTCGAGTGAGTCCGGCGTATGCGCGTAATCTACAATGACGTCAAAGTTCTGTCCGGCATTGATTTTTTCCGCGCGTCCCGGAATTCCCACTACCTTTCTGATGCCGGATGCTGCCTTCTCTACTGGAATGCCGGCGGCCTTCGCGTACGCAAGCGCCGCAAGAATGTTATACATATTGAACTCTCCGGGAAGCGCCGACTGAACGCGCGCCCCGTTCCAATCAAACGAAACGCCATCAGATGTAATTTGTGCGCCTCTCACGTCATTTTTGGAGAAGGAAATCTTTGTGCCGCCAAACACCTCCAAAAAACGCCGCGCCTCCTTGTCGTCACCATTCACCACGAGCAATTTGTTTGGTTTCTTTGACGTTTCAAGCGCCCGCGCGATTGATACTTTCGCGTCAACATAATTTTCATACGAGCCGTGCGATTCTATATGTTCCGGCGCGAGATTAGTGAAGATAAGCGCGTCAAGTGCGATAAACTTGTGGCGAAACTGCCGCGCTCCTTCCGAGGTCATCTCAATGACCGCATGCGTGCATCCTGCCTTGACCGCTTTTTTTAGAAAACGATGGAGGAAAAATCGCCCCGGCATCGTCATCTTGTGCAGATTCCGTTCCTTTTTATCGCCAATCTTAAAATGAATAGTGGAAACATGTGCTGTTTTGTAGCCCACCTCTTCCAGAATGGAGCTTACAAGTTCCACGACCGAGCTTTTGCCTTTCGTACCCGTCACCGCAATCACAGTGAGTCTTTGCGATGGAAATCCAAAAAGCACCGCACCGAGCCAAGCGAGAAGGTAGTGGTAGGGAAGCTGGAGCTTTCTAAAAAGCGATTCAGGGAGGATTTTTCTGAGCCAAGAGAGGAATGATTCCATGGCGGTAATCATAGCTTTTTCTTCTGCACTGCTATACATTGACTAATTCAGTGAGATATGGTATCCTTTTGCGAGCATTCCTGTTTGAGGGGCTTCCCGTAAGCAGGTCGTTTCAAAGCACTCAAATGCTTTGAAATAAGAGGTACAACGATTGTGGACCTACTCATAAACACGCAATCAGTTCGTTGCCAGTTAATTATGAAAAAACTGCTGTTCGTCGGTTTACTCGCACTCGTGTCCCTCTTCGGGCCTTATGCCCGGAGCCAGGACATTCCCAAATGCTCATGGCAAGTCGAGCCTTCTTACCCCGAATTCAAGGAAGATATCGGAAGGGGACATTGGGAGGTCCGTGACATCCAAATTGTCTGGGATGACGACTCAAATCTGTTCGCTCACTCAAGTGAGGATGGGGGAATCACGAACATAGTGTTCCATACCATCGTAGGCGGACAGGCCAGCGTATTTGCCTTCCCTGCCAAGGACGAGAAGGAAAGGTTCTCCGCTCTCGAGCAGTGGAGAAAATTTGCGGAACGGGCGAGAACCCGCTGCCGTTTCCTGACGGAGGGCATGTACGTTGACACTGTGGCGTACGAATGCGTAGGGAAATCCCGAGTACTTCGGGATTGGGAATTCGGACGCGGTACAGAACACTTGGTTTTCAAGGACGGAAACCGATTAGTTGTCGTTTCCTTGGACGACTGGGAGGGAACGGAACCCAAAAAGGGAGAGAAGATATTCTTAGGGCGACATAAGGGCCACGACACATTCTTCCCCGTGGAGAAGGTTGGGGAGAAATACCTCATTGAGCCACGGACGGCCGAGGTCCTCGCCGAACTGGTTCGGCGGAAGGAGGAAGCACTCGCCGAGCCCAAAGAGGCACCGGTACCAACACTTCCAAAAATCGTGGTGGAAGGCAGACTGCCGGAAAAGTAGGCAGCAAAGCAGTCAGGATTTCACAGCGCAGGGTTCACGACGAACCCTGCGCTTTTGTTTGTGTCAGTTGGCGTTTAGTGGTACTTTTTCTGCATGCCGATTAAGCTCACTGCGTTTGAACACAAAATTGCGAAACAGCTCGCCGCGTTAAAAAGGAAATCCGGCTCGCATTCACCGAGCCCCGCGATGCTTCGCGATGTTTCTGGCATAACAGTGAAGCATGATTTTTGCTTTCTCTCTAACCCGTATGCCACCGACTTGTTTTTGAAATACTGGAAGCGGGATTTTGGAAACAAAAACACGAGGAACCTGCACAAACTAGTGGAACAATATCCTTCTCAAAATCGCGTGCTTGCTGGGAAGCTTGAAAAAATAGTTGGAGTGCCAGCCCAACATATTTTCGTAGGGAACGGTGCAACCGAAATAATCCAAGCAATGCTTCAGAATTTTGCCAAAAGAAAAATACTCGTGCCGGTTCCCACGTTTTCGCCCTACCTTGAATTTGCCCCAAAGGGTGTGAAAACTGTCATACACCAACTTAGAAAAGAAGCCGGTTTCAAGCTTGAAGCCAAAAGATTTCTCAAAGATATTCAGCGAGAGAAACCAGATTCCGTAGTCATTATCAATCCCAGTAATCCTGATGGGGGATATGTGAGTGCATCCACGTTGAGGCAGCTTTTAGAAAAATTGCGTCATATAGGAATCGTTATCATAGACGAGAGCTTTATTCACTTTGCGGATAAAAATAAACGAACACCCCAAGACGCCGCAAGACTGGTGAATACATTCCCCAACCTTGTGGTTATCAAGAGTCTTTCAAAAGACTTTGGTATCGCGGGGCTTCGCTTGGGATACGGAGTGATGAGCAAACAACGAATATCAACTCTTCTTGCGAGAGGTTATTTGTGGAACATCTCCGGTTTTGGCGAATATTTTCTTAACCTTTTGAATAATCGTGGATTTATGAAGGAATACGAAAAAGCCAGACTTTTGGCGATACGGGAACGAGATGATTTCTTTACGCAACTTTCAACACTCAAGGGTCTTAAGGTCTATCCGAGCAGGGCAAATATGTTTTTGATTGAACTTCTCGGCGGCTCACGCGCGGAAGACTTTATGGTTACGCTTCTCGCGCGGTATGGTATCTATGTCCGGCTCTGTAAAGATAAAATCGGACTTAATGGAGAGTTTATACGAATTGCTTCGTGCAAAGCGAAAGAAAATTTGAAACTTGTTCGGGCGTTAAAAAATATCCTATCCGAATAGGTCAGAGTGGACACTGATATTCACAAGGGCTATTTTCCGCGCCTCTTCAAAATGTCTATGAACGCTTCTTCAGCCGTTTTGTATCCCTTGCTGTGTTTGAGCGTCCACTCGATTTCCTTTCGATAAAGGCGCCGATGTCGCAATTTCTATCCTTCTCGGCAGAGCGGACAACTTTTTCTTCCACTTTCAATTTTTCGGCTCTCATTCATATTTTTGCTTTATTTACCAAGCATTTTTAAGGCGTGTTTGACCTTATCGCTAGTGCTTGCAATTTCTTTGGGAACATCACGAAGTGCTTCACGCGCTTCGGCGTGCGAATAGCCGAGCGACTTCAGCGCCTCGAGCGCGTCAACCTCTTCTTTGAGCGTCGTGCTTTCCTGTCCTTTTCCAAGTTTTTCCTTTAATTCCAAAACAATCTTCTCCGCGGTCTTTCGGCCGATACCGGAGATTTTAGTTAAGTACGCAGTCTCGCCGGAAGTAATTGAGCGACGCAAGGTTTCTGGAGTTGCCACATTCAAGATATTGAGCGCTGTTTTCGGGCCAATGCCAGGGACTCCTAAGAGAAGCTCAAAAAGCTTCAAATCCTCTTCATCGAGAAAACCGAACAACTCCTCGGTGTCTTCGCGCACCGCGTGATGAGTTTTTAACGTGGCGGACATGCCGGTTTTCAAACGTCGGAGCGTGTCTTCAGTAACGAATACCCTATACCCAACCCCGCCCACGTCGACTATGATGAAGCGAACATTTTTTTCCACCACAGTTCCTGAAACATAACTTATCATAGCTGTTAGTTGCTAGGTTCTAGCTTCTAGGAATAACAGAACCATTATACCTCATTTTCTTGCGTTATTTTTGCTTTCTTGTTATGGTGTTTGGGTCTTCAAGCTGACACGTTACTAAACGCTATACGCTAATCGCTATACGCTTCTTACAATGGCCATCACATCTTCAGCAAAAAAAGCTCACCGAAGCTCCGAGAGGAAGCGAGTGTTTAATCAGCGCCGAAAGCAGGCCGTTGAACAGATAGTAAAGAAAATCAAGAAACTTCTCGTAGAGAAAAAGGTGAAGGAGGCGCAGAAACTTATTCCGGAGGCCTATAAGGCTTTCGATAAAGCGTCCAAAGAGCATACAATACGGAAAGGCGCCGCTGACCGAAAAAAATCACGGCTTACTCTGCTCATTGCGCGAACCAAATAATCAACTGACAAATTGCACAAAAATCACCCCATGGGGTGTTTTTTGTTTCTTATGTGTTTATTAAACCATATCAGAACCTATTTTCAAAACAAATAGTCGGTACATTCCGCAGGGCTTGCAAAGCAAGAGGGCGGAAATGTGCTACATCAAGCGAACGGCTCAAATGGGAAGAAATGAGCCGTTCAAGAAAAATGGACTCGGTTTTGCGAAACTATTTTGCGGGAGGGAGGATTCGCAAAACCGAGACTAATGTTTTTGAAATTCGGCAGGGTTTGGGTTTCCGCCCCGCAGGAGGGCGCGGGAGGAATGTGGGGCGGATTCTTTTTGGGAAAGGTTGGGAAGATTAGAAATTTCTA
>LCPL01000007.1 GCA_001003605.1 Parcubacteria group bacterium GW2011_GWC2_48_17
CATGGCCCGGTTCGTATGCTTCATCCAGCATTTAAGCAGGCGCTTAATGAATCCAGAGTCGCATTTGAAAAAGACGAAAGTAAGCTTGGTCCAGCCATGGCTTGGCGCGAACTCAATCAGGATGATTTCTGAACCATCAACGAGAAAGGCACGCATGATCGACATGACACTAGAAGAATTTCGGGCAAAGTTGACTGAACATGAACGACTGCAGAAAGCAAACTGGAAACGGCATTTCAAAGAGCATCCCGAACAACTTTTGCCTGGGGCAGAGGTTAAGCGCGTAGTTCCAATCAAAGAAAGCGAACTTCTTGCGAAAATCATAGGGAGCAACACTATTGGTGCGCCTGATTCTGACTAGTAAACAACTGCCCCGATTTTGTTCTCCACACACACACAGGCGAGCCCCACGGTTCGCCCTTTTTGTTGTATACTAAGTTGCATCGTCGTCTTTTCTTTGCTACTTACTACTAACTACTTACTTCTTCATGTTAGATATAAAATTCATCCGCGAAAATAAAGACCTTGTCGCCGAAGCAGCCAAGAAAAAGCGCGTGTCTTTTGATGTAGAAGAACTTTTGAAGCTCGACGATGAACGCCGAGCCTTGCTTACGGTGGTGGAAAAGAAGCGCTCCGAACACAACATGAAGAGCAACCAGATGGTGCGCACGTCCATACCGGAGAGACGAGAGCTTCTTGTGGAGGAACTTCGAACGCAGAAGTCCGGACTTGAGGAGGAAGAGACCAAATTGAAGGGTATCATGCAAAAATGGCAGGCGCTCATGCTCCAAGCTCCAAACGTTCCAGACATCTCGGTTCCTGATGGGGATAGCGAGAATGACAACAGTGAAGTAAGAACATGGGGCAGTATTCCTGAATTTTCCTCTCCTCCCAAAGGCCATATGGAGATTATGGAGTCCTGCGACATGGCCGATTTTTTGCGCGGAGGCGACGTATCTGGTTTCCGAGGATATTTTTTGAAAAATGAGGGAGCTCTTCTTTCTTTCGCGCTTTGGCAATTTACACTTGAGCATTTCGCAAAAAAGGGCTTTACCTTCATGATGGCGCCATCTCTCGTTCGCAAACAGACGCTTCTTGGCACAGGATATCTTCCGCAAGGCGAGGACGACCTCTACAAAACACAAGACGGCGATTATCTTTCAGGCACCTCTGAAGTGTCTGCGATGTCGTATTTTTCAGAAACAATTCTTAAGAAAGAAGAACTGCCAAAAAAGATTCTCGCTTTTTCCACCTGTTTTCGCCGCGAAGCCGGAAGTTACGGCAAGGATACCAAAGGACTCATCCGCGTCCATGAATTTTTCAAACTCGAGCAGGTGATGCTTTGTGAAGCTAGCCATGAAATATCGGTGAAATTTCATGAGGAGCTCACAGGAAATGCGGAGGAGCTTTTACAAGCACTCAAGCTTCCGTATCGCGTTGTCATTAATTGCGGGGGAGACCTCGGACTCGGTCAGGTGAAAAAATACGACATTGAAACGTGGATTCCATCGGATAAAGCATATAGAGAAACTCATTCTTCTTCCTATTTCCATGATTTTCAAACGAGGCGTCTAAATATTCGTTACAAAGACACTGACGGTAAAACTCGTTTTGCGCACTCGCTCAATAACACGGCGCTTGCGACCCCCCGCATTTTGGCGCCGCTCGTTGAAAATTATCAACAGTCTGACGGTTCGATAAAGGTACCGGAAGCGCTCCAGAAATATATGGGGAAGACTGTTATCGCTCCTGTTCGTTGAGTCAACAATATCGAATACCAAATTTCGAATTTCGAAAAATACGGAATATTAAATAAGAAAGCCAAAAAGATTTAGCATACTATCTTTCTTGTTAAGAGTTTCATGTTTTTCGATATTAGGTATTCGACATTCGATATTTTCATTTCATGGCTCGACATAAAATAATCCGTTCTCCTCGCTTGGCGCGGAAAGAACGACGGAGAAAAATCAGAAAAATCTTCTTGCTTTCAGTTCTCTTCACGGCGGCCGCCGCGGGGATAGTCTACGGATTATCTCGCCCAGAGCTTCGTATCATAAGTATCGAAGTCGCCGGCTCAAGACAGGTGCAGGAGGAACTTATACAAAGAACAGTGGCAAATGTCATGAAAAGGACATACCTCTGGTTTATTCCAAAATCACACACTTTACTTTACCCAAAGACCGAACTCAAGGAATCTCTTATGAAAGAGTTTCCAGCTCTTTCCGGCGTGTCCATCTCGCTAAAAAGTCTTTCCGCGCTTCGCGTTTTTGTGTATGAACGCGAGCCGCAGGCGCTTTGGTGCGCCTCGCGGCAGGAATGTTCTATGATGGACAAAACAGGATTTGTGTTCGCGCCCGCAGAAATGGGCATGGAGCAGATGTATTACCGATTTCTGAAAATGGATGCAAAGGCGCCTATCGGCACAGAGGTGATTCCGCAAGAAGAATTATCAAAATTATTGCTATTCCTTAAGAAACTAGAAATGGCCGGTCTTGAACCAAGAGAAGTGCTTTTGAAGGAGCAAGACGAGCTTGAAGTGGTGCTTAGCTTTGGAACGCGACTTTTGCTCCGCTCTGGCAACTATGATACAGCGCTCATCAATTTGGAAACGCTCATGGAACAGGATAACCTCCTTTCAAGGAATAAAGGGGAACTTTCAGTGTCATATATTGACCTTAGGTATGGGAATAAGATTTATTTCAAACCACGATAAGAAGCGGTTAGCGTATAGCGTTTGGTAAAGTGGAATCCTCCACTAAACGCTAACCGCTACACGCTTTGAGCTGGTAAGCTATAATAAAGGCATAGTATTCTTAACAGTTCTTATGTCACCACTGCAGTTACCAATCAGTTACTTCATTTGGCACTACAGTGCCGCGTGGGTTGACCTCATGCGGCTATACAGGAATTTTTCGTGGTTCCTCTGGAATTTTTTCTCCATACGCATTTTGTGGGAAACACTTTTTTCTCCGTGGCACAGGATAAAAGAACATGCCGATAAAGATACCGCGGGCGTACTTGGCAGTTTCATTATGGACACGATTCTTCGCCTTGTCGGATTCTTCACCCGAATATGCACCATACTTTTCGGCCTTCTCGCGCTCATTCTGTTTTCAGCCTTTTCTCTTGTGTGTTTGGCGCTCTGGCCGTTTCTCCCAATATGCATCGTCGCATTTTTTATGCTTGGCGTTTCCGGAGTGATTGCGTTTTAGGAAGATGCTCTCGTTAGAAGCCGCAATCGCCATGTGAACAGGCCTATATATCAATTCAATGCAATATGTCAAATGTAAGTGTAAAGTAATCGTATCAGCTTGCGTGATTGCGATTTGCTTCTAACGGGATGCTCTACTCAAACTTGCAACAAGAATCAATAGCGTATAATGGCGCGCTCCAAACAGAGGCGGTTATTTCCGGTAGACACCTTCACACCGCGGAAAAATCTCTGCGCATTGTTTTTGCCGTACTCTCCATTCTCGGAATTGCTTTTCTACTTATGAAGGCAATACCGGCCGTTCAATCCGCCTTTCCAGCTTTTTTTACTGTCGCTGGCGAATTTTTCCCGCTCTTCAAATCAATATTTCTTATAACTGCGGGACTCTGGCTCTGGTCGGCTCTTTGGTACGCATTTTTTGCCTCCTTTTACTTCAGGGACGAGGATGCAACGCTTCCAGAAATGTCAATGCGCCAGCCACCCATCCGTTTCGAGGTGGCAAAAGTAATCACTTCCGGATGCAATGAACCCGTGCTGGATTTCCTCGTGTCGCGTTACGGAAGCATGGCCATGCTGCGCCTCGGGCTTTCAAAAGAAGAAGTTATCGCTTTCATAAAAGACAGGGCGCGTCCCT
The DNA here is from genome assembly GCA_001003605.1 of Parcubacteria group bacterium GW2011_GWC2_48_17. GTDB lineage: Bacteria > Patescibacteriota > Minisyncoccia > Phycocordibacterales > UBA10002 > UBA10002. Next base: position 3,846 of record LCPL01000007.1, read on the forward strand.
CCGGAATATTTGACATAGGGACGTCGGATGAGCCGATAGGTCTCGGAGAGTTTGCGAAGGAACTGTTGCGCTACGACGAAGGCCTAAAACACTTTCTTTTGTCGCGCAAGATTGAAGCCGACGATTTTGTGGGCGCGGCAGGCTGGGTGTCGCACAATGAAAGCGACCGCAAGAAATATCTGCGGTGGTGGGGTAAAGACGCTCTCGGCAGGATTCCCGGGATCGGCAAGGATTGGGGATACGGCGAAATAGTTCTCTTGTCGCGCTACGCCGTATCTATCGCGCGCCATCCGGCCTTTTCTTCTGGGAGCAAAGGGGCGTTCGGCAAGCACGAGGCCGAAGAAGTGGAGCGCATTCTCTCGCGCGGACGCGAGGCGAATGTCCTGCTTGTTGGAGAAGAGGGCGTTCCAAAACTCGCCCCGCTCGCTCGTCTTCAGCGAAAAATCAGCGCCGGAACGGTGCTTCCGCCACTTGAACATAAAGAAATCTACATATTCAATGGAGCGCCGTTCGTTTCGGCGATGAAAGAAAAAGCGGTCTTTGAAACTGAATTTACAAAACTCCTTTCCGAAGCGGCGCGCGCCGGCAACATCATTTTCGTATTTGATAATTTTGAGAAATTCTATGAGGGCGCGAACGCAATTGGCTCGGACGCGCTTTCCATTCTTGACCCGTTTCTTACTTCAAAGAATATTCAAATCGTGGCAATAGTCGAACTCGGTGCGTTCCGCCAGGTTTTTGAGCCGAACGCAAAAGTGAAAGAACGCTTTGAGCGCGTACTCATAGCAGAAGCGGGCGTATCCGGTTCAATCCCGATTCTTGAGGAGGAGGCCATTCGCGCGGAGGCCAAACACGGAGTTATTTTTACCTATCCCGCGCTTCGCGCGGTAGCGGAAAGCGCAGACAGATATTTTTTTGAAGGCGTCATGCCGGACAAAGCCATAGACCTCCTCCTGGAACTTGTCCCCCAAATTAAATCCGCGGGGAAAAGTATCGTGCTTAAAGACGACGTGCTCGACCTTGTTTCGAGTAAAACCGGCATTGCTGCCTCCGAAGCAAAGGGGGAGGAAAGGACGAAACTCTTGAAGCTTGAAGAAATCTTACACGAGCGAATTGTCGGGCAGGAAGAAGCAGTCAAAGCTATCTCGGGAGCCCTCCGCAGGGCGCGTTCCGGCATTAGTTCAAAAAATCGCCCCATTGGCTCGTTCCTGTTCCTTGGTCCCACCGGCGTCGGAAAAACCGAAACGACAAAAGCTCTCGCGCAGGCGTTTTTTGGAGATGAAAAGTCAATCGTACGGCTGGATATGTCTGAATATCATAGCGATGATGCCTTGAATCGTCTCATCGGCACTTTTGAAGGAGGAAAGGCGGGCGTGCTCGCCTCGCTCATTCGCGAGCATCCGTACGGAGTTTTGCTCCTTGATGAATTTGAAAAGACTAGCAGGGAAGTGCATGACCTTTTCCTGCAAATCCTTGACGAGGGTTTCTTCACCGACGTTTTTGGCAAAAGGGTGAACGCGCGCAATCTAATGATAATCGCGACATCAAACGCCGGCAGCGACCTCATCTGGAATATGGCGCAAGATGGAAAGAGGTTGGACAAAGACATCATTATCGCGGAAATCATAAATCGTGCCATCTTCAAACCGGAGCTTCTCAACCGTTTTGACGGCGTGATTCTATTTCATCCGCTCAATGACGAACACCTTCGTTTAATCGCGCGTCTGCAACTTGAAAAGCTTGGAAAACGTCTCAAGGAAAAAGGATTGGAGTTTTTGATAACAGACCCGCTTGTCGAGTATCTTGTGTCCGCGGGGCAGGACCCGAAGTTTGGAGCGCGGCCGATGGCTAGGGCTATACAGGGAACGGTTGAACAAGCGATTGCCGAGAAAATGCTTCGCGGAGAAATTGTTGCCGGGTCAACGGTCGAACTTTCTCCTTCAGATTTTCCTCAAGGAATTACCTCGTTTAACTCTTCCTCAAATCCCACTTGACCTTTCTTGAATAATGCGTATCATAGGATGCACATGATATTCAATGCCTGTTTTTGGAACTATTTCTTTAACAGCACTCGCCAATCGAGGGTCGGTTCCTGTGTTGGTTGTGGAATAGTCGTAGACTAAAGAAAAGCTACTCCTAACGAAAACAGAAACGGACACTCGAGCAATCAGTGTCCGTTTCGTTTTACCTCCGCTTCGAGTAGAGCGGAGGATGAGGACGAAATTGAACTCCACAACTCAACTGGCAGTATGCCCATCAACAGCAAATTGCTTACAGGATTTCGCACAACCCAGCACATTCACAACTTTTCCGACGTTCCCGACGGAATACTCCTCGTGCTCGCCAAGGACGTCACAACCACCGGCCCGAAGCGCCGCACGTATCCAAGAGGATCGGCGGGACGCAAGAGAAAATCGTATAGCAAAGGAGTAATTTTGCAAATGGAAGATGGAAGCAAAATCCCAGTCCGCGTAGATTTTCTTGAGCTTCAAATAGCCACTCCGCAACCGAAGCAAACAACCTTAATCCCGTACGTATCATCGCTATGAAATCACCGCGCATGAATCAGAATCATTCAATCACGGCCGCGTTTCGAAAGGGAAAGAAAGTCATCCTTAAGGAAACTTGGGAGGACTCTGCAAAAAAGGGGCTACGCTTCCACAAGGGTACGCAGGGTGAAGTTGTGGATGGAGAAATCACTGGTGGCAGGATTCCAGTGCTGATGCGTTTTCCGCATCAACCATCCATGGTCGCCCATTTCCCGCTCTCTATTTTGGAATCGGCATAATGCCAGTTGAAGTTTTTCAAGACGGCCCGCGCTTTGCGCAGGCCGTTTTTCCTTGCATCTTCAGGGAAGGTTTTCGTAAAAAAGCCGGCGAATGGAAGAATCCACCACGCCGGCTCGCATAAAATTGCTTCTCCCTAATTCCATCTTGGAGTCTGTTCCGGAATTACCGTGGCTCGTATATTCGCGCGCTGGTCATACTCGAGCTTGAGGAGACACGGCCTAGGAGGTAGCGCCTCCTTTTTGGTGAGTACGCAGAAGAGGTCATTACATAGAACTTCTCCCGTTGATGTGTCAGTCAGGCACTGCGCCTTTGTGACTTTTTGAAATGTCGCGATAACCCATCCATTGCCGAGTTCGTGCGCGCCACGGAAGCGGAAGAAACTCTTGCTTTGTGGCAGTATGGTTCCAGGCCACGTCAGCCCATGAAACCACATCGCCCGTCCAGTACGCAATCGCTTGGACTGTTCAAAACCTACGAAGAAAGAAGCAATGGCTGTTAGGAGTGAGAACACGATGGCGTAAAGCACGTACATCCATTTTTCGCCCCTCTGTGTCAACTCGGCAACGAGAAACGATAGTGCAACGATGCCTCCCAAGAACATGATACTGATATTCGTGTAAAAGACGGCGACAAGCGCGCGGATGGGAATCTTACCCCAGATAATTTCTTTCATAGACACCTCTTAAGGTACTATAGTATCTGATTTCAATTTGTCAATTTAGTCACTTCTGCGGTACAGTGCTTTCGTGAAAAACGGATTTTGGGGAAAACTGCAAAGACCGATTATGGCCCTCGCGCCGATGGCGAACGTTACGGACGCGGCGTTTCGACGCATCATCGCACAGTATGGAAAGCCTGCCCGACCCGGGGAACGGGGCGGGCCGGATGTCATGTTTACCGAGTTTGTTTCGGCTGATGGGCTTGTAAGCAAGGGAAGGGATAAACTTCTCGTTGATTTGATGTACTCGGAAAGCGAACGGCCAATCGTTGCCCAGCTCTTTTCGGGCAATCCGGAGAAAATGTATGAGGCAGCTAAACTGGTGAAAGAACTCAAATTTGACGGACTGGATATCAACATGGGCTGTCCCGACCGTTCGATTGAAAAAAGCGGAGCAGGCGCGGCACTCATTAAAAATCCGAGATTGGCAAGAGAACTTATCAGAGCGGCAAAAGAGGGTTCAGGACTTCCAATCTCAATCAAAACACGGCTCGGATACAACAAAGACACACTGGAAGAGTGGCTACCGGAACTTCTCGCGGAAAAACCCGCCGTCGTAATACTACATGCTCGCACGCGTAAAGAAATGTCCAAAGCGCCGGCGCGCTTCGAGCGGGTGAAGCGAGCGGTGGAAATCAGAGATGAGTGCCAGAAAACGTTGGCAGTCAAAACCCTCATTCTTGGTAACGGCGATGTAATGAATCTTACTGACGCGTGCCAAAAGGCAGCGGAAACGGGCGCCGACGGCATCATGCTCGGCCGCGCGATTTTTGGTAATCCATGGTTGTTTGCTGGCGGGGAAAGGTCAGACCTTATGGAGCCATCAATTGAAACCAAGCTTAAGGTTCTTATCGAACACACCAAGCTATTTGAAAAGCTCTTGGGGGAACACAAGAATTTCGCCATTATGAAAAAGCACTTCAAGGCGTATGTTGAAGGGTTCGCCGGGGCAAAGGAGCTTCGCATGAAGCTCATGGAAGCCGTTTCGGCTTCTGAAGTTGAGAACATCGTTGCTCGCTTTATCGCGAGCCAATGACGAGAGTTCTACAGAATCACCAAGCGGTTACTTCCAACTCCGGCTTGCCCGTCGCGTTTTCTTTGGAGTAGACATCAAAGCCGTCGGTGCCGGTGGAATCAATGCCTAAAGACATAATTTGTCCGGCCTTGGCGGCCGCTTCGGCGGTTATATCAATTTCAATGATGGAGCCGACTGACTTAAGGCCCGGCAAAGAAGCGACGGTCACGCCAAGCGCAGGCCGGCTGCTGTAGGTTAGAGTCGTTTCAGACCAGCTATTATCATCAACCCGCTTGACGACTTGAGTGCTATTGGATTTATCGGCTACCTTAACTCTCAATTTAGCCGAATTAATCGCCCGTCCCGCGAGCGAAGACAGGTCAAACTTAATATAGGTGATGTAGATCGGACTGCCGTCAACAAGAAGCGTGGTCTTAATTCCTTGACTGAGCGTGGGATTGCGAGAGTCGGCGTAGGTGTCGTCTGAGGGAGAAAAGAGTACCGTTGAAGGAGGAGGGGCGACAATATTATCAACAATGATATTTACGGGAAACGCGGTAACCGTATTGCCGGCGGTATCTCGCGCCATCGCGCCTATGGAATGCGCGCCGTTCGCGACCGAATTAGAGTCCCAAGTCAGGGAATAGGGCGCGGAAGCGTCTTCACTCCCCAGATCGCCTCCGTCTATAGTGAACTGAACTCCGGCTACGGCAACATTGTCGGCAGCGTCCGCCGCTAAGGTGATTCCTTTTCCCGAAACAACACTGCCTTCAATGGGCGCGGTTATGGTTGCTGTCGGCAAAATCGTATCGGCTTCAGGCGTGGTGGCCATAGCGGGCGCCGACCCCGCCGATTGGTTGCCGGCCGCGTCAAACGCCGAAATAGTGTATGTGTAGGGTATGTCTTCGACTGTAGCCGTTAAAGAGTGCAGTAACCCATTCATCAGTGATACCGTCGAATGAATTCTGTAACCCTTCAAGTAACATCCGTCCGACCTGCTCCTTCATCCCCTCATTTGTTTCATCAAGTGGCAACACGGAAATCTGGCGCTGTTCAAGTGCTATAAGTTCTCCTTCTTCATATAGGGGCTTGATAGAGCATTGTTTCCGTTACACCACTTTTGTAATGGCTGTCTGAACTTCCAGCTCTGATGAATCCTTTACGTAGGAAGAATTGAAGTGCTGCAACGTTTTGCTCCGCTACTGTGCAGTAGAGCTGATGAGCTTGGTGCTTTCGCGCGTAACTCTCCGCATATGCGAGAAGTCGGCTACCAAGACCGAAACGGCCTTGGAATTCGGGTGCCACGATCAGCGGACTTATTTTGTACGTTGATTGACGCTTACCAACCAAGTGAATCATCCCAGCACGTTCGCCGTCAACTTCCGCGATGAACATCCGTTGCTCAAACGAGAAAAAACCGAGATGATCAACTCCGCCCTTTATATGCGCATCGAAAATACGTTTTGCATGCGCTCGATGATCGCCGCCGTAGTATGCCTCTAGCGCATGTTGCATAACTTCCTCAATCCAACTGAAATCATCGTCCAGCGCTTCTCTAATCTCAATATTTACAGAATTCACTATTATCTCCTTCGTCTGGCCATTACTCTTCTGCAAAAGTATGCATAGCCAAAAGGTTTAAGTTGTCAACGTCCTACTATTGCCCTGGACCGCTCAAGGTTACAAAGTAATAGCACTCCTTACAACGTAAGTCAACTTTTCTGCCACTAGTCTATCGCCGCAACACCGTAAGCTTCTTGTGCTATAATTCCCCGTGTTAGGGCAAGAAGCAATCATCACATGAATCTTCAATCAAAGCTTTTCCTTCTCGTCTTACTCTATGCTATGGCAGTTGCGACAGCTCTTTCGTATTATCGGTATGTCGTTCATCATGACTATCTCATAGAAGGCGACCCCGCTATGGAGGAGGGCGCGGGGGCACAAGGTGATAGCGGCGGCGTTACTCTTTCAGTAAGTGAATAACATGAGTATCCTGGACATAATCGGTATTGCGTCCGGCCTCTTGGCGTTCAGTTCATATTTTTTCTATATCCCCGCGATTCTTCAGGGAAGGACGAGACCGAACCGAGCATCCTGGTGGATTTGGGGTGGCATCGGAGCTCTTATCGTCGCAAGTTACTATGCCTCAGGAGCGCGTGGCACTATATGGGTACCACTTAGTGAAGCAATCGGCCCCGCGATCATTGCACTGCTTTCCATCAAATATGGAGAAGGTGGATGGACTCGTCTTGATAAATGGTGCCTGTTCGGAGCTAGCATCGGCACTTTTCTTTGGTGGTTCACGGACTCGGCCGTTGTCGGGCTTGTGGCGTATCTTCTTACCGACCTCATGGCCGTTGTGCCCACGCTTCGGAAATCTTTGCACCGCCCGGAACATGAGGATCGAAATGCATGGGGCTTAACATTTGGAGGCCAGGTACTGAATTTCTTTGCTCTGGAAACATTCTCCTTTTCCCTCGCACTTTATCCTGTTTATATGATCATCACCAACGGTATAATCTTTGCGCTCCAATTCAAAAAACGCGGGGCGAAAGCTTTTAGTTCGATCGACATCGTAAGCCAGTGCTTGTCCGACATTCCGCGTACCAGCGCTTTTCAACAGGCAATACAAGAGTCTGTCAAACCTGGCGATACCGTCCTTGAATGCGGTGTCGGCTCCGGAATCCTAACCCTATTTGCGGCAAAAGCCGGGGCAAGAAAAGTCGTTGCAGTTGAGTACGACCCATTTGTTGCTGAGGCCGCAAAAAGAGTCATCGCTGTCAATAACCAGCACACCGTTGATATGCGGATTGGTGATGGACGTTCCTATGAATTTGAGCCAGGACTTAAATTCGATGCGGTTATCATAGAGATGCTCACGACCGGTATGATTGAGGAGTACCAGGTGGGCGTGATAAACAACCTCCACCGCCAGGGAGTTGTTAAGGACAGTACCGTATTCATCCCTTCACATCAGGACACCTTTGCTACTCTGGGTAATTTTGATTTTACCTGCTACGGATGCACGGTGCCGTTCATTCGACATACGTGGAAGTTCTATGATGCTCCTATGAAAGACTTTAAGCCATTTACCGACCAGGCTCTGCTTCATTCGGTCGATTTTTCACGGGCAATAGCCGAAAAATTTGAAGGAACAATAGATTTCGTCGCTAACAAGAGCGGGGTAATCAATTCGGTTCGGCTCTCGAGCGTGTGCCACCCCACTCGGAATTCTTCACTTTCGGATACCCATTCACTAAACGGACCGGTTGTGATTCCAATGGAGGAGAAGCAAGTTGAAGCGGGGGAAAAAATACATTTGTCCGTCAGCTATGTCTTTGGGGGAGGTTATGAAGGCTTTCATGCTAGTATATAAGTTCTAAAATCATGGCACCCGAACTCGCACTATGTTTCGCGGAGAGCGCCCGGTATCTGGTGTTTTCAAGCCATGTCCCGAAATTCATTTATTACTCGCATCTTACGGCGCTCGTCTTGTCGTTACTCATCGGTCTTTTCGTATACTTTAAAGACCGAAAAAGTCTAACAAACAAAATACTGTTCTGGAGCCTTGTGCCGTTCTTGATTTGGGTCTTTTTCAACATAATCATTTGGGCGAGCAATAGGAGTGACCTCATCATGTTTCTGTGGTCTATACAGATTATGATAGAACCGCTTACCTATATCGGCATGTTCTACCTTGTGTATGTGTTCATCAACAAGCATGATGTTGGCCTCACGACAAAGGTCATTACCGGAATCATTTACGCGCCGCTCATCATCATCACTCCGACAATATACAGTCTTGCAGGGTTTGACCTATCGCTCTGTATTCCCATTGAATCATTCTATTCGTACTACACCTATGTACTTGAACTCTCGGCGATTATTGGAATAGCGTTCTACGCTCTTTTCCGCTACTCAAAGGAGCAGAGCACGAATATCAAGAAAGAAATACTTCTTTTGTCCCTCGGCGTCATCGCCTTTTTGCTCGTATTCGCTTCGGGGAATATATTTGGAAGCTTGACCGACGATTGGGTCACCTCGCAATTCGGACTGTTCGGCACCCCTATCTTCGCAACCTTCATCGGATATCTCATCATTCGATACAGGATATTTAACGTTAAGATTCTTGCTACCCAAGTCCTCGTTACCTCGCTCTGGATTCTCGTGGCGTCAATATTATTTTTGCGAACGATTGACACCGTTCGAATTATTGTCGTTGTAACATCGGTACTCCTCCTCATCCTCGGCATCTATCTGGTAAAATCGGTTAAGCGTGAGGTTGAGCAACGGGAAAAAATTGAAAAACTGGCGAAAGAACTCGAAAAAGCGAATGAGAGATTGAAAGAACTTGACCAGCTTAAGAGCGAATTTGTGTCTATGGCGACACACCAAATTCGTGGCCCGCTTACCGCGATAAAGGGGTATGCGTCAATGATGCGTGAAGGGGACTATGGAGACATTCCCGAAAATCTGAAGGGAACGATAGATATCATCTATGAATCAAGCAACGCGCTTACTGTAATTGTGCAGGATTTCCTTGATATCTCGAACATTGAACAGGGGAAAATGAAATTTGATTTTTCCGTTGTTGACCTAAGCAAACTTGCCTACGACGTAGCCGAAGCATTGGCGCCAAACATTGAGCAGAAAGGACTTCGCCTAAAGCTGGAAATAGAGCCAGACATTGTTGTCGAGGCCGATGTGGGCAAAATGCGACAGATTATCGGCAATCTCATTGACAACGCCGTCAAATACACCCCGAAAGGAAGTATAACGGTTAGGGTTAGGAAGCTTGACAAAACGATGCGTCTTGAAATATCCGACACAGGTGTGGGCATCAAGCCCGAAACGCTTCCGAAGCTCTTCCAGAAATTCAGCCGCGCCGAGGATGCGAGCAAGGCCAATGTGCTTGGGACAGGTCTCGGCCTCTATGTCGCAAAGAAACTCATTGAAGCGCAAAATGGGAGAATCTCCGCGGAGTCGGAAGGGGAAGGGAAGGGTGCGGCGTTTTCAGTTGAGTTATCACTAAAATAGCTACTGATAATCACATAACTCGTTAGCGGTTTTCATGCCCTTGTTAAGCCATTATTCGCGTTAAGTAGATTTGTGAGAATCGGTAGTAATAATTACAGGCTTAAATTTGGTATCCCCGTTTGGAATTACACTTTTTGGTACCAATCGATGAAAAAATATTTCGCTGGTGAAAATCTAGAAGCCAGCTACGTTTTTGCCATGAGTTCACTTAAAGGGAGAAACTCTCCGCTGGAGAGTATATGTTCGTGATGGGATTTACCCTTACTCCAGAATACTCGGTAAGCACCGACATGTGGCTTAGAGGTGATAATTCTGTATGTATTACCAACAATCTCCATTGCCGCACAATTATCAAGCGCGATGGCAACACCCGCAGTTTTCTTCATCATCTTCTTTAAAGCCGGTTTTCTTTGCCACTCGCCGTTATAGTGTGGGCAACACAAAGCAGGGACCAACCCAAGCCCCTTAACTCTTATCATCGGTGCTTTCGGATTTGTAAATCTGCGAGAGTCCGAGTTTGCGTAGTTAAACCAACACACAGCACCAGCACTAACACCTGAGAAAATGGTTCCTTTTCGGGCGGCTTCCTTCAATATCTTATCAACCCCCGACTTTCTCCATACAATCATCATTTTCAAGGTATTTCCGCCACCGGCATAGACAATATCTGCACCCATTATTTTTTTCCTAATCTCCTGCCGAGAGGGTTTATTTTTGAGCAAGTATAAAATATCAACGCGACATCCAAGTCGCTTGCCAAAATACCTTTTTATCACCTCAACATATCCTTCAGAGTCTGAACTTGCCGTCGGAATGAAAAGCAGCTTCGGGTGTTTTTTGCCCGACAACTTGATAGTTTCTTTATCTATTTTTTCGGTTTCAATGGGAGTTCCCGGTCTTCCAATTTCACCTCCTCCTACAGCCACAATCTTCATATGGGCTATACTAGCATTAATTTAGCCATTCTCAAGCATAAAAAACAGCCGAGACCTTTCGGTATCGGCTGTGTGAACTCTCAAACGAACTGTTACGGTGTCAAGCGGTTCGGACCGCGATAGAGGTAGGTAACCTCTCGAACATTCCCTCTGTTGAGGAGAACCATCAGGAGTCGGGTAAGTCCGACCCCGAACCCTCCGTGCGGCGGACAGCCGTAGCGGAAAAAGTTCAGATAGTGTTCAAGCGGTGCGAGGGGTAAGCCCTTCTCGCGCGCCTGCCGTTCGAGAATCTCGATGCGGTGTTCGCGCTGTGCACCAGTCGTCACCTCAAGCCCCTTCCAGAGAAGGTCGAAGCTCCTGGTGAGATTCGGGTGGTCGGGATGCCGCATGTGGTAGAACGGGCGAACGACGATCGGGTAGTCAGTGACGAACACGAACTCGTGCCCGAACTCTTCACGGATGTGCTCCGCGATTCCTCTTTCCCCAGCGGGGTCAAGGTCGGGAGTGTGCTCAATCGAGTGACCTTGACGGGCGAGAATGTCGCGAGCTTTCGCAAGCGGTATCCTCGGAAACGGCAGTTTCGGAACCACAACCTCAACACCAAGGGTGTCCTTGATCGCTTTCCCGTGCCTCTCGGCGAGGCATGCTATGGTGTCGCGAAGCCAAGTTTCCTCAAGCAGCATCAGGTCTTCGTGGGAGTCCACCCAAGACACCTCCATGTCAATCGATGTGAACTCGGTATCGTGCCTAGATGTAAATGATGGATTGGCTCGAAACACCGGCGCGACCTCAAATATACGATCAAAACCGGCAACCATCGCCATCTGTTTGTAAAACTGAGGTGATTGAGCGAGTGTAGCTTTCTGCCCGAAATACTCGAGCTGGAACAGTTCCGCCCCGGACTCACTCGCCGTGGCCATGAGCTTCGGCGAATGTATCTCGATGAAACCGTTCTCCTCCCAGAACTTCCGCATCGCTTGTTCCATTGTGGTCTGGACTTGGAACACTAAGAAGTTTTCCCGGCGGCGCAAACTGAGCATCCGCCAGTCCATCTGCAGGTCAAGCGATGACTCCGCAGTGATCGGCAATGGCGCAATTGCAATACTCGAGACGGTAACCGATTCGGCCACCACTTCAAGCCCTCCCAGTTTTACCTTGTCGTTTGCGACAACTCGGCCCACAACTTCAATGGCAGACTCTGCCGTGAGCGACGAGATGGTCGTCTTGAGCACATCGGCATCGTCTACTTTTTCGTGAAAGACCTGCACTAAACCGGTCTGGTCACGCAGAACGACAAACTGCATCTTCTTTTGGTCACGAATCGCGTAGACAAATCCAGCAATCCTAACCTGCTCCCCGATTCGGGCGGGGAGTTCTCTTATAAGCGTTCTTTTCATATCGTGTTTCTCTTTCTTTCGTCACGGTGATATTCTTCTTCGGAACATTCTCGGAAACGGTATGGCATCCCTCACATGAGGGATGTTCAAAAGCCAGCGAATCAGTCGCTCGACTCCCATGCCGAACGCCGCGTGAGGTACGCAGCCGACCTGATGAACATCGCGGACGAACTCGTACCGAGGATCCGCATGTCTGTCTTTGTCGCGCATCCGCTCTTCAAGCATGGCAATGTCGTGAATCTTCTCGGCTGTGCCTAGAAGCTCCCCGTACCCATTGCTTGCAATGAGATCGGCGACGCGCGTGATTCGCGAATCTGTCGGATCGATGACATACGGAAACGGCTCGACCATTCTCGGTATTCCTGATACCCAAAATGGTTTGCCTATTACTTTCGAAAGCTCCTCTTCTTCTCTCGAACCAAGGCTGTTTCCGAATTCTGTCGGGAAATCGCACTTGGAGAGAATCTTGAGTGCTTCTTCGTATGTAATCTGCGTGAATGGGGACCGCAAACCGTCGAGGCATGCGTTGCGCCCGAGTATCGTGGCTGTACGCTCAAGCTCATCTTGACTATGTTCAATGATGTACTTCATCAGGGACTCAACAAGTCCAATGATGTCGCCAAGGTTCGCCCACGCGACTTCTGCTTTGATGTGCCAGTATTCCAAGAGGTGCCGTCGACTCCGTGACTCTTCGTTACGGAAACTCGGTCCCATGTTGTACACCCGCTCGAATGCGTGTACTGCAGCTTCAAGATAATACCCCACGCATTGCGTGAGAAAAACCTTTTCTCCGTGAATGGTCACGGAAATAGCTGTGCGGTCTTCGTAGAGCGGGACTGGCGTTAAAACGGGCGCGTCAATTGCGGTAAAATGATTCTCGTGGAACCACTGTCGCGTGTACGACATAACCGTGTCGCGAAGCTTAAGAATTGCCATTAACTTCGGATTTCGCAGATAGAGGTGGCGGTAGCTCAAAAGTTGATCCGTCAATCTCTCATCGAAAATATCGACATCTCCTCTCGGACTGGGGGAAACTGGTTTTGTCACCCCGCCAACAAGATAGATACGTCTAACATTCACTTCTTGTCGCGCGTTTTGAACGCAGATGGTACCATTAATGGCAATCGCCGACTCGACAGGCATTCCTTTCACAAGATTGAACTGAATTTGTCCGACTTGCTGTTCTTCAATAACTGCCTGGATTGTACCCGTACTGTCGCAGACATCAAGGAAAATGACTTTTCCTTGATGTCGCTTGGCGCGGATCCACCCAAGCAACATGACTTCGCACCCGATAGACCGGGTATGAAGGTCACTTACATAGATGTCTTTCATAACTGATTTCCCTTTCATGTGTTTGTTTGAGTGTCTCGAAGCGTCAAATACAATGAGAATAAGGGCTTTTTTGACAATGAAGCATTCCATTAACACAGTAGGTTCTTTTTATATTTTTGTCAATCTTGTGTAAAAGACACGGGCGTTGGCATTAAGCCGGAAACACTCCAGAAACTTTTCCAAAAGTTCAGCCGCGCCGAGGATGCGAGCAAGGCCAATGTTTTGGGGACCGGCCTCGGTCTTTATGTCGCAAAGAAACTCATTGAAGCGCAAAATGGGAGAATCTCCGCGGAGTCGGAAGGGGAAGGGAAGGGTTCTGCGTTTACTGTTGAGCTTCCAGTCAAACAGTAAAGAATTTCTAATTCCCCCGCCTGCGCCGAAGGGCTTCGGCGGGCAGGTAATTTACACCGATAGCAGAACCCCCCCAGTACCAGAGCCAAGCTCGGTACGGGACACGACGCAGACTTTGTTCACTACGTGGCATGCCTAATTTCTAACAGATGCGGAAAAATCTCGCGGGTGCGTTTTTCGCGGGACTTCAAGCGGCAGTGTCATGCTACAATGCGCGCATGATAGAAGTTGAAAAGAATTTTGACCTTCGTGCGGGGGACAAGGAACGACTTATCGCGGGTGTCGCTCTTGTACAAAAGAAAACATTTACCGATGTTTATTATGATACTCCCGATTACTCGCTGACAAGCAAGGACTTTTGGCTTCGCATGCGCGATGGGCGGTTTGAACTCAAGGTTCCTCTTAATAGAGGGAGTATCGGCAAGCGTATGACCGACCAGTACCGCGAGCTTGAGACCGATGCGGAAATAGCGAATGAACTGGGGATTGCCGTGCGCGGTGATCTGGGAAAAACACTGAGCACCCTCGGTTACAAACCGTTCGCGCGAATCGTCACCACCCGGGAGAGTTACCAAAAAGGAGATTTTCACTTGGACTTTGACGAGGTAGATTTCGGTTTCAGCGCGTTTGAAGTGGAACTTATGGTAAAAAGAGCGGAGGACATTTCTGCTGCTGAAAAACGGATTATGGATCTTGCCCGCGAGCATCATCTTACCGTGACCGAGGGGGCAACCTACGGCAAGGTAATTGAGTACATTAAGCGCAACAACCCCAGGCACTATGCTTTTTTGGCTCGCAAAGGGGTGGTGTAGCGGATTTCCACATGAGATAAACTCTGCTACAGAAGTTTCTTTAACTGTGCGAGTGATTTTTTATTCGGCCGGGCAGAATCGGAAGGGGAAGGAAAGGGCTCGATGTTTACGTTTACTGTTGAATTGCCACTAAGGGCGGAATTTTGATATACTTGTTTGTATGAAGGCGAAGGGAACAAAAAAAGTAACCACCGATGACCTTGCACGAATGGTGCAAAACGGTTTTTCTGACTTGAAAGGTAACATGGTGTCTAAAAAAGAATTCTCGGAATTCCAGGGGGTGGTATTGGATCAATTTCGGTTGCTCAATGCTGAAGTTAAGGATATCAAGACCACACTTGGCCCAACTGTCGTTATTGTGGCGCAACAAGAAAGGAGAATACAAACTCTTGAATCGCGATTGGATCATGTTGAGAAGAAAGTTGGCATTGTCCACTAAGCTGATAGACACATCATGAATTGGAAAAACTGGCCGTATTGGCTCCGTGGAGGGGTGATTGGGGGAGGTGTTACACTTGTTTTCATTGCGTTATTTTATACGTGTGTATGGACAACAACGCCTGGTGGTTTTATTTGCCTTCCACTTCTTTTTGTAAGCCCCATTCTTCCTTTCGCGATTTTGTTTGATGAGTTAAATCCAACCCTCCAGTATCAGTTACCTTTCATCTTGGTTCCAATAGTTAGTATTGTAAGTTGGTTTATCGCTAGTTCCTTTATCGGTTTTTTGGTTGGCCACATCAAATCTAAAAAATAAAGGAGCCCACCCGGAAGGTGAGCCCTGTGAAGAACAGAGTGAAGAACTATGGCACCACCGCTCGATAAAATCTTGCGGGTGCGTTTGTTGAAACTGAATCCACGAAACGGACCAGGCCGTTTGTGTTCACGAGAATCGCCACTGTTGACCAACTGACTAAGTTTGTTGAAGATTCAACCCTATAGTTGAAGCCCGACGGCCCTGCAAGTTGTAGCAACAGCAAACCGTTCAAACTGGCACCGGTGAATGAGAGCGCGAACTGTTCTCGAACTTCCGCAAACACGAGCGCGACATTCGCAACCGTTACGCTGGACTGAATAGCAGAGAACGCATCCAGTCGGAATCCAAGCATTCGTGTACCGCTGGTTGCCGTTTCCGGAAGAGGAAATGAAAGCTGTGCATAATACATGCACAATGAGTGCTACAATATGGTTAATATGAAATTTTGGAAACATTGGCCGTACTGGTTGAGGGGTGGAATTATAACGGTGGGGATTACCATTGTAGATATTTTGTTAATGTATTCTTGTGATTTGTTTACTTCTGGTTATAGCAGTCTTGGTTGTGGTTTAGTATTCGCCGTGTTTGGTCCTATATTTCCGCTTTTCTTGTTTAGTGAATCTTTCGGACCCTTTCCAATATCTACAGAGGTTTTTATGATGATAGGAGTGATAGTTTGGTTCATCATCGGCTCACTCGTCGGTTTATTAATTGGTTACATAAAATCTAAAAAGAAAAACGTTCAATAAAAAGAGCTCCCCCGAAGGCGAGCTCTGTGTGAAAGAACTAATCTAGCCGCGCATGCGGTTGTCACGGTGCAACCGTGCGATAAAATCGGCGATTTGTGTTTGTTGGACTGGGGTCAGAAAAATTGACGATGCCGTTTGTGTTGACCAGTATCGCAATCGTTACCCAGTCCACCAAATTTGTTGAAGACTCAACCCTGTAATTGTAACCGGATGGTCCGGTTAAACCAAAGACAGGGGAACTGTTTGTGCCGGCTCCGATTACAGTCAGCGAGAAAGGTTCCTTGAGGCCTATGAAGCCCAAAGAAACATTCGTAATCGCTATGCTCGAAACCGTGTTTGCGAAGGAATCCAAGCGGAATCCAAGCGTGAACGAGCCGTTTGTTACAGATGAACCGAGACCGTAGGTGTAATGTTTAAGCCCTGGGGTAACCACACGCTCGTCAATGGAGCCGATTTGATTTGTTTCCCAATATGTTGTCAGCAACCCTTCTGCCTTAACGCTCAAGAATTGCGCGTCAAAGGAAAGGAAGTTGACAGCATTGGTGACAATGATTGACGCCGCGAGCCAGGCGTATGAAGAGTCTGATGAAACCTTCTTGCTCACGGATTGAAGCGACTGCTGTCGCAGTCTATTGCCGGAAGTGATAATGAGTCCGCTTCCGTTGTTTTTTATGTTGCCGGCGGTACTCGTTACGGTTTGGACTTGAGTGAAGTCCACCTTCGGTCCCGAGTATGTTGGCACCGAACTTTCTCCAGGCGCGGCACAGTCCGAATCCGACCGACCCAAGACTTTGATGTACGAGGATTTTACCTCTACAGGATAAATCTTGGTCACCAAATCCCAGCCGCCGCCCTCTTTGGATAACGGGAAACCGAATCCTTCAGACCCTATGACCGTTTCCGGCGGGATGGTTTTTAGGTAGAAATCATGCGGCCATTCGTGAGTCGTGACCGTGTATTGACACGGCATATTGCCGGTAATGCCATTACCCGAGCGATAGACACTGATTGTTCTTTTGTTCGGCTCAATCCATGTGATTTCCACGCCGTACGCGTAGTCAAGGTGTCCTTCGGTGCGCGAGAACAAACTATCAAACGTGTCCGGGTCACGGGCGAAGTAACTGTCAGACCAGTCAGAGGCTAAACCGTATTTGCTTCTGCCGTTGTAGGTGAATCCGACATACGCATCCAGGAAGGTGGTATGAATCGTGGTTGATATGTCATTCTCTTTGACGAGTAGTGAGGCGGTTTGGATTACCGCCGCCCCGGCGCTGTGTGCAATGAAATGCACATGCTTCCATCCTTGATTTTTAAGGTAATTACCCAAGCTACCACCTTCTTTGTCAGAATTATCTAGAAGGGTACCCCGTAGCATATCTATCCAGTTCATCCACGCTTTCTCTTTCCACTTGTACGGTTCAACCTGCCAGTTGTTCAGTCCTCGACTCGCCAGATTTTGACGAATGGCTTTCACCATGTCATCAACCCACACAGGGTCAGG
This sequence comes from Parcubacteria group bacterium GW2011_GWC2_48_17, assembly GCA_001003605.1. Classification (GTDB taxonomy): domain Bacteria; phylum Patescibacteriota; class Minisyncoccia; order Phycocordibacterales; family UBA10002; genus UBA10002. The sequence continues at coordinate 21,239 of LCPL01000007.1, forward strand.
AGGAGCGATTTGATTATTCTCCTTGGGTATCCACCCATGCGTTATCACGATAAGGCTATCCTTGCCGTTTTCGCGCTTGGGAGGTTCTCCGTATGTTGGCTGCACTGGCTGCGTTCCAATCCCCGGTGGAGCATCCGGAGCCGGTAGTAAACTAAGCAAGAATCCATGTTCCTGGCCGGACGGGTTTCTTCCAGTACCGACTATTTGTCCCGCATTGTTGATCGCAACCGCCTTATTTAGGCGCCATTTCGAAGTCGGGTCAATTAAGTCATTTAAATCGCGCATGACGCCGTCCAAGTAGAGAAAGGCATGAATCTCTCCAGCAACCTTTGACTCGCCAACTACCTGGCCGTGGTCGTTGACTCCATACGCCCAACTTGAGGTTCCTCCAAGCGTTCCAATGTCCTGCATAGCGCCGTCTGAATAGAGGAAAGCATGGGTATCCCAAAGCCTCCGGTGGTTGACTCGCCGACCACGTAACCGCCATCACTGATTCCATTTGCCTTGCTAGTGTTGCTTCCTAATGTGCCCAGGTCTTGCATAGTACCTTCTGAATACAGAAACGCATGGTCTCTACCAAAGCCGAAGGTTGCTGATGCACCAACCACCTGACCTACATTATTGATTCCAAATGCTTCGCTATTGTTACCTCCTGCCAGTCTACCCAGACTTCGCATGACGCCGCTAGAGTAGAGAAACGCACGATTGGAGCCCAGCGCATCACCGATTCTTGACCAACCGATTACTTGTCCGGCATTGTTAACGTCAAAGGCAATACTATACTTTCCTCCCAAAGTCCCCAAGTCCTCCATGGTGCCGTCGGAGTACCGAAAGGCATGGTACAAGCTGTAATCGTTATTCCATATTACCCCAACAATCTCGCCGTGATCGTTGATTCCCAATGCTTCACTGTGCTCCGCGTTGAGCGTCCCAAGATCCTGCAGAGAACCATGTGAGTATAGGAATGCATGATAGCTACCGGAATCGCCGTTTAGTGATACACCAACCACCTGACCGCGCTCATTGATGTCGCGCGCGTGGCTTTCCGTGCCCCCCAATGTGCCGAGATCAATCACGATGTATTTAGGAGCTTGCGCCAATTTGGAATTTTGGCGTACCTCACTCGCAGCAAAGACTTGAGTATCAGCACCCGTCAATTCATTGTGAATTGTTGTCAACAGTCCGCCGATCAGCAGGGTTAAGTTTGCGTTCATGGTATTTTCAGTTTTCAACTTTTTCGCGCCAGCTCACACGAGAGGCGCTTCTTTTGAGATACTACTACGGAAAAGCGTCTGCTACTACCCACGGATACATCTCGCCAAAGCACCTAAATACTGGTAGTATTTTCAGTATGGCGCAAGGCAAGAAAATCCTGCTGTCCGGCATTCAACCGTCGGGCCGGCCGCATATCGGAAATTATTTCGGCGCGATGAAGCAGTTCGTGGAGATGCAAAGGGACCACGATTGCTTTTTCATGATTGCCGACTACCACGCGCTGAACACCATTCAGGACGCAGGCGCGCTGCAAAAAGGCATTATTGACCTTGCAATTGACTACCTTGCCGTTGGTCTTGACCCAAAGAAATCCGTCATTTTCAAGCAATCCGATGTTTCCGAACATACGGAACTCGCGTGGATATTTGACGCCATTACTACGATGCCTTTCCTCGCTCGCGCCCACGCCTTCAAAGACGCGGAAGCAAAAAACAAAGAAATCAGCGTCGGACTCTTCAATTATCCGATGCTCATGGCGGCCGACATTCTGCTCTATGATACAGATATCGTGCCGGTCGGAGCCGACCAAAAACAGCACGTGGAAATCACCCGCGACACGGCGGAGAAATTCAACAGGATTTTTGGGAAAACGTTCAATCTGCCAGAGGCGAAGATTTTGCCGACAGTCGCTGTCGTGCCTGGAATTGACGGCAGGAAGATGAGCAAGAGTTATGGAAACACTGTTCCGCTTTTTGCCGAAGACGAGGAAATTGAGAAATTGGTGATGAGCATCGTTACCGATTCTTCAGGAGGAATCCCAAAAAATGTGTACGAAATTCACAAACTTTTTCGCTCCGAGGATGACCTAGCTTCTCTTTACCAAAGTAAAGAAGGGAAGTATAAGGAATTGAAGGAGAAGCTCACTCACGACATCAAGGCGTTCATCCGCCCGCTTCGGGAAAGACGCAAAGCGATTGCTAATGATACTGACGCCGTTCGGAACATCTTGAAGGACGGAGGCACGAGAGCAAAAGAAAAAGCATCGGCAAAGATGGAAGAGGTGAGAGAGAAAGTAGGGGTCAAGTTGTATTGAAGCTTTGGATTAGAAATGCTACACTCCGAATATGAGCCTCAATGAAATCCAAAACAAAATATCGCCGATACTTCGTAAGTACGACGTTCGTCATGCGGCGGTATTTGGCTCTGTTTCGCGCGGTACGAATCGGCCGGAGAGCGATATTGACCTTCTGGTGAAATTGGGGAAGCCGATGGGTATGTTCGCCTATATGCGTCTTCTTCGTGAATTAGAATCCACCCTGGGAGTTAATGTAGACCTCGTGACCGAAAACAGTTTGAATAAATTTGTTAGGCCTTATGTTACTCCCGAACTCAAGACCATATATGAAGGATGATTCCGTTTACATCAATCAGATGCTTGAATCGGTGGGAAAGATTAGCTCGTTCACGAAAGACTTGAATCGAGATGATTTTTTTGCAGATGCCAAGACACAAAGCGCGGTCATCATGCAACTTTTGCTAGTCGATGAAGTTTCTAAGAAAGTTTCGGAGAAAACAAAGAGTTCGGTTGATTTGCCGTGGAAAGATATTGCCGGATTTCGTGACCGCGCGATACATAATTACTTTGAGATTGATTTGGATGTCGTTTGGAATACTTTGCTTTCCGATATTCCCGAATTGGCCGAAAAGTTGAAAGGCGGGGCTTAATTTTATCTATGCAAAGAACACCCATAAAGGATTTAAAGGAGCAAGTAGGCAGCGAAGTAACCATCGCGGGTTTCGTGGATGTTCGCCGAGACCATGGGAAGCTCATATTCATTGACCTGCGCGATGAAAGCGGGAAGGTGCAGATGATTGCGCTTCCGAGTCATAAGGAGGCGCATGAGCTTGCTGGAACTATTCGACCGGAATGGGTTATTTCTGTAACCGGCAAAGTGAACAAGCGGCCGGAGAAGTTAGTTAATAAAAACGAGCCCAACGGTGACATTGAGCTTGAGATTTTGAGCATTGCTGTCATAAACAAAGCCGAGACTCCGCCATTTGACGTGCGAAGTGATGGTTTGGAAATCGGAGAAGAATCACGTCTCAAATACCGTTACCTCGACCTGCGACGCCCGCGGATGCAGAAAAATATCCGTCTTCGCCACAAGGTAACGACGCTTATTCGCGAGTACATGAACCGAAATAACTTCGTTGAGATAGAAACTCCAATGCTCACCAAAACCTCGCCTGAAGGCGCGCGAGACTTCCTGGTGCCATCTCGCATGCAACCTGGGAAGTTCTACGCGCTTCCGCAGGCACCACAACAATACAAACAGCTTCTCATGCTTTCGGGCTTCGAGCGTTACTATCAACTCGCGCGCGCGATGCGGGATGAAGACCTTCGCGGCGACCGCCAGTTCGAGCATACGCAGATAGATCTTGAGATGGCTTTTGTGAAGGAGCGAGATGTGCTTGACCTGGTTGAAGGGTTGATGATTTATGTCGCCGAGTCGGTAGGGAAGAGAATATGGAAGAAACCGTTTCCAGTCTTCACGCATGAAGAGGCGGTGAAGGAGTTCGGCGCCGACAAATTCGATATGCGTCCGGAAGGGGAGCGTGACCCGAACGTGATGGCCTTCGCGTGGGTGGTTGATTTTCCTCTTCTTGAGAAGGATGCGGACACGGGCAAGTGGACATTTGCGCATAACCCGTTTTCTGCGCCGAAGTCGGAACATGTGGAGAAGCTAATGCATGGTGAGGACCTGGGAAATCTTCACGCCCAGCAATACGACCTCGTTTGCAACGGATACGAGCTGGCCTCCGGCGGAGTACGCATCTCTGACCCGATGGTACAGCGAAAAGTGTTTGAAATTATGGGGCTTACGCCGGAACAAACCGAGGAGCGTTTCGGACACATCATCAAGGCGTATGAGTATGGTGCGCCGCCCCATGCTGGCATGGCGCCCGGCCTCGACCGCCTCGTGATGCTTCTTGCGAATGAACCGAACATCCGCGAAGTCATCGCCTTTCCGATGAATGCTTCCGGCCAAACATCTGTCATGAGTGCTCCTTCGGAAGCGCGTTCGGAACAGCTTAAAGAACTCGGCATTAGATTAGACAATAGCAGGTAGATAGTAGACAGTAGTAGAAATAGAACAAAGAGAATCGGTACATCCCTCTGTCCCAAGATTTTCTACCTTCTACCTTCTCTTTTTTCATGAATCCGGATACATTCTTACTTCCCGTTCGCGATAATATAACGCTTCGCTTTATCCGGCCTGATGAGGCCGAAGCGCTATACAAACTCGTTGACCGAAACCGCGCGTATCTTCGAAAGTGGCTCCCTTGGGTGGATGCACAGACAGGACCGGAAGCGTCTAAGGAAAATATTTTAGGACGTATTGAAAAAGTAAAAACAATGGGAATGCTTGATCTCGGAATATACCTTGAAGGGAAGCTTATCGGCTCAATGGGATTTAACCGGATTGTTGCTGACCAGAGGAAGGCCTCCATCGGCTACTGGATCTCCCCTGAGTTCCAAGGGAAGGGAATTATGACCGATTGTGTTCGTGCGCTTTTAGACTACGGCTTTAACGAACGTCACCTGCACCGCATCAGAATTCAGTGCAGCGTCAACAACAAAAGAAGCGCGGCAATTCCGGAACAGCTTGGGTTTACTTTTGAAGGCATCGCCAGGGAAGATGAATTTCTCTACGACCATTTTGAGGACAGCAGAATATACAGTATCCTTGCGCAGGAATGGAAATCGCGGAACAAGCAGTAGACAGATGGTAGAAAGTAGAGAGTAGATGGTAGACTATAGATGCAAGAAACAGAAGCGTACCGTTTCCTTTCTACTTTCTACTTACTACTATCTACTTACTCTTTGTGCCATGGTTTTCGAGATTAAACAGGAAAAATTTGAAGGACCACTAGACCTTTTGCTCACACTTATCGAGCAAAAGAAGCTTCACATAAACGATATCACGCTCTCAAGTGTTACAGATGACTTTCTGAATTACGCTAAAAGTTCCACAGATTTCCCGATAGCCGAAAGCGCGGAGTTTGCCTTCGTTGCCGCGACTCTCCTTCTAATAAAGTCCAAAGCGCTTCTGCCTCAGCTTTCATTATCGAATGAGGAGGCGGAGAACATAGATGAACTGCAAAATAGATTAAGACTCCTACAACGCTTCCGAAGGTTAGGCCGCAATATTCGGGAGTTATACGGAAGCGCTCGATTGTATTTGCCGCTCCCCCGAGAGATAGAGCCGGTTTTCGCCCCTCCGAGCAAAATGGTATCTTCCATAATTCTAACCGCCATAAAATCAGTTCTAGCCGCTATCCCAAAGACAGAGGCGCTTTCAAAAGTTGCAATCACGAAAGTGATAAGTTTGGAATATATGATAGAGAATCTAAAGAATCGCATATCTTCGGCGCTTCGCATGAGTTTCAAGGAATTCGCAGGCGCTCACAAAGGCGCGCGTGTGAACATTATTGTTGGATTTCTGGCGATGTTAGAGCTTGTAAAGGATGGGATAATCACGGCGAGTCAAGACAGGCCGAACGGTAATATTATGATGGAAACAGGTCGCGTGGACATACCACGCTATTAGACGGTAGAAGGTAGCAAGTAGAAAGTAGAGAAACTCAATATGTTTGCTACAATTCACTTCTGACCTGCTACTTTCTACCCTCTACTTTCTAAACACTAAATTCATGGAATTGGACAAGCAAATTGAGGCTATTCTCTTCTGGAAAGGAGAGCCGATGACGCTCGCGGACCTTTGTCGCGCGCTCAAAGCGCCTTCAGACGAAGTAAAGAAAGCTCTTCATATCCTAAGTGAGAAACTCCAAGGAAGAGGAATTGCTATAATCCAAACCGAGGAAGAAATCGCACTTGCTACGGCACCAATTGCGCGCGAGCTTATAGAGCGCGTTCTCAAAGAGGAACTGTCAAAAGATTTAAGCAAGGCGGCCTTGGAGACTCTTTCTATTATTCTCTACAAAGGTTCTCTAAGCCGCCGCGAAATCGAATACATACGGGGCGTTAATTCGACTACGATACTGCGAAGTCTATCTTTGAGAGGTCTTGTGGAAAGAACGCAAAGTAAAATTGATGAGCGGCAGTTTCTTTACCGCGGCGCCGTCGAGCTTTACGCGCTTCTCGGCATCACCAAAGCCGAGGACCTACCAGAATTCGCCGCAGTACAAAAAGAACTTAATGCCGTAAATTTGGAGTCGGAAGGAACATTATCTCCAGAGGACGGTGAATCGTCCGAAGAAGTTGCGTCAGAAACTCTACATGAATAGCGTGCTATACAATTTGCAAAAATACATGCCGTCGGAGCTCTTTTTTTGGACTGCGGCAATTTGCGCTTTTTTTCTGCTCGTATCGCCGGAGGAGGATTTTCGACTCGGTTATGGCAGAGAGGTCGTAGCCGCTATAGTCCTGGAGAAGCCAAAAGAGAATCCGTATCAGAGGTTGGAGCTTACCGCAAAAGCCGCTTATGTCTTTGATGTCAAGGCTCAAAAACCTCTTTTTGCCAAAAACGCGCTCCAAATCCTTCCGCTCGCTTCAATAACAAAAATAATGACGGCAATAACAGCGCTGTCGTTCATTCCAGAGACGACATATATTACAATCAGCACGCGTGCCATAAGTGAAGAAGGGGACAGCGGTCTCAAAGTTGGCGAGCGTTGGCTACTTCGCGATCTTCTCAAGTTTATGCTTCTAGAATCATCAAACGATGGAGCCGTCGCGATTTCCTCGACCGTTGGCGGGATACTTGCCACAAGCACGACGACAGTTGAGGAAAATCGCCATTTGTTCATTGGAAAGATGAATGAACTTGCCGATACACTCAACTTTTCTTCAATGCGCTTTTTGAACGAGAGCGGACTGGACATTGATGAGAGTCACGCGGGAGCGTACAGCTCGGCCTCTGAAACCGCACGCATACTCGCGTACGCTCTTGAGAGATTTCCTCTCATATTTAGCGAAACAAGATGGAGCGAGCTTCAATTGGGAAATGAAAACGGCGATGAGCATCCCGCCATAAACACCAACAAAGACATCAGTACTCTCCCTTTGCTTATCTCCAGCAAGACAGGATACACTGACCTTGCCGGCGGGAATCTAGTAATCGCTTTTGACGCCGGTTTTAATTATCCAATTATCATCTCTGTTCTTGGCTCGACCATAGACGGCCGATTCACAGATGTGGAGAAACTCCTGTGGGCCACGCTGGAGTACTTATCGCAAAACTTATAACGTGTAACGTATAGCGCCTGAGGACAAAACCTAGATTCTACTCCCATTGCGCTACACGCTACACGCTACACGCTTCATGCTACTCGATCTCATCAAAGTTTTCATACCTGCGCTATTTGCCTTCTCAATCGGAATAGGCATAACTCCAGTATTCAGCCATTACCTCTACGCACATAAAATGTGGAAAAGAAAAGCCGGCAAAGGGGACGAAACGCCGCTTTTTAACAAACTTCATGAAAGCAGGGAAACAGGAATTCCGCGAATGGGCGGTATCGTTATATGGTTCTCATCGGCGATTGCGATATTTGGAGTTTCAGCCGCGAGCATAATCTTTGACGGTTCTCTTTTTTCTAAATTGGACTTCCTTAGCCGCGACCAAACGTGGATTCCACTTTCCGCGCTCATTATCGGGGCCGTCATCGGACTTATCGACGACTTCCTAGAAATACGCGGAAGAGGCGACAATAAAACCGGCGGCCTATCGCTACTTAAGCGACTACTAGTCGTTTGCATTGTCGGCTTGCTTGTCGGTATTTGGTTCCACTATAAGCTTGATGTAGTAACAGTAGGGCTTCCTTTTATAGGCCCGCTTTATATTGGCTGGCTGATTATTCCTCTCTTCACGGCAGTAATGCTTTCCGTCTATTCTGGTGGAATCATTGACGGAATAGACGGACTTGCGGGAGGTATTTTTGCCGTTATTTTCGGCGCCTATGGCGCTATCGCCTTCTTTCAAAATCAAATCAACCTTGCGGCTTTCTGCGCGGCGGTGATAGGCGGCATTCTGGCGTTCCTTTGGTTTAATATTCCGCCCGCAAGGTTCTACATGTCAGAAACAGGCAGTATGGCGCTGACGCTATGTCTTTCGATTGTAGCTTTTATGACCGATTCCCTCGGGGAAGGAGAGGGACTCTTCGTACTCCCCATCATCGCGTTTCCGCTTTTTGCCACCAGCGCGTCCGTTATACTGCAAAAATTCTACAAGCGATTTTTGGGAAGGAAACTTCTTATCATCTCTCCGCTCCACCATCATTTTGAAGCTCTCGGCTGGCCGTCGTATAAAGTAACGATGCGATATTGGGTACTCGCCGTCATCTTCGCCATATTCGGTCTCACGCTTACTCTAGTGAGTTAACATTTGATTGTGTCATCTCACGCTTTTGTCCAAGGTTCGACCTTGAATCGGGAAAAAGGTCGAACCTTAATTCCCAAAAAGCGGAAAATTGTCTGCCTGCCCTGCCTGTCAGCAGAAGAACATAGCAGGCAGTTGGCACTGCGAACCCGTCCGAATGGATTCATCCGGGCGGACGCCGCTCATGAAAATACCCCGCGCTCCTGCGCAGGGTACATTTGGTCCGACCCCGAGGGTAACGCCCCGCGGTGTCGCGCCTAAACTTTACTTATTTCTCCTTCTCTCTAGTTGCAATTGTAATTATTGTCTTCCAATTTCTTAAGCGCGGCGGTATTTGCTTGAAGTTGTGTTCCTAAACTTGTTCTCATTTTAAAGAAGCGCTGCGAGCTAGCGGTAACCGATTCTTTGATTTCTTTGACAATCATTTCCGTGGGCAAGCAAGCATTGGTAAAACTAACAGTTTCTGCCAGACTCGCGATTCCAAAGGAACCTCTATAATACGGACTCGGAAGAGCAAGATTAATTGGGAAAGGAATATTGCAATCAGTCCGCTTGTTATCCTCATCACGATTGATGCCCATACTTATCATACCTGTGGGACCAGACGCTAAAATTGACCGGTAATACTTTTGGACCGCAAGTTTGGTCGTACCTACCCTGTGTATAACATTTGTTGACACCGTCCAAGAAGAATGCTAATATAATCGCAGCTGTTCTTCCAGAAAACAGCTCGATAAGGCCCGCTAGCGTGTGGGCAACTTCCTTATTGTTTCAACGCAAACAATCAACAGAAAGGCCGCTTATGGATGATTCAATGGTAGTGTGGATTCTGCTCGCTGTGTACGCCATTGTGACTTTTGTTGAGAGCCACGCCCTATTTTTACTGGCGATAGGTTTGGTAGCAACTCTCGCCGTTGCCTGGCGGCGACGTGCATAGTCGCTACTGCTGGCGAAACACCGAAGCCGCTGCGTTCAACCGCGGCGGCTTTTATTTTACAGAATTTCGCACCTGCTTGTTGAACTCATGTGATAAGATAGTGTATTAACATCTGGATTCTTCCAATCGCTGAATGATTAAATCATATTTTAAAATATCTAATCCCGTTGACAGATGGCTCTTTTGGATACTTGCTCTCCTTCTTTCCGCGGGGTTCCTTATTTTCCTATCGGCCTCAATCGGTCTTCACGCGAGAGAGGGGGTCTCCTTCGGCAGTATCGCGACCTCACGGCTTCTCGCCACAGCGATTGGGATTGGCGTCGCCTACGCGGCTTCCTTATTTCACTATAAACATCTTCGACATTATGCTTTTACCATCTTTCTTTCTTCCATTGTTCTTACAGGCCTCGTATTCATTCCAGGGTTAGGAGTGGAGCACGGCGGCGCGCGCCGATGGATTTCCATTTTCGGCCTGTCGTTTCAGCCGGCGGAACTATTAAAACTCGCGTTTGTCATCTATGCGGCCGCGCTGTTTTCCTCGGCCAAGGATAAAATTCAAGATTTTTCCTCAGGACCTCTCCCTCTTCTCGCGCTTCTTATCGCCGCTGGCTTACTGCTTTTACTGCAGCCAGATACGGATACTTTCGTTGTCCTATTCATAGCGATTCTCTCGATGTTTGTCGTGGCAGGCGGCAGAATCCGCCATATAGGCATTATAGGGCTCATAGGACTCCTAGGACTTAGCGCTCTTATTCTTTCACGTCCGTATCTCAAAGAGCGCGTAATAACCTTCATTAATCCCGCGAGCGACCTCCAAGGGGCGGGGTGGCAAATTAATCAATCGCTCATAGCAATCGGTTCCGGCGGGTTTTTGGGAAGAGGTTTTGGTCAAAGCGTGCAAAAATTCTCATTCCTTCCCGAACCAATAGGAGATTCCATATTTGCAGTTGCGGCGGAGGAATTTGGTTTTATCGGAAGCATTTTACTCATAGGCTTGTTTCTGGCATTTCTTTTGCGCGGCATGCGCGTTGCTTCACGCTCGCCCGATATGTTTAGTGGACTCCTCTCGGTCGGTATTGTTATACTCATAGGTGCTTCAGCGTTCATGAACATCGGCTCGATGCTGGCGATTATCCCCCTTTCCGGCCTGCCGCTTGTATTCGTAAGCCATGGCGGAACCGCGCTCGTTATCGCGCTTCTTGAAGCGGGGATATTGCTTAACATTTCGCGATACCAGAAGTCATGAATTATGAAGTATGAATACTGAATTATGAAACAAGAAAGAATCTCATCCATCCATAATTCATAATTCTTAATTCCGTATTCATTTTCATTCCTATGAAAATCTTATTCACCGGCGGCGGCTCTGGCGGGCATTTTTATCCAATCATTGCGATTGCGGAAGAATTACTCGCGCGTTCAAAAGAGGAGCGGCTCATCACTCCGCAGCTATTTTTCATGGCTCCGGAACCGTACGATGCCGGCCTTCTGTTTGAAAATGGAATAACATTTGTTCCTGTTCCAGCTGGAAAGTTTCGCCGTTACTCATCATGGAAGAATGTTACAGATATATTTAGGACTGCTTTTGGAGTAATAAAGGCTACTATTCTCATGTTCCGTATCTATCCCGATGTAGTGGTTGGGAAGGGAGGATTTGGCAGTTTTCCCGCTCTATTTGCCGCGCGATTTTGGAAGATTCCAGTCTTCATTCATGAGTCGGACACAATCCCCGGCCGTGTTAGCGCATGGGCGGGAAAATTCGCCGCACGCGTTGCCGTATCTTTTTCACAGGCCGTTTCAGCTTTTCCAGGGGGACGCGTCGCGCACACAGGCAATCCAATAAGGCGAGGACTCCTTTCAACAATTATGCCCTCCCGACGAGAATTTGGTCTTGAGAAAAATACGCGGATTTTGTTGGTAATCGGCGGGTCACTCGGCGCTGTGGCGCTGAATGAAGCGGTACTTCATGCCCTTCCTCTGCTCCTAGAGAAATATGAAATAATACACCAGACCGGCAGGGAAAATCTCGCCGACATCTCGGCGCGCGCGGAGGTTATTTTGCAGAATAATCCGTTCAAGCCCCGATATCATCCGTTCGGGTATCTTTCAACGCCGAAGGTTGTAGCGGCGGGACGGCTGTCGAATCTCGTCATTTCGCGAGCCGGCTCGACTATTTTTGAGATAGCCGCGTGGGGCAAACCCTCAATACTTGTTCCCATTTCCAATTCAAGCGGCAACCATCAGCGTGAAAATGCCTACGCTTACGCTGAAAATGGAGCGGCCGACGTGCTAGAAGAGGGCAATTTAACGACAAACATTCTCATAAACCAAATAGGAAGGATTCTTGATAATAAAAATCGCGCGCAAGAAATGTCCGAGCGCGCCTCGCACTTTGCCAAGGCCGACGCCGCGTCTGTCATCGCTCGCGAGATTCTTGAAATCGCGCTAAAGCATGAACACTAGCTTTTCAGCTGTCTAGCTTACTAGCTGATTAGTCTTCAGGGAAACTATCTTGCTAAAGAGCTAAAAAGCTAATAAGCTAAAAAACTATGAATGTTGTTACTCGCTTCCCACCATCTCCTACAGGCAATTTGCATATTGGCGGCGCCAGAACAGCGCTCTTTAATTATCTTTTTACGAAACACCACGGCGGGAAGATATATCTTCGCCTTGAGAACACAGACGAGGAACGCTCGAAACCGGAATACGAGCGAAATATTTTGGAATCACTCGGATGGCTCGGCCTTGCTTTCGACACTATTTGCAATAAACCATTTTGGAGGCAAAGCGAACGTAAGGAAATCTATCGGAGCCATTTGAAGAAGTTGGTAGAAGATGGATTTGCGTATCTTTCAAAAGAAACTGGAGGAAAGCGTCAGGAAGTGGTGCGTTTCAGGAATCCGAACAAGAAGATTGCGTTCAAGGACCTTATCAGAGGGTCTATCGAATTCGATACGGCTGAACTTGGAGACATGGTAATAGCAAAGTCGCTCGAAGAGACGCTGTATCACCTCGCCGTCGTAATTGATGATTATGAGATGGGCATTACGCATGTGATTCGAGGAGAAGAACACATATCCAACACGCCAAGGCAGATATTGCTTCAGGAAGCTCTTGGTTTTAGCCGCCCGGAATATGCCCACATTCCGCTCATACTTGCTCCTGACAGAAGCAAGCTCTCGAAAAGGCATGGCGCCGTTTCGGTAATCGAATATCGCGACCAGGGGTTCATTCCCGAGGCCTTTAACAACTACCTAGCGCTTCTTGGTTGGAACCCGGGGACTGAAAAAGAAATCTTTACAGTTAAGGAGCTTATAGACGAATTCTCTCTGAATAAAGTCCAAAAGGGAGGGGCAGTCTTCAATGAAGAAAAGCTTCGTTGGATAAACAGGAAACATATTGAAAAATTGGGAGAACCGGCAGCCATTACCGCGCATATTCCGGGCGCGCTTTTGGAGGGACGAGATGAGAATGAGCGAACCGCTATAGCAGAGATGTTCTATTCTCGCATCAGCGTGTATGGCGACATGGAAAAAGAAATGGCGGCTGGAGAATATGATTATCTTCTAGGCGAACCCAAATATCCCGTTGGACTTCTTAAATGGAAGAAAGCGACAGATGACCCAAAGAAACATCTTGAAAAAGTTATATCCCTCATTGAAGCTGTCAGAGAAGCTTCTTTCACTAAATCCACCGTCAAAGAAGCGGTTATGCCGTACGCGGAGGCGAACGGGAAGGGAAATGTGCTCTGGCCCATGCGTGCCGCTCTGTCTGGAAAAGAGCAATCTCCAGACCCGTTTACCCTTGCCGCAATGGTAGGCAAAAAGGCCGCGCTCCAACGTCTAAAACAAGCGCTCAATCTTCTTGGAAACTGATAGGTCGTGAACTCCTCTCCACACCTGCCACAAAACGGCTTCATTCCTCCTTTTCTAAAGCCGCTCGCCGAAGCTATCGCCTTGCCGAAGCCATCGGCGAAGCGAAGGTCGGCACAGGCGTGGGGGTGGCCGAGTCGGCGAGGTCCCGGGGGTATCCCACTTAGTAAATGGGGGCAGGGGGTTGTTACATCCCACGCCATCGGAGACTCGGGCACCCCCTTTAGGAAAGGGGGAATTTGGAGTGTGATGGGTTACGGCATAGCAGTTTGACAATATGAAAGTGTTCATGGTAAAATACCATCGGTTTCAGGATTGAACCTTGAGCAAAAGTCGGTAGTCACGCATGACGCGGAAACTGCCGAGATACAGAAAGAGAGGCCGAAATGAAAGTGCATAGCTTTGCACATTCGTTCTGCTGAGCTCAGTATTTCGTCGCCGAAACTCCTCAACAGGCAGGTTTCTTCAAGGCAGTCGCTTCTCACAGTCCGTGATTCAACGTACAATATATTAATGACCAGCTTTAGGTTCGTTACGCTCGGACTCATCGGATGCTTCTTGTTAGCACCCTTTTTTTACGTTTATGGAGACACAATATCAGAACTAAAAAACAAGATTCTTGAACGCAACACGGCCATAGAGGAACTTGAAGCGGAAATCGCCAATTATCAAAAGCAAATCGAGACAACGGGCAAAGAAACCAAAACGCTCCAAAGCACCATCAAAAATATAGATCTCGAACAGAAAAAACTTTCCGCGGAGATTAAATTGACCGCGAACAAGATTGCGGCGGTAAATTTACGGCTAGAGGAACTCGGGGATGCCATCAGTATAAAGGAGAACAGCATAGGGAAGAGCCGCGACGCTCTAGCGCAGACGATACGCAGTCTCGCCGACCTTGAGAAGAAGACATTAGTTGAGGTCCTGCTTTCAGGAGCCACGCTTTCCGCTTTCTGGGGAACTACCGATGACCTTGAACGCTTTGAAAGAGATGTTCAAACAGATTTATCACGTACGAAGGAACTCAAGGCAGACCTCGAAAGTACGCAAGCGGAAACGGAAGCGAATCGAAAGAAATTGGTATCGCTTCGCGCGGATTTGGCGGACAAAAACCAATTGCTCTCCCAAAACAGGAAAGCCAAAAGCAATCTCCTCACGGTCACTAAGAGCAAGGAAACTGAATACCGAAAAATACTTGCGGAGAGAGTGGCCAAGCGAGACGCTTTTGAAAAGGAACTCCTTCAATTTGAATCTGAACTCCGCTTCGCCATTGACCCTTCGAAACTGCCGGCAGCCGGTTCTGGCGTGCTGAAGTGGCCGCTCGATTCAATCAAAATCACGCAGGAGTTTGGAGACACGGCCTTTGCCCGAAGTGGTGCGTACAAGGGAAACGGACACAACGGAGTGGATTTTAAGGCATCAACAGGCACGCTCGTTAGAGCGGCGCTTAACGGCAGAGTTGCGGGGGCAGGGAACACCGACGCCGTTTGCCCCGGCGCTTCATATGGGAAATGGGTTCTCATAGAGCACGGGAACGGACTCTCCACGCTTTATGCCCACCTCTCACTAATTAAAGTTTCCGATGGTCAGAATGTCTCCACAGAAGAAATAATTGGCTACAGCGGTGATACCGGCTATGCAACAGGCCCGCATCTTCACTTCACCGTTTATGCCACGCAAGGCGTTCGCGTTATGAGCCGCAAATCGGCCGTGTGCGGAGGGAGTTATACGATGCCCATCGCGGACCTAAAGGCGTATCTCGATCCCTTGAAATATTTATGAGGTCTTCTGGCCAGTTTCGAACTAGGGAAGAGAGATTAGTATGTGTGGATAGCAGACGTTGCCATTGGATACCATACCCCGTATAATGTAGGTTAATCCACGTCTAGGCCGAGGAAAAAGAAAAGCTATGAGTAAACCACTCCCCCAACATCTAAATGATTTTCTTGAATACTGTGAGGTGGAAAAAGGGCTTTCTTTGAACACAGTGAAAAGTTACTCGCGTTTTGTGCAGAAATTTCTTTCGTGGTTGAAGGAGCAAAAATTGGAGCGACTTTCCCCTGAGGATTTGACAGAAGATCACGTTTCCAAATATCGCGTTTGGCTCTCTAGACGCCCTAATATCGTCCGTCGCTCCTTTCCGACCCTTCACTCCTCTACCCAAATACGCTATCTCATAGCGCTCCGGTCATTTCTGTCTTATTTTCATGAGAAGAATATCTCGACGCTTCCTACGGAAAAAATTAAACTCCCGAAGGACCGCAAGGAGCGTCTTATCAAGTTTTTGGATATAGAACAGCTTCGCCGTCTTTTTGAATCTCCTAATATCGAAACATTGACTGGACTTCGTGACCGAGCGGTTCTGGAGACGCTTTTTAGTACCGGACTTCGTGTTGCAGAGCTTACCGCGCTTAATGCAAAGCAACTGGTGAGCGCGCTTAACAGAGATGATTTTGAGTTAGGTGTGGTTGGTAAAGGCGGATACCCGCGGGTGGTCTATTTTTCAGATAGAGCTCTCCATTGGCTTAAGAAGTATATCCAAAAACGTCAGGATGACGACGATGCCCTTTTCATTAACTTTAAGGGCCCTAAAAAGGATTCCAGACGTATTTCTGTGCGTGGGGTTGAGATGATTGTAGAAAAGTATTCCAAAATGGCCGGAATCCCTTTTCTGGCGACTCCACATACGCTCCGGCACTCATTCGCGACCGACCTTATGAATAAGGGCGTTGACTTGCGTATTGTGCAGGAGTTTTTAGGCCATCGCAATATCGCAACGACTCAAATGTATACCCACGTTACTTCAAAGCACTTACGAGATATTCATAAGAAATTTCATGGAGGAGAAGGACTCTAATCAAAAAGGTCTCCCTTGGCATATGGTTGAGAAAGCTATTGCAAAAGAACATGCGTGGCTGAAAAAGGTACTTGATTTTGGTCCGAGATTTAAAGATCAGGATAAGATTGCAGACGAACTTGGAATTGAAAAATATCAAATGCTTCGACAGATAAGTATCTTTATCACGAGTGGAAGAATCCAAGCGCGCGAAATTACCACGGCAAAGGCAAACAGTTTGTGGACCGACTTTGACGAAGAGGAGAAACATGCAGAGAGGCACGGTGGCGAATGGCATATGACCGTGATGGGTAGAGTAAAAAGGCATTTTGAAAGGGGAGGTTTTGAGGTCATAAATGAACCATATCTTAATTTCGGCAGAGCAGACTTGGGAGTCTATAAACCAAATTACCCGAATTTGTACGTTGAAGTAGGTACAACTTCTCTATTTAAGCTCTGGAGAAATCTTTCTTCTATGCCTGGCGCAATATTCCTCTTTGTCCCGACTGAATTTGGAGCAATTGAGTTGATAACAAAGAACACCGATGACAAATCTATCTAACGAAATCCCATACGTTGACGAGTTTCTTGCTGCACTTTCTATGAGAAACTATTCATCTGAGACTGCTTTCAACTATGAGCGCGACTTGTTGAGTTCAGTAGATTCCTAAGTGAACGCTCCTGTCCATTTGATCAAATCTCTAATCAGACTATTGAGGATTTTAAAGTGTATTCAATTTCAAAGAATCGCAAGACGGCCCATGGGGCGAAGAGTCTTGAAAAACTTTCTGCTGGTTCAATTAATCGGACGCTTTCAAGTCTCCGGAGCTACTTCAAATACCTCGTGGACTCCGATTATGATACGCCGGTATCGCCCCAATCGATTAAACTGCTTAAAATGCCTCGTACGCACGCGAGAGTCGCAGAGCTTGCCTCATTTGGTCGAACTTATCGAATCACCGCTTAAATTCGAGAGGAACAAGCGCATTGCGCTTCGCAATCGGATGATGCTGGAAGTGTTATTTGCGACAGGCATGCGTATCTCCGAACTTTTGTCGCTTAATCGCGACCAGATAAACGACACTGGAAAGGTCTTTATTCGCGGTAAAGGTAAAAAAGAGCGGTTTGTGTATCTTACGGACCGCGCGAAGAGCCTTCTTAAGGATTACCTCCTTACACGGGATGACGATAATCCCGCGCTCTTCATTCCCTACAGCGGCAGGAACAGTGGCAAGGCTAAAATCCGTATCTCTTCGAATTACCTACAGATGAAGATAAAACGTTACAAGGAGCTTCTCGGTATTATCGTACCAACTTCCGCGCATTCGTTTCGCCATGGTTTCGCAACCTATCTTGCCGAGCAAGGGGCTAATCCGGCCGCCATTCAGATACTTCTTGGTCATGAATCGCTCCAGACCACAACGAGGTACGTTCACGCTTCTGACAAATACGCAGAAAGCACACATCATGAATTTCATCCTCTCAAAAAACTGAATCCGCCTAACAAAAGCCCCTCCAATTAGGATGGGCTTTTGTTATTTAGTTAGTTGTCACCTTGATGTTGTACGCTCTAGCCAATGTATCGGATTTCTGCCAACACTTAGACGATGAGAGCCACGGCGCGAGGCCTTCTTTTGCGTAAAGCCACCTCGCGTACGCAAGGTTCCCATCAAGCGTATGTAGGTCAAAGCCGAGCGCTTTTGCGTTGTCTTCGTGGTAAAACTCATTGATTTGCATAACACCCAGGTCTTCAGCCGTCACTTTTCCTCGGAGTACCTTGCCGCTTTTTCCAAGGTGACGAAAGCTGGATTCGCATCTTGCGATCTCGGCCATGATTGGCGTGTCTCTGAAGTACTCACGCACATATTGTTCCAGAGTGAGCGGTCTCTCTGTCACGGCAACTTGCTGAAATCCAGTGTCAGTCGCGGAAAGACCGTTGGCCGCCAGTTCACCAGACGGAGCGCCGTAGAAGGTTGAGAAAAGAAGTATAACAGCTGTAGCTAGTTTAGTGGTCATAGTAGTTAACTTAAATCCCTTGCTTTGCCGAAGTTGAGCCACGCCAACCGATACAAACGACGTGCTGCAGAATCGCACTTGAGGCGGTCAAGGGATTAAAGACAACAACCAGACCTGCGTCTGATTGTCAGGGCAATACTAGCACGATTTTGTACCGCTGTCAATATTTCCACACACTCGCGCGTCCGCGTCAATGAGGTAAAACGGCCTTGTCAGGTCGTATTATATAGAGTGGTCTAGCGCGCTAGATTCTAACCGCCCTGAGGATACTCCGCGACAAGATATCCTACAAATCCTCGGACAGTCCCTTCTTTTACAGCAATGAACCCATTTTGCTCAATCTCGCCTATAGTAAACTCCCAATTCCCTTTGGTGTAGGAGTGTAGATTGAACCAAAAGCTAAAGAACCCGCCCAATCGTGTGTTTGGGCGGAATAAATCCAATATCACGACTCTGCCGTCTTTTTTTAAGACTCGCGCTATCTCCCCTATCGCCTTCTTTTTCACCTCACATGGCATATGGTGCAACGCGAGAATGGAAACGACTGCGTTAAACGTTTTGTCACGGAATGGCAAGCTTGAAGCGTCGGCGTATTGAAACGAAATATCTCCAGCGTTTTTTCTCGCTTCGTGAAGCATATCATCACTCGCGTCCACTCCAGTAAGAGCGAGCGGAATACTTGAATTGGCTCGGAGAAGTTTTAAAAAAGTGCCGGTTCCGCACCCGACATCTAGTAAGCGTTCGTGCGCTCTAGGTTTTAGAAGAGATAGTGCCTGTCTGTATACGCGCTCTGCCCCACAGACCGACATTATCTTTGAATAGAAGCGCGCGCGAAAGCCGGTGATTGTGTCGCTGCCGTGCTTACTCATAGGCGCGGTGGAATGGGAAATGAGGAATACTCGGTTAGGAGATTCTTCCCATACACTAATCTGGAAAAGGCCTCACTCTCCAATTTTGCGTCATTGAGCGCGTTGTGACTTTCATCGCGCGATCTAAGCCCGACATGCTCCAAGATTCTATCAAGATTAAGCGCGGAATGATTGTTTTTGCGCGGAATGTCCTTCCCCAACCTAACAAACTCATAGTAGGCGATGGAGTGGAGGTCAATCGTTCGGTGCGCGAGCGGCCAGTCTAAGTGATAGCGATGCGCCGTTTCTTGTAGGAAGTCACGGTCAAAGGAAGGATTTTGGCCAGCAAGCGTCCACTCACCGCACCCTTTCATCCATTTTAAAAATGCGACGACCACTTCCCTATCAGTTTTCTTCGCAGCGTCATGAATTTGTTCCGAGCTAAAACCGGCGATTTTCAAAGCCTCTTTCTCAACATGCGAGCCCTCAAAAGCGCGGCATTCCATGTAGAATTGATTTCCAGGATTGTTAAAATCAACAGCTCCAACTGAAAGGAGCGAGCACAATCGTGAATCTACTCCCGTTGATTCTACGTCTACAATTATCATTTGATAAAGACTATATAGCTTCCGGGATAGAAAATCCAGGAAGTGTCGAACAAACTTCTCGCGCGAAGATTGTAGCGCGAATGAAGGCATCCATACCACGAGGATAGCACAGTTAGAAGCTATTTATGTCAGCGTCCATTGAGCCAAAATCGGCGCCAGGGTCATCAACTCCGATGGAGTCTATATCCTTCGTTATACTTTCTGTCGTATCGTCGAAGACCGGAAAATCCCCAGTAATAATTTCGTCAGCTGGTTTCGGCTGGTTGGTGGTAGGGTCAGGAAACGTTGTTTTGGAATACTTCCAAAACACCAGCGCAGCGGCAACAATGATAACTATTACGACAGCAATTAGAGATTTTTTCATGTTATTTTTTGCTGGAGCCAATCTCAATAATAATGGCTAAGATAAATACTCAAAATTCTGCTTCAAATGGTACGACGCAACGAATTTTGGACATTTCATCTATGTATTATAAAATAGGCTCTAATCCTCCACAGCTTCGTTTACACTCGGTATTTTAGAGAGTATTGACGCGGCGCTTCTCACTGCCTCATGCGCGGCTTTTACTAGGTTTCTAACTTTCGTAAGGTCGTTTCGTAACGACGCTCTAGCGTCTTCCGCTCCCTGCCTAAGCGCTCCTTCCGTCGTTATCTCAATGAGATAAATCTTCGCCGCCTGCAGGGCCACGGCGGCACGAGTCGACGCGATGACTCCTTCTGCGGAGGAAATTGCAGCGCGCACAGCACTCACATCATGCGAATCGGCGAAGGCCTTATCGGCTCTGGAACTTATCTTCCGCAGGGCCTCCTCCATTTTGTTCAGCGCGTTTGAAAAATTGTCGACATGTCTGTCATTTATATTGGCAAACTGCTCATGCAGTCCTTCAACAGTAAGCTTCTTTTTCTCACTCTTGATTGCCTGAAGCCTCTCCTTAAGCTGTTCGCGCTTTTGCGTGATTTGCGCCTTTGCCGTTTCTTTACGCGCCGAAAGTAGTTTCTTAAATTCCTCACGCCTCATTTCTATGGCTTTCTTCAATTCCTCTCTCTTCCCCGCAAGCACATTCCGTACATCTTCGCGCTTTTGCGAAGATGCGTCCCGAAACTGCTCCTTTGTCGTAGAGGCATTTCCGCGCAGAGTTTTGATATCGGCTCGGGCATCCTGACGCGCATCCTTGGCGTAATCCAGAGCATCCTGCCGAATTGTTCGCACTTCCTGCCGTAACTCCCCTCGTGCATCCTTTGTGGTACTAGCCAAACCCTTGTGAATGACCTTAATCTCCGCGCGAGTTTCCTGGCTAACCTCTCTTTTTTGTTCGGCTAGTACAATAGCGGACTGAACAGGCGACTCCTCCGTATGCGCAAATGCTACAGTTGCCGCTAAAAGCAGGACAAATGCGGTGGCGAGCGCGAACTCCTTTGAACTTCCGATGTATTTCGTCATACTTTGGTAAAAGAATTAACTGGCAATACTTAAATGATAAGTATACGACACGCCACCTTCGCTTACAACTCATCGCCGAAAGGCAAGCACAACTTCCTCCCAGCGCATACTCATCTCTCCGTCGCCTCGCTTTTTCGGGACGCCGAGATTTGATCCTTACAGGATCAATACAGGTTTCCCATTTTCTCGCGATAAGAATCGCTTGAAAATATGGGAGAACCTTTTCAAATCTC
>LCPL01000008.1 GCA_001003605.1 Parcubacteria group bacterium GW2011_GWC2_48_17
TAAAGTGGCAACAGGAGCGAGAACCAAAAGGCTAACCATTATCATTCATGCCTTCTAGGCTGGTGTTCATGCCACCGCCTTTGGCGGTGGTCGTTGACTGTATGCATATCGGCAACAAGAAAATCGGTCCAGGATATCCCTGCTTTATCGTTGCGGAACTTTCAGGCAACCACCGAGGGAGTTTTGAAGAGGCGGTACGCTTGGTAAAGGCGGCCAAAGAAGCAGGCGCGGACGCGGTCAAACTTCAGACCTATACGGAAGATACCATGACACTCAATTCGGATAGGGAGTGGTTTATCGTTGAGGGAAAGGATAATCCGGAAATCTGGAAGCACCGCACGCTCTACGACCTCTATACGAAAGGGAAGACCCCGTGGGAGTGGCAGCCCAAACTAAAAGCATTGGCGGATGAACTCGGTATCATTTTGTTTTCCTCTCCCTTCGATGAAACGGCGGTAGATTTTTTGGAGAAGATGCGGGTACCATGCTATAAAATTTCGGCGTACGAAGCCACCGATTTTGTACTGCTCCGCAAAATCGCGCAAACAAGGAAGCCGGTCATCATCTCGTTCGGGTATTCTTCGGAAGAAGAAATACAGTTCGCCCTCCATACTCTTAAGGGGTTCGGCGCAAAGGACATTGTCGCGCTCCACTGCGTCACCGGCTATTCGGATTCGCCTCGCCTCGCGGATATGCATCTCTCAAATATTGAGGATTTGCGAAAACGATTCGGGGTGGTTGCCGGTTTTTCGGACAACAATGCCGGCATAGAGATTCCGCTAATGGCGGTTGCCTCCGGAGCGAGTGTCATTGAAAAGCATTTTATTTTGAACAGGAGTAAAGGGGGCCAAGACGCAAAATTTTCTTTGGAGCCGCGGGAACTAAAAGAACTCATTTCCCGAATCCGCGCGCTAGAGACCGGCACTGAAATCGTTTCCGTTCCGAAGGATGCTCTTGGCACTCCGCACTATGGACCGACAAACGAGCTTGAAGCGTACAACAAACGCTGGCGTCGTTCGCTGTTTTCAGGCGCGGACATCAAAAAAGGGGAAGTGTTCACCGAAAGAAATGTGCGTGATGTGCGGCCAGCCTTTGGACTCGAAACCAAATACTATGACGAGGTAATCGGGAAGCGAGCGACCTGCGATATTTCTTTCGCCACCCCGCTTTCGTGGGAAATGATAGAATTAACAGAATAACCGAAGACTGATGACTAAATGACTGAATGACGAAAGAATAAAAGACGAGAGTTTCTCTTGTGATTCAGTTATTCAGTGATATGTTATGAGTCATTCAGTTGTCCCACGGTATGCTTACTAAACTTTCCTGGTTGCTTATCACCATTGCCGTCGTATACGCGGCAGTTATTCAAGTTATCTTTCCGAGGTATATAGTTGATGACGCGTACATCAGTTTTCGTTATGCCGAGAATCTGGCACTGCGCGGAGAGTTAAACTGGAATGTCGGGGAAGACCCGGTTGAAGGATACACGGGGGTCGCGTACCATGTGCTCCTCGCGGGTTTTATCAAAGCTGGGATTTCTCCGATTTCGGCGAGCCGCTTTATCGGTATCTTTTCTTTTTGGCTAGGGTTTCTAATGTTGTATTTAATCGCGCGGCGCCTCGAACTTGCGCCACTCTTCACGGGCAGTCTCGTGCTTTTGTACGCCACGACGCCGGTTCTTTTCACGCACGTTTTTAGCGGAATGGAGACAATGCTGTTTGTCGCGTTTGTGCTCGCTTCGCTCCTTGTCGCCTTGAGTAAAAGAGACGGCGTACTCTCCCTCCTGCTTCTTCTCACCAGTTTGGTACGACCTGAGGGCGTAGCGCTTTCCGCCTTCCTATTCATCGCGGTAGGAATAGCGAGATATCGCGAAAACAGAGAAGCCTTCAATCGCTTTTTCAAGAACTTTCTCCTTATATACTTCCTGCCCGCGGCGGCTTATTTCGCCTGGAGGTTTTTCTATTACGGACAGCTTCTCCCCAATACCTTTTACGCGAAATCGGGGCTCGGATTTCACGCCCCTACTCTTGTAGACATCGCGCGTTTTATTCGCCGATATTTCGCCGTGCCTCTTCTTGGCCTGCTCCTTCTCTTTGGAGTAGAAACCGACACGCTCTTTAAGACGCTTCGAGAGTGGATTCGGGAGCGGACGGCTGTTTTTTATGTCGCGGCCGGAGCGCTTTTCTGCACCGCGCTTGCTTTCGTTCTCGCCAATTCCCATTTAATCGCCAATTTCGGACATCGTTTGTATACCCCATTTCTCCCGTTCGTCTGGCTCCTCCTCGCGTTTGGGTGGAAACTTGGATTTTCCTCTCTTCAAGAAACCAAAGAAGCAAAGCCGGTTCGTTATACATTCGCCGTTTCCGTTTTTCTTATTCTTGTTCTTTACCAATCTCTTTTTCAGATGGTGAAGATTCGGGAGGAAATGGAGTTCGCGCGAAAGCAGGTCATTTTGCATGAGGATGAGCATAACGCGATAGGGCGTGAACTCGGCCAATTGCTCCCGCCGGAGGAAACGATAATCGTGTACATGGACGCCGGAGCCATTCCGTATTTTTCCAAACTGCGTACGATTGATTTTGGCGATTTGAATGACGAGCTTTTGGCAAGTCATACGCTCTCTCCCGAGGAGAGGATTGATTACTTCTTCTCTCATAAAGCCGCCGCGGCTGTGATGACTAGCATTGACAAAGAGCGGATGCAGAATGAAGAGGAAGAAACGCGCATCATAACAGACCCGCGCTTTAAGGACTATGTCCTCTATAAACGTTTCGTGCCGAGCGATGAGAGCATCATCTATTATGAATTCGTGTATCTGCGGAAAGATGTTTACGCGAAGCTCCTCCGAGAAGGGAAAATACTCGAAAGACTAAATTAGAGCGGCCTTCGCACCGCGATTTTACAGGCATTCTCCCAACACGCAATCGTCTTGCCGGTATATGTGAAGAAGTCTTTTAATTCCTTCGGGCACCACGGCGGTAGGTCTTTCGCGCTTTCGGTAAGAAAACACGCGAGTTCTTCGACTCGCCCCAAAATATCGTTTTTTTTCGGCTTGAACTTTTTGCGAAGCAAAGTAACAAGCCAGTCGGTAAGGAGAAGTCCCCAAAACTCGTGGCGAAGGTCGTCAATATAGCTATGAGGATTTCGGCGGTGTTCAACAATCGGTTTGCCAAAAGCAACATGATACTTTGTTCCCCGTATGAGCGCCTGCAGAAAATAGCCGCCCCAGATGTCTCCATAGCGTTCCAGTTTCCCTCCTGGAACCTGAAAGCCCATCGGCACGCAGAGGTACGCAGGAATAAGCTCGCGCACCACGCTCGTATTTTGCGTATTTATCGGCGTCCACGTTGTCTGGTCAAGCACCACGCTGTCTTTTCCTTTGAACTTGACCGCTTCCACTTTTCCACTTAGCCATGTCGTCGCGTCTATATCCGGCTCTTTGAGCCAGAGTCCTGCGGTAACGCCGATTCGCGCCCCTTTGCGGGCAGGAATCTTTGAAGGAGCATTTTTCTTGCCACGCAAATTGAATGGATATCCTCGCGGAAAGATATCGCGCGGCGGCAGAAACGAAAGATATTCGCAGATGTTATGAAAACCGGACGGTTCTTTAATGAGGCGCTTGTTCCACGCGCTTCCGGTACGCGCGTGTCCTCCTATAAAATCATCGTCGGTCGGGAAGTTATCGTCGTCTATCGAAATAAGCACTTCGCACCCGTCTTCAAGCGCGGCAAGGAAGCCCAAGTTGCGCCGTGTTTCATTGTCGTATGGAATTCTTGAATAGAACTCGGCATACTTCTTTCCCCATTCTTCTTGAAAGGGAATATCCATGTACACCGTTTCAAGGCCATGCTCACACATCTTTTCTGCAAGAGAGCGCGCCGATTCAGGAGTCCTTCGGTCGCCGACAACCCAAACCTTGGTATTCGAAAGATGCCCGTGTCGCTTTATATTCGCGTGGAGCGCTTCCAGGACTTTGGGGTGAAATATGGTTGTGAAGACGATATGGTAGGGCTTGCTCATACGGAGGGTTCTAGTGCCGCATTAACTTAATTTTGAACCATTGTTAAAGAATAATTTTCAATTTTGCAATTTTCACTGAATTTCCAATGATACAATTTTAAAGCAACATGCCTTATATTCATTGGAACATTGATTCATTGAGGTTTGATTGTAAATTGAAAATTGCTATTCTCTCCAACTCGTCAAAACTAAGTAACGCGGTACGAGAAATATCTTTAAATACGGTTAAGCCAGTCGGCATATACTTCCCGTAATGTCTCCTCGAGTGAATACTCCTGTTTCCAGCCAAGTTTTTTTATAATGGTATTATCGCCGAGAAGAAGCATTTCGTCCGATGGGCGAAGCAGTTCTTTGTCCTCCATGATTTTGGCGCGGACGCCGGAAATCTTCATGAGCATATTGAGCACCTGCTTTCCCGAATAAGCGCTGCCGGTGCAAACGTTTACCGGCTCTCCTGCTTTTCCTTTCTCAAGGAGGAGGTGCATCGCGCAAACCCCGTCTCGCACGTCTATAAAGTCGCGCGCTGTATCTAGTCTTCCCACGCGGATAACCGGCTTCTGTCTGTCCTTCTTTATGAGCGCGAGCTCACGGGCGAAGTTTTGTATCATGGTCACGGGCGGGTGTCCCGTGCCGACATGGATGAAAAGGCGAGGCAGGAAGATGGGAAGTTTGTAATTAATAAAATACTGGTAGCCGAGCGCTTCTACTCCGACCTTGCTGACGCCATAGGGCGTAAGCGGACGAAGCAGACGGAGCTCTTTAATCGGCTGTTCATCCTTCGGCACAATTCCATACTCGGCGCTGCTACACGCGAGGAGGAGCTTTGCCCTCGGCGCGCGCGCGCGGTAGGCCCGAAGCACATTGAGCGTTCCTAGATAATTGGTTTCGTGCGTGAGCGTTTCCATCTTCCAGGATATTCCGTTGAACGCTTGCGCCGCGAAGTGGGCGATTATGTCGGGCTTCACCTTCGTTATCGTTTCCGCGATGGCGTCAGGGTCAAGAATATCGCAAAAGATAAGATTCTCGTCGCGGATTGCGGCGCGTCTTGCCGCCGCGCTCTCGCGCGCGAGACCGAAAACTTCAAATCCGCGCGCACGAGACTCCGCCGCAAACGCGGTTCCAATCATCCCCGTGCTTCCAATCACCAGAATCTTCATATATGTGGTGGTGGTTTGATTAATGTTTCGATTGCCAAGCGTATATAGCGAAAGTTTCTCATAAAGGTGTTTTTGCTCACTCCTTCTTTCCGGCTAATCCAGACCGACGGGACTTCCTCAAATGTAAATCCCGCCCGCAGGGGCTTTACTGTTGTTTCAATAAATATCTCGTGCAAAGTTCCTTCCCACTGTATTTTCTCCGCCACTTTCTTTTTCAAAATCTTAAAGCCGTAAGTAAGGTCTGTGAGTTTTGTCCAATATAGGATACGGAAAACCTTCTGAAATATCCAGTTGAGTACCAGTTTTGTCTTGTCGTAGCCGATAAAACCTCCTCCACCGCGCCACCTGCTCGCGACGACGCAATCGGCGCCAGTTTCCTCTATCTTCCTAACCATTCGGTCAACCGCTTCCGGCTCTGTTTCAAGGTCGCCAGACATGAGGGCTATATGCGTTCCACGAGCAAGCGCCATTCCCTCGCGATATGCCCAGCCGACGCCCTTTGGATGTTCCTGTATGTGCACACGGCAAAGAGGATATTCTTTCTCAAGGTCTTCGCAGACAGAAAATGATTCTGGAGATGAATGTGGAGAGATGACAAAAAGAATCTCATAAATATATCCTCGGTTATGACGAAGCAGTCTTTCCACGGTTTCTTTCACGGAGAATGTTTCGGAATACACCGTCACAATAACGCTTAATCGTATATCGGCGAGAGGAATGTTCATAGAGAAATGCTCATAAATGGGTTTTAATATACCATTCGTACGTTCGCTTGATTCCTTCAGTAAGCGAAATACTATGTCGCCACCCGAGCGAATGGAGTTTCGTAACGTCAAGGAGCTTTCGAGGCATACCGTCTGGTTTTGACGCGTCCCAGGCGACTCCGCCATTGAAGCCGGTGATTTTCTTTATCAAATCGGCAAGCGCTCTGATTGAAATATCTTCGCCGGTTCCGACGTTGATAATTTCGCTGTCGTCGTATTTCCGCATAAGAAAGACGCAAGCATCCGCGAGGTCGTCAACATGCAGAAATTCCCGAAGCGGCGCGCCGGTGCCCCAAAGCGCAACTTCTTTTTTCCGTCCGCGCTTCGCTTCATGAAATTTTCTGATAAGCGCCGGAAGTACGTGCGAATTTTTAAGGTCGAAATTATCATTCTGTCCGTATAGGTTGGTTGGCATAGCGGAAATAAAATTCGCGCCGTATTCTTTCGCGTACGCCTGACAGGTCACGATGCCGGCGATTTTTGCCGTCGCGTACGCCCGATTCGTCGGCTCAAGCTCGCCGGAAAGCAGATACTCTTCTTTCATTGGCTGTACCGCCATGCGCGGATAAATACATGAACTCCCCAGAAACAAAAGTTTTTTAACTCCGTTTCGATACGCCGCCTCAATCACGTTCGTCTGCACGGTGAGATTTTCATAAATAAACTCCGCGGGGTACGTCTGATTGGCAAGGATGCCGCCGACCTTGGCGGCCGCGAGGAACACATACTCCGGTTTTTCTTTTTTGAAAAACGCGTGTACCTTTTGCTGCTCGAGTAGGTCAAGCTCCTTCCGGCTCCTTTCCAGGATGCGAGAAAAACCTTGCGCGCGAAGAGCGCGGGCGATGGCGGAACCCACAAGCCCCTTGTGGCCGGCGACATAGATTTTTGCGTCTGTATTCATTAGATAAACATACCAATATACTAATTATGCGAATGATACGAATTGCTACAAATGCATTCGCTACTCACACGTCAAACATTCGCTTGGTGTGGGGGCTTGCCGAGGCTTAATTTGACTCGCCAACGGAAAAATACTCTGCGTCACGGCGTTGGATTTACTTTCACAATATATACCAGATATTTGGAAAATACCATCTTGTAAAAACACATTACGCGCGAAAGAACATTTTTTGTGACAATAAGTTATACTATGCGCATGCGGCGCCTCAAAAAGTGGAAAATCCCGATATATGGCCTTTTTGCGCTGGCTTTTCTTGCTTTTGTCTTTGCGATTTCGCGCGACCCGCTTAACGCTGGAGGGACTAGGTTGCAGACGCTCCTCCTCCAAAACAAGCTCGTGCAGAATCTTATTCCCACCTACCATTCGCTCCGCAAACTACCCGATATCTTATTTTTTCCGTACGAGTTCAGGAAATCAAACCTGCCGACCTATCATATAATCGTGCAGCCAGTTGAGATGCTTACGCTAAGCCAAAACCTTCCGGATGACCACTTCGGAGGCCAACTCACCAACGACGAGAGAATCTATGTCAAAGCCCTGTTTCAATCGGGCGACTATTCCGGAGAAGTGAAATTACGATATCGCGGACTTAGCGCCCACCATTGGAACAGCTTTCAGCGTTCGTTCAAAGTAAAGTTTCCATCCGACCATGTTTTCGGAAACGGCGACGAACTCAATCTAGTCATTCCATATGACCGAGGATATTTCGTGGAACCGCTCAATTTTTATCGCGCGAAGAAACTAGGCATCAGCGTGCTTCCAATGGAATTCGTGCGGGTCAATTGGAACGGAGAAGATATGGGCGTCTATC
Organism: Parcubacteria group bacterium GW2011_GWC2_48_17; assembly: GCA_001003605.1. Lineage (GTDB taxonomy): Bacteria > Patescibacteriota > Minisyncoccia > Phycocordibacterales > UBA10002 > UBA10002. Next base: position 7,717 of record LCPL01000008.1, read on the forward strand.
TCGCGTCACTCAACTGGAGCGATAAGATGCTTGATAGGGAGACGAGTCCTCTTATTGTTTACGGCGCGGATGACGCGCGCGGAGCCAAGAACGCCGGCAAAACCAATTCCACAAGGTCGTTTGCTCTGGAAACTCCCATTGGCCCTATCTATTTTTCCAACTACACCAGCAGAGAAGCTACCGGAAATCTCGAGGCTCTTATGACGCTTATCTATACGGCGGACGACGAGGCGTTCAAGAGAGTAATCGGCACGCTCGTTGACCTTCCAAAGTTTTACGCGTGGAGCGTCGTAACCATCCTCGCTGGAAGCGTACACTTTGACGACACGTTCGGGAATTTGTTCATCATATTCAATCCGACTACTGGGAAATTTGAATTTAGCATTTGGGACCCCGGGCTCCGCGCGCTCAAAACCGCCGATGGGCAGTATGAGGACGACCGTATGCGCATCGCGCGCAGAATTTTCAATATCCCAGAGTTTAGAGCCGAGCGCGACCGCCTTTTGAAATCGTATATCGAAAATGAAGAAAATCTTAAAGACGACCTCGCGTTTTTTGATGGACTCTATGCGAACACAAAAAGCGACTTCTTTTCGGATAACGCCAAGCTGTATAACAACTTCCAGTTCTTGAGGCAGGTCCGAGCTTTTCGAAAGATTATCGTAAAGAACATGAGCGACGCGGCTTTGGTATTCTCCTACAGGAAGGAGTATTACGATAAAGCGGAAGACAAGGGAACGGTTAATCTCGAGAAACTCTCGTTTAAGGACTCATTCGCGAAGCTTGCCGAAGCGGGAAGAGAGATTGATGAATTCGTCGCGCTGCATCCTTCGTTTCAAAAGAGGGGTACCGATGAAATCGCGCTTTCAGCTGGAGCGCACAGTTTTTCGGAAGACGTCATTATTCCTCCAAACCTTCGGCTCACCATCGAACCGGGTGCGACGCTCTATCTTGACGCTGGTGTGTCGATTATTTCTTACAGCAAGGTGGTGGCGCGCGGCACCGCTCCAAACCCCATACGGATACAGAGAGCGAATCCGCAAAAACCATGGGGCATTTTCGGCGTGGTGAGCGCCCCCGGAGAAAGCGTTTGGGAGTATGTCGAGACCGCGGGAGGTTCTGGGAAGATACAAAATGGCATGACTTTTACCGGCATGGTATCTTTCTTCCACTCCAACGTTACAGTAGGGAACTCAAGTTTTATGGGGGCGGAAGATGATGATTCACTTAATGTTAAATACGGCAAAGCGGTTATCAGAAATTCATTATGGAAAGATAACGCGCATGATGGAATCGACCTCGACTCACCGAAACCCGGCTCAGAGGTGGTAGGCAATCGCTTTTTGAACAACGGTATCGGCGGCGGAGAAGGAGGCGACTGCCTCGACCTTAGCCGGACCAACTCGCTTATCAAACAAAATACAATCGATGGATGCACTGACAAAGGGATAAGCGTTGGAGAACAATCGGCTCCAGTCATAATCAACAACACTATTGCCAATGTATCCATTGGCATCGCGGTAAAAGACCTTTCCGACGCGCTCATCGCGAACACGACCATCACCAATGCGGATGTTGGAATCTACGTCTATCAGAAACATCCAATCTACGGGGGAGCCACCGCCCGCGTTTCAAATACCAGCATGAATGGCGTCAAAGAGGAATATCGCAAGGATTCTCTCTCAACTATCGAAATCAAATGAAGTAGTTAAGCCCACGGCGTGTATCGTATGCCTATCCATCTCTTCAACACTGATTCAGCGCGTAAACTATTTGCTGGTGTTAGCCGTGAAAAGTTATTGCCGGGCAAGAAAGTCCGTCATGAATTCAAATATATTCTTACGCCGCATCAGGCAAGGCTCATCGAGGAGTACATTGACCGGCGGCACCTTTCCACAGATGAGTACGCAAAAGACGGGGAGTACGCCATCACCAGTCTGTATTTCGACACGCCGTGCCTGCGCGATTATTATGAAAAACTCGCTGGTCTCGAGCGTCGGCAAAAACTTCGCGCGCGCGTCTACGGCAGTGATTTTTTGGACCAAAATCAAAATCATGTGTGGCTCGAGCAAAAGTGCAAGAAGAATATGACCACATTCAAATATCGCACGCATATTTCTGCGGCGGACTGGAACGCCTTTTGCGGGCCAAACAAAGTCTCCTTTGATATATGCTCGATTTACGGCGCCCACAAAGACAAAGAGGGCTTTCGCCGGTTCGCTTTCCCGTTCGCGCGGGACTGTTACAAACCGCACGTCGTCGTGCGCTATAAGCGCCGCGCGTTCGAAGGGGAATTCTTCGCCAATTTTCGCCTTACGCTCGACAGCAAAATAGAAACGGGACGCTGGAATGACTTTGCGCGCGGCACGGAGCTTTTGCCGGTTGCTCGCGGAAAGGTGGTTATGGAAGTCAAATTCACCGAAGCGATGCCGTGGTGGTTCAGACATTTGCTTGAAAAGTTCAATTTGTCGCGGAAGGTGTTTTCAAAGTACGTGAACGCGGTTGATACTATTCATCGTGCCAAACCTCTTCCACGATAAAACATTATCAGGTATACTATTTCGACGCTTATGGATAACTTTTATAATCTCGCTCCAACGGAGTTCAGCGCGGCCGTTATAGCCCAGAATCTAATTTTGGTCTTCTTTCTCGAGCTTGTGATTGTTTATGTTTACAAGAAAACGCATCAAGGACTCTCATATTCGTCGTCATTCGTTTTCACGTTCGTGCTTGTCGGTGTCGTCGGAGCAGTCGTGATGATGGTTGTTCAGCATAATCTCGCCCGCGCTTTCGGGCTCCTCGGAGCGTTTTCGCTCATACGTTTTCGGACCATTCTCAAGGAAACGCGCGACATCGCCTTTCTCTTTTTCGCGCTTGCAATAGGCATCGCGGTCGGCACGAACAACTATGCCATCGCGCTCATTTCAACCGCGCTCATCACGCCGGCCATCTGGCTCTTTTATCATTACGATATCGGACAAATACGAAACCGCCTTGGCCACATCCTTACATTCAGCGTGACTGGCACATATAATATAGACGAGGTACGCGCACTACTTAAAGAGCATACGGAGAGCATGGAACTTCTGCAGGCGAGGGCGCATGGCGAGCATACGCGGTATGTGTTCGCGATACAACCGAAAGAAACGGCTGAACCGGCAGATATTATCCGAATGCTTCAGGGGAACAAACATCTCACCGACCTTGAGCTATTAAGCGAAGAGGGTGGAGTTGAATATTAAGAAAAATCACAAAGCACAGTACACAAAAATCCAAACAATGAAGACAAACTACCCAAAACACAGTTCACAAAAACCCAAAAAGGAAGTCGATAGGGTCAATGTCGACACCTGTGGACGGGATGAGTTTGTGTTTTGTATAGTTTGTGCTTTGTTTGGATTTTTGTGCAGTTTGTGCTTTGTGAAGTCTGAGCTTAGGCGGTAGTTTGTATTCTGGGTTTTGTAGTCTGTCTGTTGTGTTCAAAGTAGCGTGTGATACTATGTCGTCTATGCAAACCATCGATAAAATATTCCTCGGAGTAACGCGCGTTGGTGTTTTTCTCGTGCCGTTCGTGCCTCTTATTGTTGCATCGCCGCTGTTCTTTCCTTTTATTACTGGAAAGAATTTCGCGTTCCGCATTATCGTTGAGGTGATTTTCGCGTGCTGGCTCATGCTTGCTCTCCGGGAGCCGTCGTTTCGGCCGAAGCGCTCGCTCTTTCTTTGGAGCGTCGGGGCGTTTCTAGCAGTCGTGTTTCTTGCCGATATCTTTGGGGAGGGTCCATTCAAGGCATTTTGGAGCAATTTCGAACGCATGGAAGGATTCATCACCCTTCTCCATCTTGGCGCCTACTTTTTGGTCACTGCTTCGGTGCTAAACACAGAGAAATTGTGGCACCGTTTTTTCGCGACTTCAGTCGGCGTTTCAGCGTTTTTAGGCATTTACGGTATTTTGCAACTCGCTGGGAAAATCGTCATCAATCAGGGCGGCGCGCGCCTCGACGGCACATTCGGTAACGCGGCATACTTCGCCGGGTACATGTTGTTCCATATCTTTATCACGGTATTCCTTATTTTTCGCCACCGCATTTCTCCACCGTTCAAATGGCTTTATGGAGGCGCCATTCTTTTGCAAGTAACCACGCTCTACTATACCGCGACTCGCGGAGCAGGCCTCGGACTCGTCGGCGGACTTCTACTGGCTCTTTTTCTTGTCGCGATTTTTGAAAAGCAAAATCGGAGGCTCCGCATTTATGTTGGCACGTCGCTCATTGTCCTATTTCTTTTGGTAGGAGGTCTCTACGCGGCGCGAGAAAGTGCTTTCGTAAAGGGTAATTCAACACTCAATCGTTTCGCTTCTATCTCTTTGGAAAAGGCGGGTCCGCGCTTCATGGTGTGGGGAATGGCATGGGAGGGTTTCAAAGATAGACCTATTTTAGGCTGGGGGCAAGAAGGATTTAATTACGTATTCAACAAATACTACAACCCGAATATGTGGAGTCAAGAACAGTGGTTTGATAGGACGCACAACATCTTCTTCGATTGGCTGATTGCGGCGGGATTCTTGGGACTTATCTCGTATCTAGCTCTCTTTTTCTTTCTGCTCTGGTATTTGTGGAAGGGTAAGATAGACGACGGGACGGCGCCGTTCTCGCTCATGGAAAAGAGCGTGCTCACCGGCCTTTTGTTCGCCTATTTCATACACAACTTCTTCGTATTCGATAACCTCATAAGTTACATTCTGTTCTTCTCGCTTATCGCGTACATCCACGCGCGATTCGGAAAAGCAATCCCAGCGCTTCAAGAGTTCAAAGAGCTAAAAAGCGAACAGGTCCAGTATATTTCCGCGTCAATTCTTATCCTGGCGCTTTTGGGAGGCGTGTATTTTTTGAACATACGCCCGATAGGAGTGGCGCAGGCTCTTATCAAAGGGCTTAAACCTCCGCAAAAGGACATCCACGAAAATCTCGAATTCTATAAACAAGCGTTCGCGCAGGAAACCATCGGCACTCAAGAGGTGGCCGAACAGGCGATGCAGACCGCCATAACAATAGCTGGCGCCCCACAGATTCCGATGGAAGTGAAAACAGAATTTATTGCGTTCGCGACCTCGGCTATGAATCGGGAAATTGAGCGCGCGCCCGAAGACGCGCGACTTAGAATGTTCATGGGAGGATTTTTCAACCGCTTGGGGAGATTCGATGAAGCACTACCTCATCTTCTAAAAGCTCATGAGCTTTCACCAAATAAACAGACTATCGCGTTCGAACTCGGCAATACTTATCTAAGTACCGGAAAGATTTCCGAAGCGAAAACGATTCTGAAGGAATCCTTTGAAAAGGCTCCGGAATATGGGGGAGCGCGCCTCGCTTACGCTGTTTCCGCAATCTATTCCGGAGAGTTTGACGTTCCCGAAAAGCTCTTTGCTCCGACAACAACAGTAAATATACTCACCGACGAAAGGCTGATAAAGGCGTATTACGATACAAAACAATACAAAGTAGTAATCGCGCTCCTCAAGCTTCGCAGTGAAGCCGACCCGAATAACGCCCAAACTCATGTTTCTCTTGCCGCGGCATATCTCGCGAACAGCAATAGAAATGACGCTATCAGCTCGCTCAAAAAGGCGATTGAACTCAACCCGGAATTCAAAGCGCAGGGCGAATTTTATATCAGCGAGATACGGGCGGGGAGGAACCCGTAGGGGAGAGAAGGTAGCTAGTAGCAAGTAGATAGTAGAAAGAATCAAAACCACCATCTTCTACCTTCTACCTTCTACCTTCTACCTTCTACCTGCTAATTCCTGTATACTTTCTTCATGTTCGGCATTTTTCTGCTCGCCTCCAGTTCGTTTTTTAGCGAAATCGGGGTCTCACTCGGAAAAGAAGAGGTCGCGCGCAGGAAAGAAAATATCTACACCTACGGATTTTTAAGCCTCTGTTTGAGTACCATTGTCTTTTTTCTTATCGCGCTTCTGCGCGGTCAGTTTCTTTTTTCGTTGGATTCGCTTCCAACACTTGTTCCACGAATTATTTTGGAGATTCTCCAGGCGTATGTCATTGTAAAAGCGGTTACGACAGCCGACCGGAGCACTTTTGGATTTCTTCGGGTACTCACCATTCCTCTCCTTCTTCTAGTTGACCTCACTCTCGGGTATTCGCTTTCAATCAATCAAATCATTGGTTCCGGCATTTTAACGCTAAGTATTTTATTTCTCTTCCTCAATCATGGTCTGCGTTCCAATGGAATCGGACTCGTGCTATTTTCCGCGCTGAATGCCGTTATCACCATCTCGCTCTTTAAATACGACATTACCCACTTCAACTCTGTGGAGGTTGAGCAGGGAATCATTCAAATAATCCTCCTTATCTTTTTTGCTCTTATGGCATGGAGAGTGAATCGGCAAAATCCGCTTCGCCTACTCGGGAAACCTCTCTTTTTCTTTCAGTCATTATCTCAAGCCATTGCCGGAGTTTTGGTAAGTTTCGGATATTCTTTCATTCCCGCATCCGTCGCGGCCAGCGTCGAGCGTTCCACAGCCGTTTTCTTTTCGCTCCTTTCGGGTAACCGCTATTTTCACGAAAAGAAATTCGCCCAAAAACTCTTGGCGTTTCTTCTCTTGGCCATCGGTTTCATGTTCCTCTCTGGATTTCCCTTTCTTCCTAGTTAGGGCTGTATACATAAACTTGAATATTTTATTTCTTGCTGATACACTGAACATATGAACAGTCTTACATTCACACTAAAACCCAAACGAAATACCGCGAAGAAAATCGTTGTTGAAATGGATGCGGATAGATTAGAGCGGCTTGCCGCCAATTTGGGCATGTTTAACCCTGATTTTCTTGCAAGCGTGAAGCGTGCTGAACGCGATTATGAGGTCGGGAGAGTCCGGAAAATTCACTCCCTGCGTGAACTCATTCGATAGCCGCATTTGTCTGTGCGCACTCTTCTCGTTTCGGAGGAATTTGAACTTCGGTTCGCAAAATTATCGATGTTGATACAGAAGAAGGCGGCAAAACAGCAAACAATCTTTTCTCATAATCCGTTTCATCCATCTCTCAATTCAGAAAAAATCGCACCGAAAGAAAGGGCGATTTGGACGTTTCGCATTGACCGGAAATATCGTGTGGCGTTCCGCTTCATTGACGGCACGACGGTACTCCTTCTCACCGTCGGCCCGCATGATTGGATTTACAAACTCTTTCGGTAAAGGTTGAAAACCATGCGATTGCGCGTCGCTACTTTAGCCGGTATTGACATATCTCTATAAATGCGGTAACCTACCGATAGGTTCTTTGACGGTGCGTTTTGGCCGCAGAGAAGTAAACAACTTCCAGAACATCAGATACACGGAGAAAGACAATATGAACAGCAAAGCAGAGCAAGATTACTGGACCGCATCGGCCCAGAGCTTCAAGTGGCAGGTCAAAAGCCGGACGGTACAGGTGAGCGACCAAGATATTACAGAGATACCGCTGGGCTTCCAGCCATTTGGTATTTCGTCACTTGGCGACAGGGTCCTTATCACCGACTACTTCGCGCCGGCGGTGTGCATGAACCGCGTAACAGTAGACGGCAACACGCTCCGGTTTGAGGTCGCATGGATCCACGGCGCGCAAAACGGTATCACACGATGCCGCGGAGGGTTTCCTGACATGGCCTATCCATCGGGGGCAAACCGCTGTTGCACTGCGTTTTTCGGGCCCGACTGCAAATCCGTTTGCATCGGACGCTTGGACCGCGAGTTCTTTTTGCTCGTCCCGGAGGACAGCGCGCAGTGGCACCTTGCGGCGCGAATTTCCTTGCCGGAGTGCCGCGACTTTCCGTTCATTCACTCCGCCGCTCTTAATCAGCGCCTCAACCTGCTCCTCACGGTAGAATCAGACGCCGCAATGAACAAATGGCGCCTTGCACCGTATATGTGGCACGAGGGGTGGGTGACTCATTCGCCCAAGTTTGAGCTTTTGGAACAACATGGTATCCCGCGATTTCACTACGGCATTGCCTACCTGCGTGGTGAGCCAGTGACGGTCGCGAGCTCTCACTCGGTCCGCGGCCCAAACCGGACGGACCCCGGGATTTATATTGACTGCAAGCTCGTGGTCCCTGGGATCGTCGGTAGCGGCATTTGCATCCTCCCCAACGGCGGTGCGCTCGTCGCGGCCTATGGACAGGAAGAAGAGGGGGCTCACAAGGGGAACCCGGGCAAACTCATCTACGTCCCTCCTGCACTCCTGCAGTACGAGTGACGGTGTAGTTTAGGCGCTTGTGCGATTGTCTGTTACGACAGCCGATTTGCACAAGCGTTTTTTTGTACTAGTATGAGGCCTCAATGCGAATACGCGAATTTGTTTCTCTCAAAAAAATGACGACACTTAAGATTGGCGGTGTTGCTCGCTATTTTTGTGCCGTGGAAAGGGCGGAGGAACTCTCGGAGGCGCTCGCCTTCGCTCGCGAAAAGAGAATTAACCTTGTCGTGTTTGGCGGTGGCTCCAATGTGCTCATCGCAGATGAAGATATTGACGCGCTCATTATCAAAATAGATATTAAGGGAATTGGCTGGAAAGAGGATAGTGAAGATGTTTTAGTAGTTGCCGGCGCCGGAGAGAGTTGGGATGGATTGGTTGCGAAAGCGGTCCGGCGCGAACTCTGGGGTGTTGAAAATCTTTCGGGCATTCCCGGTACGGTGGGCGCCGCTCCCATCCAAAACATAGGAGCGTATGGCACGGAGATAAAAGAAACGCTTGCATGGGTGGAAGTCTTTGACACAAGGAGTGGAAAGTTCCGAACACTGTCAAACAAAGAGTGCAAGTTCGGCTACCGCGACAGCATTTTCAAGCGCCCGAAGGGAAAATCGCTTATCATAACGCGCGTGGCGCTGTGGCTCAAAAAGAGCGGAACACCCAATCTTGAATATAAAGATTTGAAAGAGAGATTTAGGATTTATGATTTACGATTTAAGAAAAAGAGACTGACTCCGTTGGATATACGGAAAACAGTGCTTGAGATTAGAAGCAGAAAATTTCCGGATTTGAGAACACACGGCACTGCCGGCTCGTTTTTCAAAAACCCCATCATTTCACAGGGGAAATTCAACAAACTCAAGAAGAAATTCCCGGACCTCCCCGGCTTCCCAATCTTTACAAGGTTCAAGATTCCCCTTGCCTGGATTCTTGATAACGTGTGCGGTCTCAAAGGATTTTGCAAAGGCAACGTAACTTTGTTTGAACGCCAGCCAATCGTCATCGTACAAAATGGTAAGGCGTCCGCGGAAGAAATTAAATCGTTTGCTAAAGAGATTTCTGATAAAGTGAAAGCGAAAACCGACATCGACATCGAGTGGGAAATACAGCAGATATGGTAGAAATTGTAGGATGCGATGTATGAGTCGTACTATCATACTTTGTAGTATGATAGTACGACTTAACTTCTGGTTGGAGCGTGAAGTAAAAACTTTCTGTGAGTCTCCAAGCGATATCTTTAACCCTCGACCGTTCCGTTGTCCACAGGTTAGCTGAAAAAACGGTTGTATGCTCGCGTGTGCGTGCGATAATGAATAAGGTCGAACATTTCTATTGCACGCTAATAAGAGAAAAGAAAGACGGCAGATACGATATTCTCGATTCCGATTGCACGGATTCTTTTCCTAAAAAGATAATGGCAAAGAAAAAGCGAAAGGCAGCGAAGAAGCGCAAAACGGCAAAGAAGGGGAAAAAGCGCAAAGGCGCTCGCCGCCGCCGATAACACAAAACTCCTCTGGCAAAATGTCAGAGGAGTTTTGTGTTGGTCTTTCTACTAACTACATACTACTAACTACTCACTATTTTGTGTTAGTATTGCCGCATGTTCGACCGTATCAAGAAACTTTTCGGCGACGATTCGGAGGCCAAACTAAAGCCGTTATACGCGAATGTCCAAAAGATAAATAGTCTGGAGGCGGGCCTTTTGGGGCTTTCGGGGAACGCGCTTAAGGAGAAAACCACAGAATTAAAGGCCCGTGTGCAAAAAGGCGAGTCGCTTGACGACATTCTTCCCGAAGCGTTCGCGCTCGTACGTGAAGCAGCCCGCCGTACTTTAGGCGAAAGGCATTTTGACGTCCAACTTCTCGGCGGTCATGTACTCCATAACCACGGCATCGCCGAGATGCGCACCGGTGAAGGAAAGACGCTCGTCGCAACGCTTCCTTCATATTTGAACGCACTCGCGGGAAAAGGCGTGCATATCGTTACCGTCAACGATTACCTCTCAAGAAGAGATGCGGTGTGGATGGGGCAGATACACCACCTGCTCGGACTCTCGGTGGGGGTTATCAATCACGATTCGTCATTCATATACGACCCTGCTCACAGTTCTGGAAAGGGAGCAGGTGGAATTTCCAATTTCCAATTTCCAATTTCCAAACAAGGCGAAAATCTCAAATCAGAAAATCCAAACAAAGATAAAGATGACCAATTGGATAAAACAAGAGATGAACTTGGGAGTTTCCGGGTAGTGCATGAATTCTTGAAACCATGCACACGGCGCGAGGCTTACGCCGCGGACATCACTTATGGCACCAACAATGAATTCGGCTTTGATTATCTTCGCGACAACCTTGAATATTCTCCGGAGCGCCTGCGCCAGCGCGATTTCAACTACGCCATCGTGGACGAAGTTGATTCTATTCTCATAGACGAGGCGCGAACGCCACTCATTATTTCCGCGCCGACGGGGGATTCCGGAGACCTCTACGCCAGGTTCGCGCAAATTGTTCGAGGGTTAGAAAGAGACACGGATTTTACCGTGGATGAAAAACAGAAAGCTATTCAACTCACTCCAGCGGGTATCGAGAAGGCGGAAAAAGCGCTTGGCGTGGATAATCTTTATACGGAGAAGGGCATTAAATACGTACATCACCTTGAGACCGCCGTTCGCGCCAAAGCGCTCTTTCATCTTGATAAGGAATATGTCGTACGAAACGGTGAAATAGTGATTGTAGACGAATTCACCGGCCGCATGATGCCAGGACGCCGTTGGAGCGAGGGGTTGCACCAGGCGATTGAAGCGAAGGAAGGTGTGAAAGTCCAGAAAGAATCCCGCACCTTCGCGTCCATCACATTCCAAAATTATTTCCGAATGTATAAGAAACTCGCAGGGATGACTGGCACGGCCAAGACAAGCTCAGAAGAGTTTTACAAAGTGTATGGCTTGGATGTGGTTTCTATTCCGACAAATAAGCCCATCGCGAGAGCCGACAGAAACGACCAGATATTCCAAACGGAGAAAGGGAAGTTCAAGGCTATCGCGAAAAAGGTCGCGGAACTCAATCAAAGAGAACAACCGGTGCTTATCGGCACGGTTTCAATTGAAAAGAACGAAGTGCTTTCAGAGTATCTCCGCTCGGTGGGCGTGCCGCATGAGGTTCTAAACGCCAAAAACCACGAGCGCGAAGGGGAAATAATTGCCCAAGCGGGACGGAAAGGAGCAGTGACGGTTGCGACCAACATGGCAGGTCGCGGCGTGGACATCAAACTCGGAGGCAATCCGCAAGTAAAGGAGGATGCGGAAGCGGTAAAATCGGTGGGAGGGCTCTTTGTTCTCGGCACTGAGCGGCACGAAGCGCGGCGCATTGATAATCAGCTCCGCGGGCGCTCGGGCAGGCAAGGAGACCCTGGAGAAACGCAGTTTTTCGTATCAATGGAGGACACGCTCATGCGCGTGTTTGCCGCCGACACTATCAAGAACATGATGGGGCGTTTTGGCATACCAGAAGATGAGCCGATAGAAAACCGCATCATCACTCGTTCGCTCGAAACCGCGCAGACAAAGATTGAGGGGTTCAATTTTGACGCAAGGAAACACGTGCTTGAATATGACAATGTGCTAAACCATCAGCGAAGCGTCGTGTACGAACGCCGAAGAAATATACTCGTTGGTGGCGGGGTGGCGGCTGAGGACTACCTCACACTTATCGGGGCGGGGAATGAGGCATTCCAAAAATCGGTGGAAGAAAAGAAGAAACAGCTCGGTGACGACTTCTATCCCGCCATTCAACGTCTCATTCTCCAAACAATTGACTTATTTTGGGTTGAGCATCTGGAGGTAATGGATTACCTTCGCGGCTCGGTGAACCTTCGCGCCTATGGCCAGCGCGACCCGCTTGTCGAATATAAAAAGGAGGGACTTCAGATGTTCAAAGAAATGGAGGAAAATATCGTCGCGCAAGTGATGAATATTCTCCCGCGTGTCGGGGGACCAACTCCAGCGCCAGAGCAAATTAAATTACAGGAAGTGCATGAACAAGCCCAGCTCATCGGCTCGGGCGATGAAGAATCGGACGCGAAGCATCGGGGAAATGTCTCACGGTCCAATGTCCCCACCAACCCCGATGGGTCAAAACTCGGCAGAAACGACCCCTGTTACTGCGGAGTGGTGAACACAAATACAGGAAAAGTTTATAAGTATAAACAGTGCGGACTGATAAACGCCCCATATCATCGCAGAGCGTAGCGGAGTCCTGTAGTGAACCGCAGTCTTAGAGGTTCTACTACTGGGATAGTTCCGGCAAAAAGTTCAAGAAGTGTCATGGGCAATGAGGATAAAAAAATATGGAAAACATAGAGCAGAAAATACAAAAGATTGAAGAACGAAATCAGAAAGTTGAAGTTGACAAGGCATGGGAAACAAGCTGGACGAGACGGATAGTACTGACGATATTTACGTATTTAGCAATCGGAGCGTATATGAGGGCGATTGATATTCCAAATCCATGGTTAAATGCAGTAGTTCCTGCCGTGGCGTTTATGCTGTCAACACTGACAATGCCATTTTTCAAAAAAGTATGGTTGAAAAATAATGAAGAATCTTTGCGGAACGGGGAACAAAAATCAGAATCGTCCGTGTGAATAGAAAACAAATTTTAGGTTTTAGGTTGGGCCTACGTCTAAGTCGCTTCACTTTACCCAAGTAAAGTGAAGCGAATAAGATAAGGGTGTGAGGAATGCGCTTGTATGAAAATTATTTTAGGTTCACAATCTGAAAATCGGAAACAGGTGCTAAAAGATGCCGGGTACGCATTTGATGTAATGGTCTCAAACATAGATGAGAAGGCAATTCGGCATGAAGATTTTTATGAACTTCCGCTTCGTCTTTCTCGCGCGAAGGCCGCCGCGCTCCTCACCAAAATAAAAGAACCAGCGATTCTCATCACGGCGGACCAAGTTATAGTATGGAATGGCGAACTTCGGGAAAAACCGCGAACTCTCGCTGAAGCTAGACGATATCTTGAAACATTTAGCAGAAGCGAATATCCAGCGGAGTGTGTTAACGGTATTACAGTTACGAATACGGGAAGCGGCAAGTCTATTACAGAGCGTGAAGTTTCAAAGGTATTTTTCTCAAAGATTCCGCAGGAGAACATTGAGGCATTCCTCGCGAGCGGCGGAGCGTTCAAATACGCCGGGGGGTTCACGCCACAGTCTCCGCTCATCAGGCCGTACCTTCGAATTGACGGAACCTTTGAAAGCGTGCTTGGCCTTCCTTTGTCCGTAGTGGAGAAATGTATTAAAGAGTTGTCCGAACAGAGTTTATCTCAACGCTAAAAGCTAGAAGCTAACAGCTATAAGCTATCCCCATGCCCCACATCCACGAAAAAATAGATTTTACCGTTGAAGTCTTCATTGTGCATAAAGACAAGGTACTTCTTCGCATGCATGACAAGTACAAAAAATGGATGAGCGTCGGAGGGCATATTGAACTTCACGAAGACCCGGTAGAGGCGGCGCATCGGGAGGTGAAAGAGGAGGTTGGGCTCGACATTGAGCTTGTGGGGAATCCAAGGATTTTTGAATCCGTTGACCACGGAAGGGAACTCATACCGCCAGTCGCCCTCAATCGCCACGCTACAAATCAACCCGGCCATGAACACATTACATTCGTCTATTTCGCCCGAGCGCAAAGCGATAAAACCGCGGTAACCTATGCGGATGACGCGAGCGAGGAATGCCGCTGGTGTGCCAAAGAGGAAGTAGAGCAGATGAACCTGTGGCTGAACGTGCGGCACTATGCACTCGCTGCGCTCAATCAACTAAAAGAAGCATGATGAATCTATTCTGATGTTCCCTGCCTCGCCGGCAGGCGGGTTGAGAATATCAGAATAGATGCGGCATGCTGTAATATTTCGGCGTGGAAAACAGTTTAATAATGGATGACTGTGAAAAACAAAACGGCGAAGAGAGGAAAAAGAAAAATCGTGGCAGTTTCAGGAGGCTGGGACCCGATTCATATCGGCCATGTCCGCCTCATTAATGCGGCGAAAAGACTTGGTGACACACTTGTTGTAATTCTCAACAACGACAACTGGCTTATGCAGAAAAAAGGTTTTGTGTTCATGTCCGAGACTGATCGAAAGGAGATCTTAGAATCACTCGCGGCCGTTGATACAGTTGTGATTACGTCACACAAAAAGAATGACCCCGATAGGAGCGTGTGCCGCGAACTTTTGAAACTGCGCCCGCACATTTTTGCGAATGGGGGGGATAGGAATCTCGTGGATTCAAAAAAGAAGTCCTCCTCGCTCAATTCGGAGGCGGTACTGTGCGAAAGACTTGGCATCAAGGTGGTGTTCAACGTTGGCAAGGGAGGAAAACTTCGTTCAAGCACAGAGCTTGTGTCTCGCTTCAAAAAAGAATCCAAACACGGTACAATCCCTTTCTCATGAATCCCATCATTGAAGTTCAAGATTTGGTAAAGGAGTTCGGGACCGTAAGGGCAGTAGACGGACTTTCATTTTGCGTGGAAGAGGGAACAATCACGGGACTTCTCGGTCCAAATGGCGCTGGAAAGACGACGACAATTCAAATGCTTCTTGACCTCATTACTCCTACGGGCGGGACTATCCGCATTATGGGAAAGGAATACGCGTTGTCACGCGAAGAGATTTTAAGCCAACTTAACTTTTCTTCGCCGTACGTCTCACTTCCTGGGAATCTCAAGGTCATTGAAAACCTTCTTACCTTCGGGCGGCTCTACGGCGTAAAGAACCTCTCGGACAAGATTGAGGAACTTGTCGATTTCTTTGAGATACGCGAGTTTTTGAAGAAGCTCACCTACAATCTCTCCACCGGTCAGCTCACGCGCCTCAATCTTACCAAAGCGCTTTTGAATGACCCCAAACTCCTCCTTCTTGACGAACCGACGGCCTCGCTCGACCCCGACATCGCCGACCGCACACGTATTTTGCTCAAACGTATTCAGAAGGAAAAAGGAGTGACAATCCTATACACATCGCATAACATGGAAGAAGTGGAAGAAATTTGCGACAGAGTTATCTTCATCCAGCACGGACGTCTCAAAGATGAGGGGACGCCAGCTGAACTTGTGAAGAAATATGGCCGCGAAGACCTGAACGATGTATTTCTTCACATCGCCAGAGCGGAGAAATAAAATATGCACAAAACACAGTACACAAAAACCAAACAAAGCACAAAACAACAAACAAGCCAAATGTTTGTGCTTTTCTTTAGTTTGTGATTTTGTTTGGTTTTTTGTGAAGTTTGTGTTTTGTTAAGTTTATGTTTATGCGCTGGCATCGAATACAAGCACTACTGATTCGTCATCTGTATCTCTACCAGAGAAGTTTTCCGCGCATTATGGACATCGTCTATTGGCCGGTGATGGAACTTTTGGTATGGGGATTTTTGAGCATGTATATTGAAAAAATGAATGTCGGCGGATTCAATGCCGTAACGGTTCTACTCGGCGCGGTCATCTTTTGGGATTTTCTCAATCAATCGCAAAAATCGGTTTCAATATCGTTTCTTGAGGAAATTTGGGAAAAGAACCTTCTCAATATCTTTGTAACCCCGCTCCGCATCTCTGAATTCTTTATTTCAACACTACTCGTTGGGGCGGTGCGGCTCATTCTTGTCGGCATTATTCTCGCGGTGCTCGCGTACTTCATGTATAGCTTCAATCTCTTCGCGCTCGGCTTCGCGCTCATTCCATTCGTCCTCAATCTCTTCCTGTTCGGGTGGGCGCTCGGGCTGTTCGCGAATGCCATCATCTTGCGTTTCGGTACCTCGGCGCAAATTCTTGCGTGGGGCTTTCTCATTCTGATTCAACCATTTTCGGCCGTGTTTTATCCGGTGTCGGCGTTGCCTTCGTTTCTTCAGCCGATTGCATACCTGCTTCCGTCAACCTATGTATTTGAAGGAATGCGTTCGGTGATTGCGACTGGCACGGTTTCGACTGCGCACCTATGGGGCGCGGTCATCGCCAATGTGGCATATCTCCTCTTTATGGTTTGGTTCTTCTTTAAAATGTTCGCGTATGTGAAGCGGGAAGGGAAGTTGCTTAAACTAGAGGGTTAACTGGAACTAGTAACAGGTAACTTGTGACTGTAACTCTGAACATTGTTCCAGTCACCTGTTACAAGTACCAGTTACCGTTAAATGCTATACTGCCCCTATGCTCAAGAAATCTCTTATCACCACGATAATCGCATTCACGCCTCTGTTCGCCTTTGCCGCTTCAATCAATTTCGGCGATTACTTTCTTAAAGGCGCGCAGGACGCCCCTGATGATGTTTATGCGGCTGGAGGGACGATTGTATTAGCCGGTAAGGTATTCGGTGACGCCTTTGCGCTTGGGAGGACAATCTTCAGCCAAAGTGAGATTTCAGACGATATCTTTTTTATCGGAGAGGATGTGCGGGTGGAAGGGAGGATTGGAGATGACGCCCGCGTCTTGGGAGGCATAGTTACAATAGACGGCACGATTGCCGATGACGTTATAGCGGTTGCTTCAAAAGTTGTGATAAAACCGACGGCTCTTATCGAAGGGTCTTTGTATGTAGTAGCTGGAGAGGCGGAAATTCACGGCAAGGTCTTAGGTAACGCAAAAGTGCTATCAAACAAACTTCTTCTTTCTGGGGCGGTAGAAGGCGACCTTGAGCTCTGGGGTGAAGCGGTATTTAAAGAACCGGCGCGCATCACGGGAGACTTTATCCACCACACTCGCGGTAAAGCAAAACCCCCCATCAATGTAGTTATTACAGGCGAGGTAATCTTTGGCGAGTGGAAGAGTGACGGCGTTTCTTTTCAAAGAGCGTTTCTCGGCGGGTTCTTTTCGCTCAAGGCGCTTATGATGCTCGCCCTTGGCTTTTTGCTGTTCTTTCTTGCGCGAGAGCGTACCGAAGAAGTACTCCTCGAGACTCTTCCGAATTTCTGGATGCGCGTTCTTAGAGGATTTCTGATACTCATCCTTCTCCCGATAGCGATTTCTATCTTTGCGCTATCCGTCATTGGTATCCCAATCGCGCTTATACTCGGCGCGCTCCTTCTTCTCCTCCTTCTGTTGTCTTGGGTATACGCTGGGTTGCTTCTTGGCGCGTGGAGCGAACAAATTTTCTTTAAGCGCTCTGCCTTTCCGCTTTCATATCGTCCTGTGCTTTTGGGAATCGTGTTTCTTTCAATTTTATCCGCGATACCTTTTGTGGGACTTATCATCCATGGTATGCTTCTATTAGCCGCGGCAGGCTCGCTCGGGACGGTTTTTTGGAACAAATTGCGCGTGGCTCTATAAAAGAGAACTCATCTCTTTGCGTATGAGATTTATTAAATTTTTCGACAAATTAGAAGATGAAGTCAGGGGAAAGCTCTCAAGAGCTCCCATTATCTACGGCATTATAGGCGGTACGGCCATCGTCATGTTTTGGCGAGGTGTTTGGCACACGGCAGATATGCTTGAGCAAAGCGGCGGCATCTTAGGGGTTGTATTTGGCGCTCCGATATCAACGATAATAAGCGCCATAATCCTTCTCCTCACTGGACTCTTCGTTTCTTTCTTTATAGGAGACCGCATCATTCTTTCCGGCCTTACGCACGAGAAGAAGGTAGAAGAAAAGACCGAAAGCGAAGTTCGGGCCGAAGGGGCGCTTCTTTTGAATATGTCCGATAAGCTGAGGCATATTGAAAGAGAAATAGAAGCGATAAAGAGCAAAAAGTAGCCAAACACCAATAACCAAGAAACAAGCTCCAAACAATGCTCAATATTCAAGATTCCAAACAGGAGGGCGGACACTCTTTTGACTTGGAAAAACGGACTACAGATTTTGCGAAAGCAGTTATCAAGTTGTGCATGAATCTTCCTCGCAATCCGATGAATGATCGCTTAGTCGGGCAGGTAGTGGGCTCTTCCGGTTCTATTGGTGCGAATTACAGAGAAGCGAACGACGCGCTGGGTACTAAGGATTTTGTACACAAACTGAAGATTTCTCGAAGGGAAACAAAAGAAACAATTCATTGGTTAGAACTGATTGCCGTTGCAAATTCAGATGTAGAGAAAGAGATTTCGTTTCTTATTAAAGAATCTGTAGAATTGCGCAACATATTATCCTCAATTATCAATAAGTGTAAATAATTTCTTTTGACTCTTGAGATTTGTTTGGTTATTGTATCTTGGTTATTGGTTATTCTCTATATTTTCCCATGCCCGCATCTCGCAAAGTTGAACTAAGCTTTTTCTTTCTTCTCGTGGCGGCGGCCACCGCGGTGTCTTTTTTCATATTCAAGCCGTATTTCGGCGCGCTGTTTGTCGCTGTGGTGTTCGCGATTGTTTTTCGGCCCCTTTTTGAGACAGTCCACAAAAGAGTCAAAAGGGAAGGATTGGCCTCGTTCTTGACACTGGCTTTTTTATTTTTCGTGGTTCTTATTCCGGCTACGCTCTTTGGATTCTTCATTTTTGATGACGCGCGGAATTTATACGAGTCCGCCGGAAACGGCGCTTCAATCCTCTCTCGCTTGGATGAGGCCATCCTCCCGTTCAAAGAGTACATACAAAAGATAATTCCCGGCTTTGAAATTAATATCTCCGAGTACGTGGATGCCGCCCTGTCGTTTTTCTTAAGCAATTTTGGCGGAGTCTTTACGCGGGCTATCGGCATTGTGTTCCAAACCTTTATCATGCTTTTAGCTTTGTTTTATCTTTTTCGCGACGGAGCGAAATTCAGGTCTTATATCGTCACGCTTTCACCTCTTACCAATGAGTATGACGAGCGAATTCTAAAACGCATTGAATCCGCCATTTCTTCGGTCGTGAAAGGGAAACTATTAATCATACTCTTACAAGGCATTCTCGCTTCTGTCGGTTTTTTCATCTTCGGCGTGCCGAGTCCAGTGCTCTGGGGCGCGATTACGGCCATAGCCGCGCTCATTCCCGCGGTTGGAGTCGCCATCGTATTTATACCTGCTGTCATATTTCTTTTCATAACGGGCGGTATGTTCTCGGCACTTGGTCTTTTGATATTCGGCATGATTATAGGGTCCATAGACAATCTCCTTGGTCCAGTGCTCTTTGAGAAAGGCCTCCTGATGCATCCGCTCTTCATTCTCCTCTCGGTGCTTGGCGGTATCGTGTTTTTCGGCCCCGTCGGTTTCCTTGCCGGTCCGGTCGCCCTCTCGCTCCTTTTGGCGCTTTTGGATATCTATCCGCTGCTGTTTCAAAACAACGATAATAACCAATAACCAAGATACAATAACCAAAGGACGAGAATTTTCTTGCTCTGCGCTTTGTTTGGTTATTGTTTCTTGTATCTTGGTTATTGAATTTCTACTTTTGTGCTATAGTCTTTTGCATGCCTCAAACAATCATCACCCACGACGGCAAGTTCCACGCGGATGATGTTTTCGCCGTAGCGGCTCTTCTTATTCTTAATAAGGACGCGAAAGTAGTCCGCACGCGCGATTCGCGTGTGATTCTTGGGGGCGATATAGTCGTTGACGTTGGAGGGGTCTATGACGAACAAAAGAACCGATTTGACCATCATCAGATAGAGGGTGTTGGAACTAGAAAAAATGGCCTGCCTGTCGCGGCAGGCGTGGCACATGCAGGCATTCCGTATGCCGCGTTTGGGTTAGTTTGGAAGAAATTCGGCGAGAAACTTTGTGGTGACACATCGGCTCAAAGTCGCGTGGAAGAGATTCTGGTGGTTCCAATTGACGCGAACGACAACGGCATTGACCTTTCACTGCCCAAATTTCCGGGGAATTTTTCGTACGAAATTTCCGATGTTGTGCGCTCGTTTACTCCAACGTGGCAGGAAGGGGAATCTTACCTCGAGAGCAATTTTAATGAGGCGGTGTCTTTTGCGCGGCGGATTATTGAACGTGAGATACAGCGCGCGAAAGCATTTGTGGCTGGAGAGCAAAAAGTACAAGCCGTGTATAACGAGGCGGCGGACAAGCGGCTTATTATTTTGGACGGAGATTATTCTTGGAAGGATGTTCTCTCGCGATTTCCCGAACCTCTGTATGTCGTGCATCCGCAAAACGGAACGTGGCGGCTCTACTCTGTCCGCGACAATCCGCATCTTTTCGTAAATCGCAGGGATTTGCCGCAAAGCTGGGCGGGACTTCGGGACGCGAAACTCGCGAAGATAACTGGCGTTCCAGATTCTGTTTTCTGCCATCGGAATAGGTTTATGGCAGTCGCAAAAAGCAAGAATGGCGCAATCGCACTTGCGAAACTCGCGCTTGATTTTTAAGCGAAAACTTGTTTAAATGAAGTTTGAGGTGAACATGAAAAGCACAAGACCAATACCACATGATTGTATGTTGCGGGGTCCCTCAATCAGTGGTTTCAGTCCTAAGAGGCTCCCGGCTTGGGCGTGCAAGATCGCTCGGCGCGCGGAGAGACGCGAAAAGGTGCGAAAATCTTTAAGCACTATCACGCGTTTCTTCAATCCCTTCTCGTAAGAAGGATCATGCAGTGGCCGCTCCTCGTGACGCGGCCACTGTTTTCTTTTTCTGAATCATAAATCATAAATCTTATTTCATAAATCTCGTTACTATGGCTTTTGTTGACGAAATAACACTACATCTCAAAGCCGGCGCCGGCGGAAACGGCATCGTTTCCTGGCTTCATGAAAAAGGCAAAGAATTCATGGGTCCAGCCGGTGGTGACGGCGGGAAAGGAGGAGACGTGTACCTTCGGGCCGTGCGCGATATCGGTCGGCTTGCGTCGTATCGATATGGGAATCTTTTTGTGGCTGGCCGCGCCGATAGTGGACAGCGGAAAAGCAGACACGGAAAAAACGGTAAGGACCTAGAGCTAGAGGTTCCTGTAGGGTCGGTTGTGACGAATAAAGTTACTGGAAGAGTCTATGAATTTCTAAATGAAGGAGAACGCTACATGGTACTGCGCGGCGGCAGGGGTGGCTTAGGTAACGAGCATTTCAAGAGTTCCCGCAATGTTCGCCCAATGGAATTTACACTGGGGAAGGCGGGGGAAGAGGCGGAGTTTTATGTGGAGCTTCGGCTTATCGCTGACGCTGGGCTTATTGGGTTTCCAAACGCTGGAAAGTCCTCGCTCCTAAACGAGCTTACCGCGGCGCGAGCAAAAGTTGGAAGCTACGCGTTCACTACGCTTGAACCGAA
This sequence comes from Parcubacteria group bacterium GW2011_GWC2_48_17, assembly GCA_001003605.1. Taxonomy (GTDB): domain Bacteria; phylum Patescibacteriota; class Minisyncoccia; order Phycocordibacterales; family UBA10002; genus UBA10002. The sequence continues at coordinate 29,130 of LCPL01000008.1, forward strand.
TCTTGGAGCATTCAGGGGTTTTATTCTAGCTGACATTCCAGGACTTATCGAAGGCGCGGGAGAAGGGAAGGGGCTCGGGACCAAGTTTTTGCGGCATATTGCGCGTACAAAGCTTCTCCTGCACTGCATCTCACTCGAGGAAAAGAGTTTACTCAGGGCATATAAGACGGTACGCGATGAGCTTACGGCTCACGCGCCGGAGCTTGCCAAGAAACAGGAAGTCATCGTACTCACTAAGGCCGATATGAGAGAAGCAAAAGATATCAAAAAAGCCATAACGGTCATGAAGAAAAAAAGTAAACATGTACGTGTCGTATCGGTCATTGACGATGTACTGCTCAAGAAGTTCAGAGACGCGCTTGTAACTATTCTCAAAGAATTCTAAATCCCCACACGTCAACCCGTTCGACATCGGATGTCGGACAAAGATGTGGTATGATGTTTCGTATGGCGTACCGACGTACCGCATTCACCCCAGGTGAGCATTATCATCTCTACAACAGGGGTAACAACAAACAAGAAGTATTTCACAACGAAGGTGACTATATTCGCTTCTTGTTTTACCTGCTGTACTATCAATCACCACTTACATTTTCCAGACTGTCCGAGAAAGTCTCCAATTTTAAGCGAAGTGAGGAGTTTGGCACCCCCGTACACGTACACAACAAAATTATTTCTAAACGGACAGTTGCGCTAGTAGGGTTTTGTCTCATGCCGAATCACTTTCACCTTGTCGTGCAGGAAACTGAAGGCGGAGGCATTTCTAAATATATGCAGCGCGTGTTAAATGGATATTCAAAGTACGCTAATAAGAAATATCCCGAAAGACACATCGGTCACGTTTTTCAGGGTCCTTTCAAAGCCGTTCACCAAAAGACGAATGAACAGCTTTTGTACCTTTCCGCGTATGTACACAGGAATCCAAGAGAACTTACCGCGTGGACAGACAAGGAAAGGCAATATCCGTGGTCAAGTTTCCGAGACCTTTCAGGTCAGAACCGATGGGATACACTACTCTTACACGCCGTCATTTCGAAGCAGTTTAAGGGAGGCAAGGACTATGAAAAATTTGTTAACACCAGTAGTGCAAAAAGTGAATACAGAAGACTTTTGCTTGATAACGAGATTTTTCTTGAAGCGGGACTGGAGCAGGAGGAAGGCGAGGTTATTGTGTAAATTTAACGCACTTTCTGTCCGACATCCGATGTCGGACACGATGTCGGACATGGGGGCAAAAGGGTATTTATATACGGCAAAAAAAAGAGGGTTACTTAAGGAGGGAGGTGAACACTTCACGGAGAACTTCTGGATTTGCCGAACCTTTGGTCGCTTTCATGCCTTGACCAACGAGGAACTGCAAAGCGGGCATTTTGCCGCTTTTATAATCCAGCGCCACTTTCTGATTGGCCGCAATTACCTCTTCTACGACAGCTTTGAGCTCCCTACGGTCACTTTTTTGCAAAAGACCAAGCTCCGCGGCAAGCTCTTCCGGCTCCCCTCCTTTTTCAAAGAGCATCTGCAGTATGTCCTTGGCTCCGCGTGAAGAAAGCTTTTTATCCGCCACCATGCCAATAAGCTTGGCAAACGCAGTCGGAGAAAATGGAAGAGATATACTATCTCCGTCAAAGCCAGCCTTTCTGATAAGTCCAAGTAGGTCGGAAATAATGTAGTTTGAAGCAAGAAAAAGCTCCGATTTACCCTTTACTGTATTTTCCACGGCCTCAAGAAGCGCGCCAATCGCTCGATTCGCTAGCAGTATCTCGGCATCACCGGCCTTTATACCAATGTCAATGTAGTGACGTCGCTTCTCCCATGGGAACCTTGGCATTTCTTTTTTTAGTATTTCACTTGCGAATTCAGGCACATCGCGAACAACAAGTTTTGAAAGGTCTGGGTCAGGAAAGTAACGATAATCATGGCTCTCCTCCTTTTTACGCTGGACAAATGTCTTTCCAGTATTCTCATCCCATCCTCTTGTTTCCTGCTCGACTTTTTTCCCAGATTCAATGAGCTCTATGTGACGGCCCATTTCGTAGGCAATCGCTCGTTCAACCGCGCGAAATGAGTTGAGATTCTTTACTTCAACCTTTGTGCCAAGTGGCACCGCAGAACTACGCTGACCTGACGCTGAATTACGCAGAATCTTGTTTCCGCGACCGTCTGCGTTAAGTCTGCGTTTGTCCGCGATCTCCGTTGCTTTCGAAACAGAGATGTTGGCCTCTACGCGCATCTCGCCCTTTTCCATATTAGCGTCCGAGGCTCCAATGTATCGAAGAAGGAGCTGCAACTCGCGCGCGAAATTAGCGGCTTCCGCCGCACTCTTGATCACCGGCTCGGTGACAAGTTCCATAAGCGGAATTCCCGCGCGGTTGAAATCCACCAAACTATAATCTCCTTCCTCGTGCAGGGAAGTGGCGGTGTCCTCCTCAAGATGGACGCGGGTAATGGCAACTCCTTGGAGTGATCCGCCAGAGACAAGCGGAAATTCGTACTGGCTGAGCTGATACCCTTTTGGAATATCGGGGTAGAAATAATTCTTTCGGTCGAACTCGGTGAAGTCGGCAAGTCTACCACCAAGCGCAAGACCGACCTTAAGCACATGTCGCACCGCCTCCTTATTCATGACTGGAAGCGTTCCAGGATGTCCCACGCAGATAGGGCAGACGTTAACGTTTGGGCGAACCTCGTCCGGGTCATTTTTGGAATCGCAGAACATCTTCGTCCGAGTCCTGAGCTCGGCGTGGATCTCCAAGCCCACTGTCAATATATATTCGCTTTGTATTGTGTTCATGTTAACTAAGCACTCGCCACGTTAGAGCGAAGCGATTTTACGGGGTGAATTTCCAGGTCAACGGTCAATATGTATTCGCTCATGATGAAAATAGTTTACCTAAATGGGCGAGGTTTACAAGGTGGGGTAGAGTGCGACGAGTATGCAATGTAGTAAACAAAAAAAGAGGGCGTGTTTTATCTCGCCACTCCTTTCTTCGTAAACCTAAAAAGCGGCATTGACTAGTCAGATTCATGTGTCACAGCGAGTTTTCTCGGTTCAGCCGGCCTCGGCTTTTTCGGGATTTGTATTTGCGCGAGAAGATTTTTGAGGTCGTCAACAGAATAAACTCGATAGTTGCTGATTGGGTGCCGCCGCGCCAAAAGTTTCCCAGACTTATCCCAGTTGCGAAGCGTCAATCGAGACACTCCCAGCATCCTAGCGGCGTCCTTGATAGTGACTAACTCCTCATTCATAAACCCTAGTATATCCTAGTAAACCATGGGAGCAAGTGGGCATTGTTGATAACTGTTTAGCAAGGTTTATAGGTGGCTCGCAAAACTAGAAAATTTCATCTTTTTCCGCACATTTCAATGCGGCCTGTCAAAAAAATTGGCATAGAAAAAATGTGAAACAAAGCGACGTTGATGGCAATGAGATTCTAAAAGCTCTAAATGAAACGTTGCACGATGCTTTGCAAAATGTCAGAAAGGATTCGTAGAATCTCATAAATTTTTCCATTTGTGGCGTTCTCTTGCGGCACTCGCAATAGCATTGTGTAATCAGAAAACCGAAATGAAGTTCTCCACAAAATTTTGTCGGATATTTTTGCAATAAATCCTATAATTTACTCCATGATACTTCGACATTCCCAAGGACAGAAAAGTACTTCTCGCCTGTCCGAGATGCGGTTATTTTTTACTCACTTCTCGGCATTTTTAGAGTCCTGCGTCTGATTTAGCAATATGGCCTCCGAACTCATTTTCGACAACAAAAAGTTTCTCCCCTCGAGCGCGGCCTCCAAGGCCTCTGGTTACAGCTCCGACTACATCGGACAGCTATGCCGGAGTGGAAAGCTTGTCTGCCGCAGGGTTGGTAGGGGATGGTTCGTGGAGGAAGAGTCGCTTTTGTCATACAAGACCCTCGATTTAAATCATAGTCCATCCAAGGCGCGCCGCCTTAATTCTTCCCCTAAAGGCGTGGAAGAAGGGCGAAGTGAAACGCGGGTAGAAGTGGTTACGAAAGCGGTAGCGGAGCCGATTGTCACTATTCCCACAATTTCTTCGACGAGTGACTCTGAGATTCACCCTCTGCCTGCGTTCGGGACTTCTGTGCAGGCGGTGAGTGCTAGTACGCAAAGGGAGGTAGAAGAATCTACAGTCGCCAAAGGAACTGAAGAATCAGTCCATGCCACGGAAGATGCTTCTGCTGGTCCTGCGGCAATTCCATTTGAGAGCATTGCTAGCAGGATTCGAGAGAATTTCATTGGCGGAGGCGGAAGACTTTTCCGCCACCTGTTTTCTTTGGAATTTACGCAAAGGGCAGTTGCTCTCACGATATCAGTCGCGCTTGTTTTCGGGCCTTACTTTGCTAAGGACACGCCCACGCTCCGAAAAATTGAAAAATTAGCGGCGGAACATTCCGCTGAGATTGCAGCTCTGGTCGCGGAAGAAATTCGTGGACTCGGCGACATCACTTTCGCTGACATCAAAAACGCACGGCAGGCTTTGCCCTCAAAAATAACTTCACTCGCTTTAAGAGGTCAGACATTAAGCGAGGTTGCATTTAGAGCAAGTGGACTCGCGGTGATGGACATTCGATATGTCGCCGAAGAAGACGCGAACCTTTTCGCAGGCGCGGTTCTGCGTGGAGCGAAGGATACGGCAAGAAGCACACACGGCTTTCTCGCTTCTATTTCAAAAAGCGCGATGGATAGGATGTCCGCCTTCACGGCGCAGCTCGCCAGTCGCTCGGAGAACATTTCGCTCGGAGCGGCGACACTCTTTTTGAATACCAAAGACGCGCTCGCTTCGCTTAATCCAATTGACTCGCTCGCGCGCGGCGTGTACAGGAGCGTCAACCGCGGAGTCTTCGCTTTGCGCGACCCAATTCGGCGCTTTCTCGGAATTGAGGATGAAAACGGCGGTGCGGCGAACACAATTGTAAATCTCTCCACAAGCACTGCGAAGTTTGTGTACACTCCTCCTTCGTCCAAAGCGGAGCCGTCTTATAAATACATCTATCCCGCTCCTGCCACGACCGAACGTGTAATCGAGAGACAGATTGGCATTTCTCAAGCCGAAATTGAGCAAAAACTTTCCTCGCTCCGGGCACGCCTCGCCGCGGACATAGCTTCACTTCGCTCCACTACCGCTGGAGTACAAAAGGGTGTCGAATCAAACGCCACGTACATAAACAACGTGTACAACACGGTAGCCGGCACCAACAACCTTGACCGCGTAGAGGACCTCACCCTCCTCAACCCCAAGATTTCCTTTGGCACTATGACGAGTACCGCCGTTTCTCTTATCAGTGGCACCTTCACTGCGCTTTCGGGCGATTCACTCACGGCAAAATCTATTAACGGAACTACCGGTGCCTTTACCGGTAATCTTACTGTCGGCGGCAACACCACTATTTCGGGCGACCTTGTGGTGTCCGGTACTTTCTCGCCTGCGACGATCAGCGCTTCTACTTCCATTGCCGCTCCGTATTTCACCGCGACTTCAACAACCGCAACTTCCACTTTCGCCGGCGGTTTGGCGGTTCAAACGGATAAGTTCGTTGTTGAGTCGGGTTCGGGGAATGTTGGACTTGGAACAACCTCTCCACAAGCGCGCCTCGCGCTTTCCGGCTATGCAAGCTCCGCGAACCCGCTCCTCCTCATCTCCACCTCCACTCCCTCCGCTACCTCCACCGCGCTTATCGTTACGGCGTCAGGAAATCTCGGTCTCTCCACATCCTCTCCGACCTCGCGTCTTGCGATTGAGGCATCCACTCCCACCGCGGCGTTTCTTCTGAATCAAACGGGAACCGGAAACCTCGTGACGCTTGAAGACAATGGTACGGCAGTCTTTACCGTTATTGACGGCGGGAATGTCGGCATAGGAACCTCGTCGCCTTTCACAAAACTTTCCGTCGCGGGCGATGCCTACTTTGACGGCACACTTACCGTTTCAAACATTACCGCGACCGGCACCGCCACTTTTGCCAATCTCGCGCTCACCGGCTCCACCACTCTTCAACACTTTACTTTTGTAAACGCCACCGGCACGAGCGCGACTACCACAAATCTGTTCTCCACAAATGCCGTCTTTACAGGTGCCACCACTACCTCTTTCTTCACTTCTGTCTTCAACGCGATTTCTTCAATCTTCTCTTCCATTACTGGTGGTTCGGCCACTCTTGGTTCACTCACCGCCACCTCTTCCGCCACTCTTTCCTACGCAGGTACCAACATGCTCATTACCACCGATGCCGCGGGGAAACTTATCTCATCATCAACGCCTGTGGCTGCCTATTATCTCGCTACATCTTCTGTCGCATCAATCTTGCCATACGCTTCCTCAACGGCTCTCACAGTTTCGGGTACCGGCTACTTTGGCACCGCAAGCACCACCAACCTTACCGTATCTTCGCTTACGGCAAACCGCATCCCATTTCTCACCACAGCAGGGGTATTTACTGACGATGGCGACCTTACCTTTACATCAGGCAATCTCCTTACCGCAACCTATGCGTCCTCCACCTCGCTCACCACCACAGGTTACGCGGCGTTTGCAACGGGAGGAGGCAACGTCGGGATTGGCACCACCTCTCCCGCAAAGACCTTGAGTGTGCAGGGGGACGCCATTATCTCGGGAACTCTCTCTGTTGGTAACCTCATCGCCACTTCAACGACCATCACTCTTTCAGGCCTCGGCGCCGACATGCTGACCGCGCTCAATAGTTCGGGCAATCTTGTGGCGACTTCAACTCCAACAGCCGCCGCCTACACCGCAACCTCTACGACAGCAACCTCCA
>LCPL01000009.1 GCA_001003605.1 Parcubacteria group bacterium GW2011_GWC2_48_17
GATACAACCCCCGTCCTCGCCGACTCGGACACCCCCTTTGTTAAGGGGGATACAACCCCCGTCCTCGCCGACTCGGACACCCCCTTTGTTAAGGGGGATTTTCCGATTCATTATACCAGATTCTTTCTTACTCATGTTGCGCATAGATTTCGATTTTTTGTTACAATTGAGCGCATGATTTCGCGTAAAAGAATTTTCTTTCCGACTCTCTTCATACTGGCAGCGCTTTTGATGACTGTCGCGGTCGCGGTCAAGATAAGGCCTACTCAGGCAGACAAAGATGACGTTATCTTGGCTGACAGAGTTGAGAAAGTGTCCAGAAACGAAACTAACGCTCCCAATATTGATTCTGATGGTGATAGTCTCAAGGATTGGGAAGAAACGCTTCGTGGAACCAATCCGCAAAATCCAGACAGCGACGGCGACAGAACCTTTGATGGCGAAGAAGTCATTAAAAGCAGAAACCCGCTTTTGGCGGGACCAAATGATTTGATTAAAGAAAAAACGGCCGCCATAAAGTCAGGTAGTGAGACGCAGGATGGCGTATCCACCAAAGCCGGAACCCCGAGTATAACTACAACTCCGAATGGAGTGCTTTCTCAAGCACCCGAAGTTCTAATGCCGACGATTTTGTCGGCTTTTCCTGATAGAGTTCGCAAGGGAGACACAGTCACCATTACCGGCGTCAATTTCACTCCGACAAACAACACAATCTCCCTGATAGATGGGCCAGCTAATCAGCGTTTTTACGGACTCGCCTCTCCCGACGGCAAAACACTAACCTTTGTATATAGTCCGCCGGAAATTGAAATTATGACCGAAGCGGAAATAAGGGCATTGCCAGCGAACATTGTTGACCAAATTGAAAGACCGCTCCAAGCGGCTGGTATGACCATTGCCGACGCGCTCAAGTCATACTCTGAATATGGAATAAAGAGCGAAGCCGAGTTGCGGTCACGCCTTGAGAGTGGCGGGCAGAGATTTGAAGATGTTTATCACTATTTTTTTGTGCAAATTGAAAACGCGCAAGGTAGTAGCAAGTCGGAAATTCCTCTCCTGCACGGTTTGCCCAAGATGGTATCCGACCTCGCTTCCGTCAACTCTCCGTTATTTAGTTTTTCAACCATTAAAAAAAGCCTACAGAGTTTGCTCCGAAAAGTTACGCCCGTCGCGTACGCGCAAATGGGACAGCAGGGGGGAGGATTTTTCTCCATTGTACTGATTTGCACCTGCAATTTCGATGGCTGGATGGATTATATGAACGATTACAGCGGAGGCGGTAGCGGTTTGTGGAAGTTCACATGGGGTACGATATCAGATGCTGGGTTCGCGTTCGGAGCTGGCTATTGGCTTGGCGGCTATACGCAAGGAGGCGCTACTTGTTCAGTCGGAGTTCGTCCTTATTGCGCGGACATTTCAGGCAGTACGAGGAAAAGGCCATTTGGCACCTCAATGTGAGTAGAGAGCGGCTACCAAAGAGCGCCATTGCTGAAGGGTAAGATTCTCGGCGCGAGATTTTTCCGCTATGCCGCATTGGATGAGTTTTTCCGAATCCACGCCCAAATTTGACGCAAGCAATTTTCGCGGATGCGCGAATCCTTTTTTAAGCAACTCAAAAAATCTTTTCTCCCTCTCTTTTACAAGGTTAAACCTTGTAACAGTTGGCGGCTGAGCCAGGCCGTCAGAAAAGATGGATTTTGAGATATTCTCTATCGCGATAATCGCTGAATCCACCTTTGGGGGCGGCGAAAATGCGCCGGCTTTTACAGTATCAATATATATTGGCGTTCCGTAAGCTTTTACGCTTATAGAAAGAATACTTTCCTTCCCGTCGCGCGCGACAATCCTTTTCGCCACTTCTTTTTGCAGTAACAGCGCCATCGCAGACGGTTGTGTATCCGACTCCAAAAACTTTCTAATAAACGCTCCAGTAATATAGTAGGGAATGTTTGCAACTAGCTTATACCTATTCCCATAATTCCTAATTCCTAATTCATAATTCAGTATATCGGCGTGAATAAGTCCCAGCTTTCCTGAGGCGATTTCGGTTGCGAATTTCTGTCGGAGAATCGGAATCAGCCGGTCATCTTTTTCTACCGCAATAACTCTTCCTGCACGCAGAAGCAAAAGTTCCGTCAGCGCCCCTTCGCCCGGGCCAACTTCAAGGACGGTATCGCAAGGAGAAAGACGAGCCGCTTCAACAATCTTCGCGAGCGCACTTTTTGAGCGGAGAAAATGCTGACCTAGAGACTTTTTTGCGTGAAGCATGCAAAGAGCGTACAGCGTTTAGCGTTTAGCGTCTAGTTAAGAACATTGTCACTAAACGCTCTACGCTAACCGCAGTCTACGACTATTCCACTAGTCGCTTCTTCTATCTGCAAGAATTCCTCGTCAATGTCAAAAATAAATTCCGAAGGCATTGTAACTTGTCGTGAGCCGAAGATAGTTCGCACTCCGGCGTATGTAAGAAATATCTTTTTCTTCGCCCTCGTGAGCGCCACATAAAAAAGCCGCCGCTCTTCCTCCTCCGCGCTTTCGTCCTGTGTTTCATTCAATCTCTCGTGTGGAAACAGGCCCTCTTCAAGCCCAGCAATAAATACATACTCAAATTCAAGACCCTTTGAAGCATGCACGGTCATGAGCCGCACCGCCACTTTTTCATCCTTGAGTTCATCTTGGTCGCTTTGGAGCGCTACATCGGTGAGAAACTTGTCTACCATTTCGCTACAGACTCCGCCAGCCGGAGGATGGTCATAACGCGTCGCAAATGTGACAAGTTCTTTAATATTTTCGAGCCGCTCCTCATCTTCCGCGCCGCCTTTCTTAAATTCTGCCTCTAGCCCGCTTTTAGCCATTATCCATTTAATGGCCTCGGAAAGAGCAACAGCGCTAAGTCGGTGTTTTAGCTCGTCGAGGAGTTTTCTAAACGCGGAGATTTTCTCGCGCATTGTTGCCGGAAGCCCGTTTTCCTTTCCGGCAAGAATCTTAAGAAGCGTTACTTTGCCGATGCCTCGTGGCGGAACATTGATGATACGGCGAAAATCCCCCATACTTTCCGGATTGAGAGCGGCCCGAACATAGGCGAGTATATCTTTCACTTCTTTTCGCTCAAAAAATCGCACTCCAAGCACTTGATACGGCACTTCTTCGCGCAAAAACGCTTCTTCAAGCGCGCGGCTCTGGAAATTCGCGCGAAAAAGCACGGCTATCTCGCTTGGCGAAACGCCCTCGGCTATGAGCTTTTTGGAACGCATAGCAATGAAAGAGGCCTCCTCCGCCTCATCATACGCCGTGAACAGGCCAATTTTTTCGCCCAGAACCCCTTTGGTGAAAAGTATTTTTTCTTTTCTCCGCTTATTTTTCTTGATAACACTGTTCGCTACTGCGAGAATGGTTTGCGTCGAGCGGTAGTTTTCTTCAAGGAGCACTATCTTGGCGCTTGGGTAATCTTTCTCAAAGTGAAGGATATTTTTAATGGCGGCGCCCCTCCACTCATAAATATTTTGGTCCGGGTCACCCACAACCGCGATGTTCTTATGCTCCTTTGCCAAGAGTTTCGCGATTATGTACTGCGCGTGATTTGTGTCTTGATATTCGTCTATGTGAATATAGCTCCAGACTTTTTGGTAGTGTTCTCTCACCGACTTTTCCTCATCTAGTAGTACCGCGGTTTTAAGTAGCAGGTCGTCAAAATCTAGAGCCTTTTCTCTCTTAAGTATCGCCTCGTATTTTTCCCAGACACTCCCGACAATTTCCTGGAAATATCCGGTGTTTCCACGCTCCAGAAACGCATCCAGCCTCACCATATTCCCTTTTTCGCGACTGATAGCGGAAAGAATCTTGCCCGGTTCAAAACTTTTGGGGTCAAGGCCACTCTCTTTTATCGCTTCTCTCATGGCGCTTATAGAATCGCCGCGGTCAAAGATGGCAAAACGCTTTGATAAGCCAAGCCTATGGCTATTTTCGCGAAGTATATGCACGCCAAGCGCGTGGAATGTGCCAAGCCATGGGAAGCGGTTAGCGTGTAGCGTGTAGCGGTTAGTGGAAGAGTCAAAGCCATCTTCTTGACTTAGGGTTCGGTTGCCAGAGATGAGTTCATGCACCCTATCTTTCATCTCCTTGGCTGCTTTATTCGTAAACGTAATAGCTAAAATCGCCTCAGGCGGCACTCCCTGTTTGATGAGGTGAAAGATGCGATGCGTAATTACACGCGTTTTCCCTGCCCCGGCTCCCGCAACGATAAGTAGAGGGCCTTTTGTATAAAGCACCGCTGCTGTCTGACGACTATTGAGGCCCTCAAGGTATTTCATGGCGTGAACACTATAGCATGAAGAGAGAAGGTAGACGGTAGACAGTAGAAGGTAGCGGGTAGAAGATAGCGTTTCGTCTTGAATATTTCGTTTTCTTTCTACCATCTACTATCTACCTTCTACCCCCTGTCACTTTCCGTTGTCCACAGGGAGGGATTTTTTGATTGACATTACAAGTCGTATCGGCTATTGTATATAGGTCCTGAATGACCGAAAGGTAGACCAAAATGGCCTCATAAGGCCGTTTTTAATGGAAGGAAGCTCCGAACGATAACCGAGAGCAGAACTTTTAAGCAATCTAATCGATGCATACATCATAAATACGGAAATCCACGTAATTCCTCTTTGGGTTTCTGCCTTTTTGATAGCATGATTGGTTTCTGAAGAGTTTTCCTTCCGGCCTTTCTTTTATATCAGCATCAACTAACAACAGTCGCTGTATGTCTGGTCCTCGTCCAGAGAGCCGACAGACACCCCGAACTTCGCTCGTACACGGCTACTCCATTTTCGGCTGGTTTTTCACTAAGGTAGCTCCTTACGCGCAGAGTGTGACAACACTCCTTTTCATCTTTGGGTTCTTTGTAACGCCGATTGAAACGCACGCCGGCGTTATCTCTTTTGTCGCAAGTCTTTTTACGGAAAAAGCCGAAGCCGAAATCACCTCGCCAGCAGTTAATTCCCAGAATGTATGGCTTCTTTCCGCAGCGCTAAATCCTGACCCGAATCCTGGAAAGGGCGGAGGAGATATCACCGTTGTTGGTGGCGTCGCGCTCCTTTCGGAAACCGGTCCCGAAGGCACACTCGCGGACATTGAGGAAAATCAGAGCTCCACTATAAGCATTTATGTGGTTCGGAGGGGCGATACGTTAGGCACCATCGCCAAAATGTTTGGTGTAACAACCAATACGGTTGCTTGGGCAAACAACATCAAAGGAGGAATCATTCACGAAGGGGAAACACTTATCATTCTTCCCATTTCCGGCGTTCGCCACAACGTGCAAAAGGGCGATACGCTTCAGAGCATCGGGAAGAAATACAAAGCGGATGTTACCGAAATCGCGGAGTACAACCACATAACAGAAAGAGCCGCGCTTGCTGTCGGCGACATCATTCTGGTTCCCGACGGTGAAATCGCCGCGTCTCCCGCGGCGGGAAGGACGGCGACGCTTCGCGGCGCGAATGGTCCCAATCTTGACGGATACTATCTTCGCCCTATTATCGGTGGCCGCAAGACGCAGGGACTCCACGGCTACAACGGCGTTGACCTTGCAACATATCTCGGCGCCCCGATTCTTGCGTCAGCGGCTGGTGATGTTATTATCGCGCGCGACATCGGATGGAACGGCGGATACGGAAAATATATCGTCATTGCTCACGATAATGGAACGCAAACTCTCTATGCCCACAACAGCCAGAATGTAGTGTCGGGCGGTCAGCGCGTGGTACGCGGCCAGATCATAGGTTACGTTGGTTCTACGGGCCGCTCCACCGGAGCACATCTTCACTTTGAAGTCCGTGGAGCGAGGAATCCATTCTAGCCAGAAAGTAGAAAGTAGCTAGTAGAAAGTAGTTAATAGGCAAGAAAGAACCGCGCGAAAGACGTGGTTTTTCCTTCTACCTTCTACTCTCTACCTTCTACCGACTTATTCTCTAGCTATCGGCAATCTGTTTCGGCCGGTACTGGAGCGCTTCCATAAGGTCGCTTTCGAGAACATCTTCGTGGCCTTCAAGGTCGGCGACGGTGCGGGCGAGTTTTATGAGGCGATGGTAAGAGCGAGCGGATAAGTCGTGCTTTTTGGCGGCGATGTTCAGCGTTTTCTTCACTTCATCCGACAGAGGAATCGCGGCGGCAATGTCTCTTGCCCCAACTTCGCTGTTAGTTTTGAACGGGAGTTTCAGTTGCTGGTATCTCTCCTCGGCCCGCGTCCGCGCCGCCGCTACCCTTTTACGAACCGTTTCGCTCGCCTCCTCGCCTCCTCGGCCTTCCGTCAGCTTTTCATGCTCCACGACCGAAACCTCGGTCCAGAGGTCAATGCGGTCCACAATCGGTCCGGATATTTTTCGCTTGTAACGGGCTATCTCATGTCCGGCGCAGGAACAATTCTTCCCTTTCACTCCTCTGTTGCCGCATGGACAAGGGTTCATGGCGGCGATAAGCGTGAAATGCGCCGGAAACTTCGCCGAACCTTTAACACGCGCCACATTCACAATACGGTCTTCAAGCGGCTGGCGGAGCGCGTCAATAACGCGCCGTTCAAATTCCGGAAATTCATCAAGAAAAAGAACCCCTCGGTGTGCAAGCGTAATTTCTCCAGGCTTCGGTATTGACCCACCACCGACGAGAGCAATGTAAGATGCGGTATGATGCGGAGCGCGCAGTGGCGGATAAGTAATAAGCGGTTCTTGAAGCACTCCCGCGACCGAGTGAATGCCCGTAACTTCAAGGGCTTCTTCAAGAGCGAGCGGAGGAAGAATCGAAATAAACGCTTTCGCAAGCAGCGTCTTTCCGGTTCCTGGCGGTCCCCACATGGCGATGTTGTGTCCTCCCGCCGCGGCGATTTCGAGTCCGCGCTTAGCGGTTCGCTGGCCTTTTACATCCGCAAAATCAACTTGATATTCGCGTGTTCCCACTTCGAATTTTGTTTGCGGCACTGGTTTAAGTTTGCGTTTCTGTATAAACGGGCAGTCCTCATCTGGCAAAATATCTTTTTCCGCGAGATGCGCCACAAGTTCCCAAAGATTCTTCACCCCGTACACCTGAATACCGGAAATGAGAGCGGCTTCTTTGGCATTTTCAAGCGGAACATAGACTTCTTTGAATCCAGCGCGCTTCGCTTCGCGAACGATAGGAAGCACGCCATCAACTGGCTGCACCTTTCCCTCCAGCGAGAGTTCTCCTACGAAGAGTTTGTCCCCCACTTTGGCCGGGAGATATTTTGACGCGACAAGATAACCGATTGCCATTGGAAGGTCAAAACTAGGACCCTCCTTTTTAACATCCGCGGGCGCGAGGGAAATAACAATTTTGTGATTCTTCTGCCTCGGGGATTTGAAGCCGGTATTTTTAATTGCCGCTGATATTCTATCCTTCGCCTCCTCCACCGCTTTGTCTGGAAGTCCCACGATTGAAAACGCGTTGAGGCCTTTTGAGAGGTCGACTTCAACGCGTACCAGATTCGTTTTAAGAAGATGGACTTGGGCGGAGGAAACGGTAGCGAATGACATAGCAGTGTTAGCTTACTAGCTGTTTAGCTTCTGTTCTAGAAAGCTAGCAAGCTAAAAAGCTAGCCAGCTATTTCATGTGTGCTTTGCATGTCGTTGCCGACGGATTCGCTTCAAGGCGAGCTGTTTCGATTTCTTTCCCGCACACAGAGCAGGTGCCGTATGTTCCGTCTTTGATTTTATTCAATGAGACATTAATCTCACCAAGGCGGGATTCAAGCTGACGCACAAGCGCCACATTCTCTTCGAATGACTCGAGTTTATCCGCAACCTCATCTCGCTCCGCAGGTCTCTCTTCCGCGGTAGCTATCGGCTCCCAGTCAGCCGCATTTTCTGGATTGCGCCGCCCCACTGTTCCAAGTTCATTCTCAACAAGTTCTTTTTCTTCGAGCAATTTCTTTTTGAATATGTTCGTGTCCATGATCATAAAGCTATGATATCACAGAAGCGTATAGCGTACAGCGTTTAGCGTTTAGTCAAGAAAATCAAAACATGAAACTCTTTCACTATACGCTAACCGCTAGACGCTATCTCAAGCGGCCTCCCCACGCCTTGCCTATAAGGAACCGAAGCGTATCTTCGCTAGTCGTTAACACAAGAGTTTCTTTGTCGATGAATGAGTAAAGAAATATAATCTCTTTCTTGGGGTCGAATATCGCGCGGACATCCTTATTCTTTATGATTACATCTTTTACGGCGAGCGTGTTTTGAAGCGCCTCGCTTGTAGTGCTAGCGGCCTTTCCCAATATATCGCGAACGGAAATCCCGAACAACGGGCCGATATCACTTAACAGATTTTGCTCCCAAGAGAGCATGCCGTCGAACGCGTGGTCATAAGATGAAACGCTGAAAAGCAGGAAAGGTTTGCCGCCTCGAAATCCATGAATGCCGAGCGTCGGCATGGTTCCCAACGCTCGTTCAAGCGGCGCTGGAGCCGATGCTTCTATCTTCTCGAATAATTCAAGCGTTGTGATTGCTACGTTATCAAGTTTAATTGGAATAACGCGAAGTTCGTTTTGCGGAACCGATAAGCCTCTAACTTGACTCCATATCGTCTTTATCGCCCCTTCCTTGCTTTCCATGCTATCTATAGCTATCGCCACTCCTTGTGGAATCGTTGTATTTGGTTCAGAAATCTCCTGTTGCCCGTTTCCTCTAAAATAAAAGAAAACACCGGCGCTAATTCCGCCAATGACCAAGACTCCGATTACGGCAAGCGTTATGAGCCCGATATTCCACTTTGAGGACAAAGGAATGTCGCCGGAAATCTTGAATATCTTTGAATCGGAAAAAGACGGCGAAGAAATGTTTTGCGGAGCCTGTTCCTCTATTCTGACTCTTTTTTCGCTTTCTGAAATCGCGATTGTTGCTTTTGAAATCTGTTGTTTCCGCAACAACTCTTCGACATCGCTTTGGAACGTTTTGATTGGTTTTAGCTCATCGTCAGGCTTTTGTTGCGAAGTAGTCGCAGACTGTAGAGATTGTTCGTCTAGCATGCGGCTATTGTCGCAGAATGGCGGTGTGTTCGCAATGGGTTTACGGACTATAGATATGTACGAATATACGGATTCCGTATCCGTATATCTGTATTGATTTATACTCTGTAAACCTAGGCTTTGCGCTTAATGAAGTTCGGGTCAGCGTCTTTTATTGAGAGCTTGATGCGGCCGCGTTCGTCAATATCTTTTACAACAACTGGCACATTATCGCCCACATGAAGGACAGATTCTACTCTATCAATACGGAACGGCGCGATTTCAGAAACATGCACTAATCCCTCCGCATTGCCGCCGCCTATCGCGACGAATGCTCCGAACTCCGCGATTTTCACGACTTCCCCTTCTGTTCGCTCGCCTCGTTTGTATTCATGCGTTAAAGCTTCAATTATTTTCGCCGCTTTATCAGCGCTCCCCTCTTTGCCGGAAATGAAAATCGTCCCATCCTCTTCAATATCGATTGCATCTACGCCTGTCTTTTCCTTGATACCGTTAATAGTCTTGCCTCCGCCGCCGATGACAAGTCCAATCTGGTCTTTTTTGACTTTCATCGTTATGATTTTAGGCGCAAGTGGCGAAATATCGGGCCGCGGCGCGGGGATTTCTTTCGCAATGACATCAAGGATTTTGTAACGAGCAAGTTTCGCTTTCTCAAAGGCTTCCGCGAGAATCTGGATAGGCACGCCATCTACCTTCACGTCCATCTGCACGGCGGTCACACCCGCTCTCGTGCCGGCCACCTTGAAGTCCATGTCGCCGTGGTGGTCCTCCGGCCCTTGGATGTCGGTGAGTACCTTATACTCTTTCGCGCCGCGCATCATGAGTCCCGACGCAATTCCAGCGACCGGACTCGTGATAGGTACTCCTCCGTCCATAAGTGCGAGCGTTGAACCGCATACACTGCCCATCGAGGTCGAGCCGTTCGACGCGAACGCTTCAGACACGAGGCGAATCGTGTACGGAAATTTCTCCATCTGTGGGATGACCGGGATAAGAGCTTTCTCGGCAAGCGCGCCGTGTCCAATCATGCGGCGGTTCGTCGAGCCGATGCGGCCGGTTTCGCCGGTTGAGAAAGGCGGGAAATTGTAATGATGAATAAAACGCTTTTTGGATTCCTGAATTTCCATGTTGTCTATAATCTGCGCATCTCCAGGGCCTCCAAGCGTAAGCACGGAGAGGATATGCGTTTGACCCCTGTAGAACACTCCCGAGCCGTGAAGAATTTTCGAGATTCCACCAGCCTTTGCGAAAAGTGGGCGTAAGTCGTCCATCCCTCGTCCGTCCGGACGTTTGTTATTCTCGATTGCTTCGCTGTGAATAAGGTTATTGACCTCTTCTTCGAAGAGATTGTCGGCGAGCCCAGGTTTTTCACCTTGGAATCGCTCCTTGGCAATCGCCATCCATTCGCCTTTGAGTTCATAAATACGAGCGTTACCCGCTTGTCCAAAAACATATTCTTTCATCCGCGGTTCAATCTTTTCAGCGAAGAGTTGCTTTAATATCGCTGGCGTTTCAGGAAGCGCTATTGTCTGTTTTTTCTTGCCGATTTCTGCGACAATTTGCTTCTGCCATGTTTGCAGTTTTTCAATTTCCTTGGACGCTTCTTCGAGTCCCACGACAATGACGCTTTCTTGCACCTCTTTTCCCCCGACCTCTATCATATTGACGAGACCGTCTTTTCCACAAGCCACTAGGTCCATTTCAAATTCAGGATTCTCCGCGCGGTCTTTGTAGATAGGATTGATGATAAGGTGATTGGTGTCTCGGAGTTTCCCGATACGGACGGCTGACACTGGACCATTCCACGGAATATCAGAAGTGCCGAGCGCGAGTGACGCTCCCAGAACAGCGAGGATGTCCGGGTCGTCTTCATCAATTGAAAGTATGGTGATAACCACCTGCACATCTCGGCGCGTTCGCTGGTCAAAGAGCGGTCGAATCGTACGGTCCACAATCCGTCCAGAAAGCACTGCTTCGTCGGTCGGCCTTCCCTCTCGGCGAATGAATCGTGAGCCCAAAATCTCTCCCGCGGCATAAAAACGCTCTTCATAATCAACCGTAAGAGGGAAAAAGTCAGTTTCTTTTTCGCCCTTCGACATTGTAGCGGTAATAAGAGCCGTCGTGTTCCCATACTTCATAATGACCGAACCGTTTGCCTGTTCGGCAAGGTCGGTAAACTCGGCGGTCAAGGTTTTCCCTCCGAGTTCAATCGAGTATTCTTTTTTCTTCATAAAATGCGATGCCAATATACTTGCCCCGTAGTGAAAATTCCAATTTTCTACTACAGTGGCGAATTACATTAGCCGTAGCTGACCTCCGAATTTTAGATTTCGAAATCGTTTGACGGAGTTTCGAAAACTACTTACTCGCAGGCCAGCGATTATTTAATAACACGCACATCATATCACCCGCTCGCCAGGTTGACAAACTTCTAGTTTTGTGGAGAATGAAAACTGGATGCCAGACAAACCCGCGCCAAAGCGGGAGCTGGTAAGAAATAAGTTCTTATGAAGAAAAACCAAAACGGTCTAACCTTGATTGAGGTACTCATTCTGGCGACAATCGTGGCAATACTAGGAGTGATAATTACCGGCTTTATAGAAGATGGAGCGCAAAGTAGGGCGCGCGCTTTGGGCAACGAGATGGTGGTGGAGTTGCCCCCTAACCACAAACTCGTTACCGCCACTTGGGAGAATAAGCGTCTGTGGTATCTTGTCCGATCGATGGGAACCGGGGATACTGCAGAAACGAATCTTTTTATCGGGCCTGGAGGTGCCTACTATGGAGCGGATAAGAAAATTGTCTTCAAGGAATCAAAGCTGGCCGCCGAAGCGGCCAAGTAGCCAAGACCAGTCGCACAGTTGCCAACGGCGGGCGGAGAACCTCTCCCCCGCCCTTTTCTTTTCGTTAAGGATTAAGGATGAAAGATTAAGGATTCTTTCTCTACCTCCCTCTCCCAAGTAGATATTTCCTCGGATTTTCGTCCAAGTCTAAAAAATCATCGCACACCTCAAGAAGTTTGCTTGAAGTCGATTTGCCAAAAGCGGCTACCTCCACTTGACAACCCTCATGGGTTTTAAGATATTCCACAAGCGGCGCGAAATCACCGTCGCCCGACACTATTATGACGGCGTCAAGTTTAGGGGCGAGTTTTACCGCGTCTATCGCGAGTCCCACATCCCAATCCGCTTTTTTCGCGCCGCTTCCGAAGATTTGCAATGGTTTTGACTTGGTTTCAATGCCTACTTTCTCTAAAGCCTCAAAAAATCCTTTTTCTTCGCCCCCTTCGGTCGTGATGAGGTACGCTATTGCTCGTATAAGTGCGCGACCTCCGACCACATCCTTTAAAACTTGCCCAAAGTTGACGTTCGAGTGGTACAGATTCTTGGCACTGTGATATAGATTTTGCGTGTCAATAAAGACACCAACTCTCTGTTCCTCATGTTTTATGACGGTCATGTTCGTGTAGCGCGTAACGCAAAACGTATATCGCCGGAAACTGTGATAGAGATTGTTCTGGCGTTACACGTTATACGCTTCACGTTTTACTTTTTTAATTCAAGTTTGCGCACGATCGTGTTATAACGCCTCGTGTTTTTCTTTTGAAGATAACGAAGATGAGATTGCCGGTCCGCGACCATTGAAAGAAGTCCTCGCCTCGAATGCGTGTCCTTCTTGTGCTCCTTGAGATGTTTTGAGAGTTCATCAATACGTTTGGTAAGCACAGCAATCTGCACTTCGGGCGACCCCGTGTCTTTTTCGTGAATCCCCGCCGCCTTGATGATTTTAAGTTTCCTAGTTTTTGTCAGCATACACGGTAAATATAGCATAAATACCTTTACGTTGCAATACTTTCCAATTTTGCCCCCACTGAAGCCTGGATGAAAAATTGAGCCCCTCGAGGACTCGCAGGTAATGTTGGGAGATACCGAGGTCTCCCGAGGTACCCCAAAGATTCGAAATGGATTAACTTTTATACACCCATTTCAACCCGATAACGGCAAAGAGCTAAATGTAAAGGACATTTTCCAAATATAGACTCTTACAGAGCCGCAACACGACAACACGTCAATTAGCCTAATTTATGGCTGTATAAAGGACTAGCTATCGTTAGCCTGTCCCTAAGGGACATTTCTGCGTAAAGGCTACTTCTCAGTTATCCACAGACGTGTCCTTTACGCTGTCCTTAACATGGGAGTATACTTCTCATTAGTCAGGGGAACGTTTAGATTGCGTTGTCCTGAAATATAAGCAGAGGAGCCTGTTCAGAAGTCTTGTTTTTAGAGAAAATCCTGGAACGAGACCTCTGAACAGGCTCTATTCTGCTTTCTGTTCTTTGAAAGAGGATTCAACTCTCTCTTTCTCGGAAGAAGAATTTGTTTAGCTAGATTTTGAGAAATATTTTCGCATCTTTCTATTATTTCTGGAATTATCTTCTCGCGCTGGCTATTTACTGTTTTTCTTTCCGATCTCCTTTACCGATCTGACTTACGTCAGATTTCGGTACAAAGCCGCCCCGGGTTAAGCCTTCTTTCAAGCAACAAAAGAAAGCCGCCCTATTTGGGCGGCTTTCTTTTGGGTATACAGAATACGAATCAATACAGATATACAGATCCGACATCGGTATATTCGTACCTATCCGTACTCTGTAAAACTACGACACCCAGTGTCTTTTTCGTATCGCTTGCAGGGTCTTTTCTTCCTCTTTTTCCTTGCTCTCTTTAGCGCTCTTACCCCGCTTCTCAAGCTCTTTTTCAGGCAAAGCGTATAGCTCTAATGCCATCTTTTCCAAATAATCGGCTGTATTTTTGGCTGGGTCGTCAAGAACTTCTTCTAAAAGCGCATGCAATATATGGCCTATCTTCGGCCCCGGAGCAGTCTTCGTAAGTTCAAGGATTCTTCCTCCATTTATCTTGAGCATTCCCACAGATAGTGGGTCCCGCATAACCTCGTCAATCATTGAGTGATATTTTCGAAGCCTGTACGGGCTTTCTTTTGGTCGTCCTGTGCCTATTCTATCGCAGGCCCTAACGTCCATAAGGTTCCAAACATGTTCTTTCCCCACCCTATTTACAATACGCCGCACCGCTGAATGCGTTATCTGTTCAGTGTCCGAGAAAAACATATGCCAACGGACAAGAGTGGTCACAATGTCGGTCATTTTTCTTGGAAAGGCAAGACGAGCCATAATCTTTGCGGCAATTTTTGCTCCAACCACATCGTGTCCATAAAACGTCCAATCTTTCTTTTCCTCTGACCAACGTCTGGTTGCGGGCTTTCCGATATCATGCAACAACGCGGAAAGCCGTGTTTCAAGAGGAAATTCCTTTTTAGCCGCATGTTCGATTGTTCGTAGCATGTGTTCAAACACATCGAATGAATGCGCCTTGTTCTGCGCCACTCCGATTCCCTCTTCGAGTTCTGGCGCGATATATTTGAGCAATCCCAATTTTTGGCTAAGTATCAAGCCAATATGAGGCCGTGGGGACATAATAATCCGGATAAACTCATCGCGTATACGTTCCGCGGCCATTTCTTTTATGTGTTTTGCGTTTAAGGCGATGGCGTCTCCCGTGGTTGAATCAATTGTAAAATCAAGCTCTACCGCTATTCTAACGGCCCGTAGCATACGCAGAGCATCCTCACTAAAGCGACTTTCAGGGTCCCCAACCGTCTGAATAGTTTTCTTTTTGATATCAATTTGACCGCTGAAAATATCGACGATGTCTCCCGGTAATTTAAGCGCTATCGCGTTGATTGTAAAATCTCGGCGTTTCAAATCATCTTCCAGTTTTGCGCCCCACGTTACAGAGTCAGGTCTGCGCTTGTCGGAATAATTTCCTTCCAAACGATACGGCGTTACCTCTATCACTTTCAGCGTTTCATCATCGGTATTTTCCGTCACTACTCCGACAGTTCCATAGTCATTTTCATAGAACGTATTGGGGAATGAGGCCACAATTTCCTCTGGTTTTGCGTTGGTAGTTATATCCCAATCCTTTGGCCTGCGTCCGACCAATAGATCTCGCACACATCCCCCTATTAAATACGCCTGAAAGCCCTTGTTTTCAAGAGTTCTAGCTACTTCCGCAACCTCTTTTGGAACAGATAGCTTCGCACTGTCTTCAGTCTTTTTCACTCCGATATTGTAGTATCTCTTTTGAAATTCGCCTAATTTAGCGTATGATTTAAGCTTAGTCTCATGACCAGTAAGATTCCAAGCTGTGTTAAACACAGCTCGAACGTCGAAGGTAAGTTTATAGCGTCTGCAATAAGGTGCGCCTATGGTGAAATGGATATCATACCTGCCTTCGAAGCAGATGTTCCAGGTTCGAATCCTGGTAGGCGCATAAAAGCTTTGAGGAATTTTAAAAATCTGGTATTCTCTGCATAGACGCTCAATTGTGCAAGGTGATTTGACATAACACCGCGGGTATGGTTTAGTGGTAGAACGCGTCCTTGCCAAGGACGAGATTCGGGTCCGATTCCCGGTACCCGCATAAATTGGAGAGCCGGAAATCTAGAAACCAGCACCTTGAATAAATGTCTTCCCAGCTTCGGACATTTGTATTTCAGCCTCTTGAACTGTGGATAAGACAGTGGATAGGTGTATAAAGGACAAATGCTGGTTCATGTGAAATATTGATTTTGGCGCTAAGAATGAGGACATTATTAAAAAGACAGTCAGAAGAAGTCCTTTATCGTTTCACGTGAAACAATTACAATTAGAGCATTAGAAAATGAACACGTCAATACTTTTGCAGGTAGGAGTGAAGATATTTTTGAAGAATATAGAAGGTAGATATTTATTGTTAAAAAGGTCCGCGGTTCGGTATCCTAATATAAAGAACTTTTGGGATATTCCAGGAGGAAGAATTCTCCCTGGGACTCCGCTTTTAGAAAATATAAAACGTGAAGTCTTTGAAGAAGCAAAACTTTCTATTTCAAGCGAGCCAAAATTAATTGGCGCTCAAGATATCATTCGATTGCCTGAGAAACATATCGTACGGTTAACTTTTTCTGCCAATGTTTCAGGTGAACCTGTCCTTGATGAAGAACATGTAGAGTTTAGGTGGGTGACTCCTGGAGAAATGGAAATGGTAAAAGAACTAGACGAGTTTACACGTCAAATTCTAGGAAGAAATTTCACAAAAATCACTTAGTATGTTTCATCTGAAACTAAAATGGGTGTTACTCAAAAAGTCGGTTCGCTTGGTGAAGAACTTGTTGTAAGGTTTCTTGTGAGAAAAGGTTATAAGATTCTTGATCGAAATTTTCGGCGGCCATGGGGAGAACTTGACATTGTTGCTACGCGAAAAGAAAGAATTCACTTTGTAGAAGTAAAAAGCGTTTCAGATATGAAAGGCGATGTTTCAGATGAAACAATTTCACGGGAAACCTCTCCGCGTGAAAAAGCTCTTTCATACATTCGTCGAAAGAGACCCAAGGACCGCTACCGGCCCGAGAATAATGTGCATGCCAATAAAATCAAGCGTCTAAGCCGTATAATTCAGACCTACTTAAGTGGGAAACATGTTTCAGATGAAACAACCTGGCAGTTTGATGTTGCAACGGTTTATGTGAATGAAGGTCAGAAGAAGGCAAAGATAAATTTAATGGAAGAGATAATTCTATAGGGCGTAAAGGACAGCGCAGATATAAAGTGCATTCGAAAATGTCCTTTATGATGTCCTTTAGAGAATTATCTTATGATGTGTTAGTATCGTTGAACTGTCGGGGCGTGGTGTAACGGTAGCATACATGCTTTGGGAGCATGCAGTTCGAGTTCAAATCTCGGCGCCCCGAATATGAAAAAGTATAAAGGTGTGATTATTGAAGAGTCGCTAAAAACTAAAAGAGTTCTCGACCGAGTGAAAATTATTTCGACTGAGACTGAAGATGTTACTCCAAGGCACAACACTCCCGATCTTTTGCAGTGGACGCTCCATACAGTTGAAATTAACTCCGATCAGATTGAAGCCCTTTCAAAAGAGATATCCACCCATCTTCGAGATGCTTGGTATGCGGATTTTGATAATGGAATAACTCACTACATCATTTACCCAAATAAAGTCTTTAAAATTGATATGCAAAGTAAGGAACAGTATGACGCGACGAAAGCATATGGGATTTCTCTTGGCATCCCTCCCTATCAAGTTGACTTTCATCCGCTAGAGGAAAAGTGGAAACGCTAATGCGATCATTTTTCAAAAAATGTGTGACGATGATGCTTAAGCTTGAGGCACAGCTTATGCTCGCGCGACATCGACCACGCATTGTTGCCATCACGGGGACCGTAGGCAAGACTTCTACTAAAGATGCTGTTTTTTGCGCGCTTACACCTTTTTTCGCGGTGCGCAAAAGCGAAAAGAGCTTTAACAACGACTTTGGCATACCGCTTACGATTCTTGGGCTCCCAACCGCCGGGGGAAATCCGCTACTGTGGTTCAAGAATATCGTCCTCGGGTTTTTTCGGGCCTTTTTCTCTACTGCATATCCAGAATGGTTGGTACTCGAGGTCGGGGCGGGGGAGCCCGGCGATATCAAGAAATTTTCCGGCATGCTTTCTCCTAATATCGCGGTAATTACGCGTTTTTCAGAGGTTCCGGTGCATGTGGAGTTCTTCGCCTCGCCGGAGGCGCTCATTTCTGAGAAGCGCGAGCTTGCGAAAGCGGTTAAAGCGGACGGCGTGCTCATTTTGGGAGGCGACGACGAAAAAGTGCTGGCGCTGAAATCGGCCTTTCCCGACCGACGGACTATTTTGTATGGCACAAGCACCCCCGCGGATGTGCGAGGTTCCGACTACACTCCCGTGTATGAAAACTCGAATATGTCCATATTTCCGGTCGGGGTATCCTTTACCGTACACATTGGCGCGCATTCTTTCCCCATAGCTCTAAGCGGTGTGCTCGGGGCGCACCTCATGCAACCCGTGCTTGCGGCTTTTAGCGTCGCAAGTGCGCTTTCGCTGAATATAAGCCGCGTGGCGGAATCCTTTAGGGGTTTTGTGCCGCCTCCCGGGCGCATGCGGCTTATTCAGGGAGCGAACAGCTCTCTCATTATCGACGATTCATACAATGCTTCTCCGGTTGCTATGCGGGAAGCTCTGACAGCCCTTGCTTCGTTTGATGGGAGCGGCCGGAAAATAGCTGTGCTCGGTACGATGGCGGAGCTTGGCGGCTTTGGTCCAAAGGAGCATCAAAAGATCGGTGCGCTTGTGGCGCGCTTTGCCACGAAACTCGTGATCGTGGGGACTCTCACAGAGGAAATTCGACTCGGCGCTTTGCGAAGTGGAATGTCGCCTGAAAACATTCGCGCTTTCGGGACAAGCAAAGAGGCAGCCGACGCGCTCGCGCGTGATATCCGGTCTGGAGACGCGGTTTTAGTAAAAGGCTCGCAGTCGGTCCATATGGAGCGAATCGTAAAGGCACTTATGCAAGAACCGGTGCGCGCGAAAGAGCTTCTGGTCCGCCAAGAGAGTGAGTGGCGGGATAAGTGATGGTTATAGCGCGTCCAAAATGAAAAAACCAAGAAAAATTCGCGTAGGCATTATATTCGGCGGCAAATCAACCGAGCACGAGGTATCTTTGCAGTCCGCGAAGAATGTGATCGCCGCGCTCGACAAAGAGAAATATGAGCCGGTCATGATCGGCATAGACAAAACAGGTCGCTGGTTCCGGAGCTCGAGAGCGAACTATCTTTTGCATAGTGAAAATCCAAAACTCATCGCGCTTAACAAAAAGGTGGCGCAAGGAATGGTGCTTATTCCTGGAGAAGAAAGGCAACTTATGGTACTTAGCGGTGGGGAAGTTAATCAAGCCTTGGATGTGGTCTTTCCGATCTTGCACGGCCCGCTCGGCGAGGATGGGACCATGCAGGGGCTCTTGAAACTTATAGATATTCCGTTTGTAGGTCCGGGAGTACTCGGTTCCGCTATTGGCATGGACAAAGATGTGCAAAAGCGGATCCTGCGCGACGCGGGGATTCCGATTGCAAAGTTTTTGACTATACGTGAGCAGGACAAGGATACAGTTTCGTTTACGCGTGTGAAAAAACAACTCGGTTTGCCGTTGTTTATAAAACCGGCGAATGCCGGGTCGTCGGTTGGAGTGACTAAAGTAAAAAAAGAAGCCGATTTTCAGACGGCGATCGAAGATGCATTCAGGTATGACAGTAAGATTTTGATAGAAGAGGGAATAGATGGGCGCGAAATTGAGTGCGCGATACTCGGCAATGAGGACCCTATTGCCTCGGTACTCGGCGAAATAAAGCCAAACCATGAATTTTATTCCTACGAGGCGAAATATATTGATGAGAATGGCGCGGTTTCGGAGATTCCGGCGAAGTTGCCCAAGGTGGTAATAAAAAAAGTACAGGAAACCGCTGTCGCGTCCTTCAAGGCACTTGAGTGCGAGGGTATGGCGCGGGTAGATTCGTTTTTGACTAAAGACGGTCGGGTACTTGTGAATGAGATAAATACTATTCCAGGATTCACCAAAATAAGTATGTATCCAAAACTCTGGGAAGCGTCCGGCATTGCCTACCCAAAACTCATTGATACCCTCATCACCCTCGCGCTCGCCCGCGCGAAGCGCGAAAAACGCATCACCACCAATCTTCAGGCCTAAGTAATGGAGCAAAACCTTACCCACACCTTCCCCTATTGGCATCCTCTCCAAAGTCTCCGGTCCTAAGATTCAATGAATTTTCTTTCGGATAAACCATGTACCCTGCTTTACTAAGCAAATAAAGTGAAACCAGCAAATATGGTTAACAGCACGACGGCGATTAGACAATTGAAAGAACTGGAGAGGCTGGGTGGGGTTAAGAAAATGCGGCTGGCGGCGGAGGGGTGGAGGGAAGAGTGGCAGACACTGATTGCAATACTTATGTCTGCGCGGACGCGGGATGAAATCACCGTCGTTGTCGCGGAAAAGTTATTTAAGAGATTCACAACTCTCCCCGCACTCGCCGAAGCAAAAGGGGGAGAAGTCTCCGCTATCATCGGGCCGGTAAATTTCTTTCAAAATAAAACCAAATATGTTATTGCCATTGCCAAAGTGCTTGCAGAGAGCTATGGAGGTGTGCCTCCGCGCGATTTACAAAAGCTGGTTGAACTTCCCGGCGTCGGCAGAAAGACCGCAAATGTTTTTCTTTCCGAATACGGCGCAGATGCGATCGGCGTAGATACCCACGTTTCTTATATTTCACAAAAACTCGGTTGGACAAAGCACTCGCATCCGAACAAAATCGAAAAAGACCTTGAAGTACTGTTCCCGCGAAACTGCTGGAGCCGCGTGAATAGGGTTTGTGTCCGTTTCGGCAAGACATATCAGAGCAGGAGCAAAAAAGCTGAATTGCTTGAGAAGATGCGTATCCTGCGCTAGTATTGCAATATGAAAGAGTCTCCGAATCTCGAATCAGCCCATGATAGGAAACGTCAACTGCTTATTGGGATAGAAAAACCGCGCAATGAAGGCGAGCACCAGATGATTCTTATGGCGGAACTCTTTACTCGTGACAATCCATCCGAAGCAATGAAAATTGGCGATAGAAATTTTGAAAGTAGAATGTTCCAACATTGGATAGACAACGGCTACGCGAAAGCTTTTAGAGATTTAATCGAATATCCGGATTTCAAAAACAAGAAACAATACCGACTAAGTGGAGATGTCTTTAACGTTACGCTCTCCGACGTGGAATTTTTTCTTCATAACAACGAGCTGCCTGAACGGTAAAAAGCCCTTAATGCCAGGAAAAGATATGAATGGTTCCTCCGAAAGAGGAGAATCATATATCATATTTTTCTGACATAATGAGCTGTAAATCTTGGAGGCGACACCCTGCGCGGGATCGCGGGGTGTCCTCCATTCGTGTGCGCTATTCGTTAAGCGTATCTACTATGAAACGATTCACTCGAACCAAAGAAAATTTTACGTGTGAGAAATGCGGTGCGCGTGTAACTGGGAGCGGCTACACCAATCATTGTCCGGAGTGCTTGTGGAGCAAACATGTCGACAAAAATCCCGGTGACCGCGCTTCCCTCTGCGGGGGCAGTATGGAACCATCCAGCGTTTCAGTTCTTGGAGGAGATACCTGCCGCATCATTCATGAATGCAAACTGTGCGGTTTCATCCGCGCTCAAAATGCAGCGAAAGAAGACAGTATCGAACGCCTCATAAAACTTTCGGCGAGTCCGTTCAAGAAGCCGTAGTGGTTGTTTTCTGGATCCCCGACTTCTCGGGGATGACAAAACACTTTAGCGTTTTGTCAGTGCGTCTTGCAGAATCTTTTTTAATTCAGGAGCGATTTTTTCGTTGAAACTTTGCGCGCTCGCCCTTATATCTCCCACAAAGAGGGAACGGATACTATCGCCGGTAGCTTCCCGAAAGCTCGAATCAATATGGGACATAGTAAGAGCGTTAAGGTCCCGCTCCCCCGTCGTCTTCCCGGTTGAGGAAGTAACAATGAGGCCGATGAGCTTGTTTTCTCTATTCACCACGGCGCCCCCGCTTGAACCCTTCTGCGCTACCACTGACCCGCCCAAACTGAATACATCAGGCGTATTTTCTTTGAAACTATACACCGCACCTGTTACTACGACAGAAGAACTTGGATACAAGTCTTTTTGAACAGTGATACCGCTAAGAAATCCGACCGGGTACGCGGCGATAAGCACTACCGCGGGTTCGCGGAACGAGACATCGCCAAAATCCATCTGGATATACTGGAATATCTCCGGCAGAGGATTTTCTTCGATAGTCGTATCATTTATGAGGAGCAGAGCGTAATCGTTTTCTCCTGTGCCAGTTGGTTCGTCGGCGTCTATCTTTGCGGCGTTGTCACGCACCCATGCTGGTGGTATAAAGAGAAGCGTCGCCTTGTACATATTGCGCGCCGGCTCACCAGCGCGGATTATACATTCAATGTTTCCGGGAGTTGGGAAATCTTGAAGCAAGAAATATTGTCCAAGATGCGCGTTGGTGAGAATAATACCGCGCGGGTCAATGATAACCCCGCTTCCGGAAATGAGATTAAACGAGCCGCCTCGCTTTGTAGTGCAGATAACATTGACGAGAGCCTCGCGGGTTTTTCGGTTTACTTCGTCAAAAGAAGGTGGTGGTGCTAAGTCGGAAGGCGCCAATGTCGCCATAACCGTAAGCGGAGTTGCTTCTTGCTGTGCGGGGAGAGGTGGTGAAGCAATAGAAACATCGGGTGTGAGAGATGCGTTGGCAGATAACCAGTTCAATTTATTTCGCGTGAGCGGCCCCACGATTCCTGTGCTTTTTGAAAGTCCCGCAGGTGCAAGCACTTCGGAAGCGTATTTGAACTGGAATTTCCCGACAGCGTTCTTTGTGGCGAGGCCGAAATAACCAGTTTCAGCGCCCGCGCCGCCGATGAGCCCGGGTGCGTTTACTCTCGTCTCGTTGTCGCGGTTGAGGAGAATTTGAAGATAGCGGGCATCATCACCTTGTGACCCAACGCGAAGAGTGCGTTCAAAGCGAAAACCGTCAGGAATCGCTTTCTCTGCCAAAGCGTTCCGGGCGCTGGGACATACAAGAAGCGCAACAAGAACAAAGAGCACGAGAGCAGGTTTTATCCGGGATATGTTCATACGAAGAGATTATACAAGAATTATACAAGAGTCGCCGCGCGTCGGCGAACGCTCTGCAGAAAATTGCGAGTAGGTCCTTTTTTTGATACGATTCGCAGACATCCTCCTTCGCTAGAGTTCTGGAGGACGAGAGCGGGTATGGTTTAGTGGTAGAATGACACACTTCCAATGTGTAGACCCGAGTTCGATTCTCGGTACCCGCACCAAAATACCCTTATCAAAATGGAATCGGGAGAAAACCAAAACCCGACATTAGATACGCTCAAAAAGGTTGCGAAAGCTCTTGACGTTAGTGTCGACAAACTAATTAAGTAAATATGAACTACTTTATTGATTTATTTTCTCCGGAAACTGCACGAGCATTTGAGCAATCCAAGCGGGATGTAAGTGGTTTTCGTATTTCGCGCAAAACCTATATTGAAAATCAGAAAATCGGCCCTGGCGATAAGTTTATTTGCTATGCGACACGATTACAGCGTTTTGTGGGTGTTTTGGAAGTCACCAGCAAGTACTTCACAGACGAAACACCTCTTTTTCAAAAAGAAAATGATCCATTTGTTTTGCGCTTTAACATAAAACCACTTGTTTGGCTTCCTCTTGAAAAAGCGATTCCTGTCCACGAAGATTTCGTTTGGAGTAATCTTTCGTTTACAAAGGGTCTCACCAAAGACAGCAACAGGTGGACGTATATGGTTTTTTCTAGCCCGCGCGCATGGCCCAAGAGCGATTGCGAATTTTTGGAAAAGACACTCGTTGAACAATCACAAAAGCTTGTGGAGTATAAGTTTAGCGAAGACGATGAAAAGAAACTGAAATCTCCAAAAATCCGTCTAGCTGGTAAGAAAGAAGTTTCTGTTTCTGTTCCAGAAGATGAGGAGTCCACAGCAGAAGAACAAGAATCTGCGCCTGTAAGTGAGGAACGCGAATCAATTAAAGTTCAGGCAAAACTTGCCGAAATCGGAGAAAAGCTTGGTTTGAAAATATGGTTGCCACGAAATGACCGCGCGGGCGTATTAGAGTCATGGAAACCAAAAGAGAATGTCCTACTCGAAGATTTGCCATTTTCTTTCGACGATGTGACATTGAGAACAATCAAAAATATCGATGTGCTTTGGATTCAAGGGCGCACAATAGTCCGAGCATTTGAAGTTGAGGGGACAACATCAATTTACTCCGGTATTTTAAGAATGGCTGATTTGCTTTCTCTTTTACCAAACATTGAAATTAAAATCCATATTGTCGCACCCGATAACAGGCGGAATGAAGTTTTCAAACAAATTTCTCGTCCAGTTTTTGCGGTTATGGAAAAGGGGCCGTTATCAGAGCTTTGCTCGTATATTCCTTACGACTCTATTTACGAATTAGCAAAAGAGAAACGGCTGGAAAATATGAAAGATACGATTGTCGATGAGTTAGCAGAGTATTCCGAGGAATAATAGACATGCACTTACCCTTTAGAACAGATTCATTGGCTCAACAAGTTGCGGTAAAAAGTGCCGTGAACCCATCTCTCTGGGCTTGCGTTGTTATTTCTATTCCTCTCTTTGTATTAGCAAGTAAAACTGAGGGCTGGCTTTCTATTGCGAGTTTTATTGTTGCGCTGGTTCCAGTCGGAGCTTTTGCTTTTAGCTATTTATTTTTGTTGTTTAAGAATCCGGAGTATCTTCGGTCAGAAGAATATCAGCTGCGAATGAATTCGATGCGCCTACTCGGCGATAAAGACAATCCCCTACATGCAAACGCAGAAAATATTGTTTCCGTGATAAATAATCCTAGGTTGCCGCCTCCTGACGCACAAGAAAAACATGACTAAGATATATTTAGTTACATATAACCCCGATGTCTATTTTAATAAAGCCATATTTCATGGCTATATGACTTCTTTGTATCCTAGACATATCACTGACTGGTGGCACTATATTGATACCACTTACTTAATTGCATCGTCTTTAGATGTTACTTCGCTGTATAATTTAATATTCCCCGGAGTACCCCAAAGATATTTGTTAATTATGGAAGTGGATCCAAACAACGCGCAGGGGTGGTTACCAAAAGACGCATGGACTTGGCTTCAGAAATATCAGCGAAAAGCATAAAAACATGGCAGAGGATTTTTCAAAAGATTTAGTGAAAGGATATAAATATTGGGAAATTTATGTCCATGAAAATCAAGGTTATCTAGGGCGTTGCGTCGTTTGGTGCAAACGCAGTGACGCTCTTGATTTAGCCGACGCAACGCCCAAAGAACAATCAGAATTGTTTTTGGTTTTGCGCGATTTAAGAGAAGCGACAAAAAAAGTTTTTCAACCGGACTGGTTCAACTATTCATTTTTGGGAAACGAGACACGACATTTGCACGGACATTTTATTCCGCGCCACGCAAAACCAAAAACATTTATGGATATTGTGTTTGAGGACAAACTCTATGGACATAATTACAAAACCGACCATAATTTTAAGACATCACTTGAATTATTGAATAAAGTAAGGGATGAATTGAAATCGGTTTTGTAATTATTGATTCTGGCGGCGAAAAAATTTTGGCTTCCCGCGAGAGCGCGGCGGAAAGGTGTGGGGGAATTCCGCCGAGCCCGAGCGTTCCGCTGGAGCAAAGTGGAGGCGGGTCAGTTTCGTTCAAAAATGTTCGAGCAGAGTTGTATAATTCCACCAATGCAAACCCCCGTTCGCCGCAGGCGAACGGGGGTTTGTATGACTTCCAACCCTACAAACTTGAAACATATCAACTATCTCACCGCGTCCTTAAGGGCCTTTGCTGCGCGGAACTTCGGGACTTTCATAGCCGCCACCTGCACCATTTCGCCGGTTCGAGGGTTTCTCGCCTGACGAGCGGCGCGCTGTTTAACCGAGAAAATACCGAGACCCGCGATTGAAACCTCCTCACCGCCCTTGAGCGTAGAAACGATTGACTCAAGCACCTTGTCTACCACTGCTTCGGCCTGCACTTTGGTGCCGCCAAGCACTACGTGAACGGCTTCAACAATACCTTGTTTGTTCATAATAGATAAACATACGAAAATACGAATTTTACGAATCAACGAATGGCTACGAATCCCGTTAGAAGTAAGAAATCTTTGATTTCTGCCGAAATCCTTATCTCGGACTTCTAATTGGGACGAATAAGACATTCAGAATGCGCAAGTCGTACTTCAGTATATCTTTATAATTACTAAAACTTCGACCTATTGATAAAAACCCAATAAAACTACTGAATCATTATATAGTAGGCCGTTTTTGGCGCAATAGGGAGGTGAACATACGAAAATACGAATTATTCGAATCTACGAATAGCTACGAATAGGAAAGAAAGGAGAGAAGATAAACAGCTACATAGAGCCGTATTTTAATGATATTGACTAATACATCCATGTATGCTACCATTTTCCCAGATTTCGATGCCTCCAGTTACCCCCCAAGTAGGACAGATGCTGTTAACGACGAATAATACTCTTTCGGACTCCTGAAGCCAATGCACTCTCTCGGCCGGTCATTGAGGAAGGAAAGGATCTCTCGCATTTCTTCCTCACTGACTGACGCAATGTCCCTCCGCTTCGGCACGAAGCACCGTATCCACCGGTTGGTGTTCTCGACCAGTCCTTTTTCCCAAGAGTGGTACGGATGTGTAAAATATATTCGTGTGTTGAGGAGCGTTTCCAATTCTCTCCAACACGTGAACGCGATGTCGTTGTCGGTGGTGATGCTTTTGACGAGAATCCCACGGAACAACGCTGAAAGCGCACGACGAATAGTCGTGCGCTTTCTGTTGAGTAGTTTCCGTATGAATGTCTGCTTGGTTACGGTATCAACCGCTACGAGGAGTACGGAGGCGCTCTCCTTGGACACGATGAAATCAAGCTCGAAGTGTCCCACTCCGATACGCTCCGGACGCGAATCAATGTACTTACGGCCGTCATGAGCCGTTTTCCAGTGCCCCCGCTTCCTGCCGCTCTTGTGGTCGTTCCAACTCCAGAACAGCAGGTGGTCCAGTCCTCTCGCTTCAGTGAATTTGTAGATGGCTTTTGCGGAACAGCCGATGCCGAGTTCTCGTCGCAAGTATCCGCTGATTTGTCGTGGAGACCATTTCGTTTCCAGTTTTTCTTCCACGAATCGAGACAGAAACGAATCCATCGCTACCTTCATGCACTGACGTTTCGCTCTCCACCTTCGAGCAGAAACTTTGTGCTTTGCTTTTTCTGCTCCGTACACTCCATGCACTGAGTTTTTCCTGACCTCTCGGCTGACGGTGTTCGGGCTACGCCTTAGGAAAATGGCAATCTCCCGAACGACCACTCCGCTCCGATACATCACTTCAATCGCGAATCGCTCTTCAAACGACAACTGACGATATGTCTTTTTCATTGGACAAGTAGTTAATTGCTAAATTACAGCAATTTTACCTGTCCTACTTCAAAGGTAGCTGGGGGATGAACATTCTCAATGAGTGCGTGTGAAGAAATCTTGGAGGATTCTTGATATGACTACAACAGTTGAGTTGCCGACTATTAAGGTTGGTAATCTTCACTTAGCGAAGGGGAAGGCAGTTGCTTTTCCAGCTACTACAGGCGTACACCTTGGGCGTGGATTCGAACAAGTTCAACCTCAAGTCGCTCGAATGCGGCCAGCGCGGAAATGACGCCTTTACGGGGGTGTACTTCACGACTGAGTCTGGCAACATCTACCGAATCTCTCAACCGGAGAACAGATTCGGCGGGCGTGAGCCTTATTGGTGTGTGATTAGTGTCAACTACAAGACCTCGGGCATGTACAAGTTTGCCGATGTCGAGTTAATGGCAGGAGTCTTGGAAGTCGGAAAACCGTTTCGTTACGGCACCGGCTGGAGTAGCAACATTCAGGCCATTCTCTGCGTTAACGCCAACCGTTGCTACGGCAAAGTGAACGCAGATTTCGTTAGCGACATCCGAAATGAGTTCCTCCGATTGGTCGCTACCTGAAGCGTGAAGTAGTTTTACTCAAAAAGCGCGAGGCAAACAGTTGCCCGCGCTTTTCTTTTTTCTTTTCGCTACGTTCTACTGGCTACTATCTACTTACTATTTCTTATCTCGCAAATTCTATCACTCGTGTTTCGCGAATTACGGTAACTTTTATTTCCCCTGGATATTTAAGCTCCTTTTCTATGCGTTCCGCTACGCCTCGCGCGACATTTTTTGCCTCAAGGTCGCCCATTTCCTCGGGCTTTACGAAGATGCGGATTTCACGTCCCGCTTGCAGTGCGTAGGCCTTCTCAACCCCCTTGAATGAAGTCGCTATCGCCTCAAGTTCCGCCAAGCGCTTGAGATAATTCTCAACGGTATCCCGCCTCGCTCCAGGCCGCGCGCCGGAAATTGCGTCGGCAGTCTGCACGATATACGATTCCAAAGTTTCGTATGGGTACTCGCCATGGTGCGCTTCCATGGCCTTGATGACGAGCGGGTCAACGCCGAATTTTTGCATGATACGGCGGCCTATCTCTACATGCGTTCCCTGCACTTCGTGGTCAACCGCTTTGCCAAGGTCGTGAAGGAGTGCGCCCGCTTTTGCTACCGCCACGTTGGCTTTAAGCTCCTCTGCTATCATGCCGGCGATGTGCGTCATTTCTATAGAATGCTGGAGCACATTCTGTCCGTAACTTGTTCTGAAATGCAATCTGCCCAAAATGGAGATTATTTGCGGAGGTAGATTGATGACACCGCATTCATAAGCCGCTTGCTGGCCTTTCTCTTTGATAATCTTGTTGATATCCGCCTGGGCTTTTTCGACAACACCTTCGATTTTAGCAGGCTGTATACGACCATCAAGGATGAGGTTCTCAAGTGCGATACGCGCTATTTGACGGCGTATTGGGTCAAACGATGAAATAGTAATTGTTCCCGGCGTGTCATCTACGATGACCTCAACTCCCGTAGCCCGTTCAAACGCCTTTATGTTGCGCCCTTCCTTGCCGATAATCTTGCCCTTTATCTCATCATTCGGAATGTTAACCGCGGTGGTGAGAATATCGGGGGATACTGAATTTCCAAGACGCTGGATTGAAGTAGTAAGGATTTCCTGGGCGCGCTTCGCAAGCCGGTCGTCCACGGAACGCTCGAGCTTTTGCATGCGCACAAGCAAATCTTCCTCGTATTTCCGCTCCGTAATCGCGAAAAGCTGCGCCTTGGCCTCTTCTTCCGAAAGATGGGATATCTTTTGGAGTTCCTGTAGTTTTCCAACCTCCATCTCGGCTATTTTTTCCTTAACGCGCTTTACTTCCGTAATTCGCGTCTTTATTTCCTCAACCTCCTTGTCGATATCCGTCTGCCGCTTATCTAAGAGGTCCTCTTTTTTAATGAGACGGTCTTCCGTCTTCTTTATCTTTTCTTCTTTTTCTTTGAGTTCAACGCGAGCTTCGTGGAGTACTTTGGTGGCCTCTTCCTGCGCGTGGAGAATTATCTTTTTCGCCTCCTCCTTTCCGGCGAGTTCCATGGACTTGATCTGTAGCTCCATGGAGCCTCGCTTTCCAAGCGAAATGATCATCCGCAGATAGTACCCTAGTGCGATTCCGACGATGCCCGCAATACTCGCAAGGAGCACCACGAGTTTGAGTGACATAATTCTAAAAGACCTCGCCTATTATGCGTTTTCTGTCCCTATAGAAGCTATTCTCCCGGTCGGCTCGTGGCTATTCCTCGAGACGGTCGAGTGAACTTGTTGTTTAAATTTCATAACGTTCGTCCGCAATCGAGTGACACACTCGGACCTGTGTAAAACAGTGGCTTGAATCAGGAAATTAGCGCCGTAAAAAGCGAAATCATGACTAACAATTTTTAATACCCATATTGTACAAAAAGACAAGAAAAAAGTC
Source organism: Parcubacteria group bacterium GW2011_GWC2_48_17 (assembly GCA_001003605.1). Lineage (GTDB taxonomy): Bacteria > Patescibacteriota > Minisyncoccia > Phycocordibacterales > UBA10002 > UBA10002. The sequence continues at coordinate 29,500 of LCPL01000009.1, forward strand.
CAACTCGTCGCTGGTCCTCTAAAAAGCTAGTAAGCTAGTGCCGTTACAACTTAATTTTGAGACCCTAAAGATTCAACGAAACGTATGCAGAATAAGGAGAAATAGTGCATCGGACAGGTTCAGTTTTAAGTTGTAACGGTACTAGCCAGCTAGAAAGCTGTTCCGCGGTTACTCTATAACTTGGATGACCTTGTCGATAATGCCGTATTTCTTTGCCTCATCGGCGGTCATGAAGAAGTCGCGTTCAACGTCTTTCTCAACCTGCGTGAGTGGCTTGCCGCAATTATGCGCCAGCATTTTGTTCAGCTTATCTTTGGTCTGGAGAATATGCTTTGCGGTAATGGCAATGTCCGTTGCCTGGCCCTCGACGCCTCCAAGCGGTTGGTGAATCATGACTTCCGCATTTGGGAGAATATAACGTTTGCCTTTCTTTCCAGCCGACAGTACCATCGCCGCGCCGGAGGCGGCAATGCCGACGCAGGTAGTGGCAACATCATTTTTGATGTGATTCATTGTGTCAATAATCGCGAGTGTGGAGGTCACGGAACCGCCCGGGGAATTTATGTAAATGTTGATTTCTTTTTTCGGGTCTTCAGACTGCAAAAATAGTAACTGCGCGATGATAATGTTGGCGACGTGGTCGTCAATATGACCACCGAGGAAAATGATGTTTTCCTTAAGCAGGCGCGAGTAGATGTCATACGCGCGCTCGCCATAGCTAGTTTTCTCTATCACCGTTGGTATTAATATACTCATGTTATTTTGAAAAATTAAACTCTCAAATTGTAAGTTTTTCCTGCCCCGTAGTGAAGCGAGTCCACGCCGTGCTCCCTACCGAGCTTTGCTCTGGTACAGGGGGAGCTTCTACTACTGGGGTCAATAACCGTGGGGATGAGAATGGACATAGAGATATATACATTATGATTTATAAATAAGATACGGAAAGCATAGCAGAAAAATGGGGAACTGACAAAGCTATGGCTTGGTACATTCGCAGTTTTGTAGCATTCGCATGGTAATTCGTTGCACTCGTGTCAATGTTGCTCAAGAAACTCAATAACTTTTTGGTTGGTAAGGAGCGTCTCCACGAAGCTTCGGGCACTTTGCGGGTCGGCGTTTTTGTGGTGTTCCAAGAGATGCTTCACTTCCGCCTCAATGCTCTTTTCCTCCGCCGCGATTTTTTCCTCCCGCGCGATTTGAAAAAACATGAGCTGAAGCCGAGCCCGCCGTTCCGCGTCCTTCCCCCATTCTTTTTTGAGCGCTACGGCGTCTTTTTTCACCTCCTTTAGATAGTCGTCAAACGAACCCCCCAGATTCTCCACCTGTCCTCGGAGTTCATGCTCCATTCTGGCAAGCTCGTTTTCAATGAGAAGTCCGGGAATGTCTCCGCGGCTTTCGCGGACGAGCGCGTCAAGAAGCTCCGCGCGCCGCTTCTCCTTGGAGAGTTCTTCTTTCCGGGCCGCAAGTCCTTCTTTAACCTTGGCGCGGAAATCGGCGACTGTTTTGAATCCGCCGAATGCGTTTACCGTCTCGTCGGTAAGGACGAAATCCTTTTTCTCTTCCCCAGCGGCGTTTTCATGCTGTTTGATAATTTCCGCAACAACAGCGTCAATTTCTTTTTCACCTACTTGTATTGGTTCGGGCGTTTTACTGTTTTGCAGACTCGCGATTTTTTTGTAGTCTGGCAATGCGAGCGTAGGATACAGGGCGAAAGTAACTTTGAACTCGGTGGGGTTGTCTGGAGCAAGTTTCAGCGTTTCTACGCGCGGGCGCCCGAGAACATCAAGTTTTTCAGCGCGGAGAATGTCGGAGAGTACTCCCGAAAGCACATGCTCGGCGGCTTCTTCCCAGAGCGCCATTTCCCCGGCGCGTTCGCGCAGCATCTTTTCTGGCACGAATCCTTTTCGGAAACCCGGCAGTTCCGTTTCTTGCTTGAGGCGCAGAAGCAGGCGGCTTCTCTCGTTCGCCACTTCTTCCGAAGGAATTTCCACATGCAGAAAAAACTCCGAATTCGGGAGCGGCTTTTTCTCTTTTAGCGTGTAGTGCATAAGAATAAAACTCCGCTCGTCCTATCCCCGCGGCAAGCCGAGGGGGAATTCTGCGGGTCGTTTAAATCAAAACGGCACAAAGCACCGTGTACAAAAACCAAACCCCAAAGGACAACAAGTTGCCTACGGGGCAGGCAAAACGCAAACTACTCAAAGCACAAACTCTTCCTTCTTTTTGGATTTTTTCCTGCCCGCCGAAGCCGCTCCTGCCTGCGCCGGAGCTTCGGCAGGCAGGTCGGCGCAGGCGGGTGTGCCGTGCTTTGAGATGTTTGTTTGGACACCGGATACTGTGCTTTGTGTTTTTTATCGGGCGATATCTGTCCTGACATTTGAGTCTTGAAACCCCGCATCGCGTTCGGCGAGCTTTGCGCCCCAGAAGTAAAGAGCGCCTATGACAAGCACGGCGAGAATAATACTAATACCGATAAGAGCGCCCCACGAGGTTCGGGGTGGAGCCGTAAGAAGTCTTTCCGGCGGAGTCGGCAGTGAAGGAGCGTGGACAGGCGCCGCAATCTGCGGCTCCGCGGGAGCCGTTTCTGAAGTTGGCGCAGGCGCTACAACCAGAGGTTGTGCGGGGGCCGGCGTCGGGGAAGTTGGGGGTAGTTGATTAGAATCCATGGCAGACATACCGCATATCTAAAAATATCTAAAGTCATTACGGCGACTCTATAAGCGCGGCCTCCAAGTCGCTATCAAGTTCCTCAATCATCGTTGCGTCAAGGTCCGTTTCAATGTCATCAAGCTCATCGGAAACGCTCTGTTCCTGAAGCGTGTTAGTCACCGAATCCACCGCTTCGCCGTTCCGGAGTCTCTCGCCCCAGAAGTACAGCCCCACAAGAATGAGCACAATAACGACGATAATAATTCCAATCGTTGATCCGGTCCTCCCCTCTTTTGCCGCGCCGAGCGGCTGATTTGGTTCCATTGGGTTCATGTTTTTAAACTAAAAGCTATAGATTGTTCGCGCTAATTCCCAGAACTTTCAGCGGTGGTAGTGGCAGGAGTGCCGCTTCGGCCGGGTTTCATTCCATTCACGACTTGAACGAGCGCGGCGTGGGCCACTCTAATGCTTTCCTTGGCCATTTTCACCGTAGTGCGAAGACTTCCCAAGGCGGTTTCCGCATCAAGCGCGACGCCTGAACTTACAGCCGCGGTCTTGATTGCTTCAGTATCATTCCGGGCCGCGCTGATGTTCGCTCGCACCTCAGCAAGGCGAGTCCGCGAGGTGCTCATGTCCCGGCTCTGTTCCTCAAATTTCTTAAGGCGCGACTCTATGCGTGTCGCGAGCTTTTCAAGCCGCTCAACCGCCGCCATAAACCGCCGGTAAACGCGTTCAAACTCCCGGTTAAGCCGCACCCGGCGCAACTCCGCTTGTTTCGCTTTTATTTCCTCCCTCGCCCCGGTTCGGGTGTCTTTAATGTTTTGCTTTGCCCCGGTCCGGATATCTTTGACCTGTGAGCGAACCGCGTCCTTGGTTGCTCCGGAACTCGTGGCCGTTGCTCGAATCGTTTTGATGTCGGTTCGCGCTTTTTGAAACTCGTCCTTGACCGTTTCGCGGCGCTCCACGCGAATATCACGAATGTCTTTCCGGAGTTCGCGAACAGGTTGAGGTTTTGGCGGGGAGACAGCTGGCGGCACGATGACGGCAGGGTCTGCCGCGATTGCGGTAGCGTAAACGAAGAACGAAGCAACAACCGTTGCCGCGGCGACAGCCGCCTTTCTATCCATGAAAATCATTGGTTTGATGCTTAAAATTGATAATCAGTTTCTAATGTAATGGTAAGTATAGCAGAAATGCTGGTCCCTAGGCAATCAACTGTAGAGTTAACCATATGAGGTGACAAAAAGGTGGTTTAATGACCCGCCAGAACTCCCTGCGCTCCGCGCAGGGATGAATGGCGGGTCAACGAAAGGGGTCGGGGAAACTGTAGTTTCCCCGTTGAGGAGAGCAAGGGTTCTTAAAGGAAACTTCGCTCGCCGAACGCCCTGTGCTCCCGCACAGGGATAGGGCGAGCGGAGTTTACGTGACCCCCCATTCGCGCGCCCGCGTGCCAAACTTCCCCCGAATCTTCTCCGAAGTCCCCTTGTCCGCGCTCGCAAAATGCCATGCGGCTTGCACGCCAGGATATATCCACACTTCCGATTTAATTTTGTATGTTTTGGATTTCATCACACAAATTTTACTCTCCCTTGCCAATTAATCCCAGTGCTTTCTCTTTAACCTGCACAAAAAAGCAACTGTTAACACTCGTTGATAAAAACAAAAAATAGCGTAAGCTACACTCGGAGCACAACACCTTTGACTTTTCCAAAAAAGTTTATGAGAGAATACCTCGCCCAAGTGGAAACGCTCAAAAACGGCGTGATCAGGCGCTCGATAATTGAGGCCGAGAACCGAATGGAGGCGGTACATAAAATGGAATTGTGGTTCTGGAAACAATTCCAGGGCTCGCTTGGCCAAGCCGTTAACGTCCTTACTGTGAATGACCCGTACGGCGAAGTCCATTACGGGCTGCATTTCAACTGCGGCAGAAAAGAAAACCGTTACTTGCCCGAAGAAATAGTGGAGCGTCTGCTGCGAGAAGCCAAGGGAGAACTCATGAGGGATACGCGGCGGGGCAGACCGCATAATCCGCGCGGCTCCGTTTGCCGTATCAAAAGACGGAGAGATTTCGGCAAGTTTCTTTTGCCAAATATCAAAGTGATGAAAAGCGGGGCACTCTATTACAGAGTAGTGGCAGTGCCACAATGCGTCAGAAACGGCCGCCGTTACAGAAAAAGAAAGCAGAAAGATATTCGGCTTTACGCGAGACATTTCACAGAAGCGTTAGCTGAAATATCGGAACGCGGTCTTCATCTGACTCACGCTCGCACGGCGAAACGAAATGTCAAAAAGAGATCGCTCGCGCTCCTGCGGAGAAAAATAGCGGCACTTGAAGTGCCCAGCCACACGCTTGTCTAACCGGACAGGCGTTTTTTTGTTGATGAAACTATACAAGGTCGGACCTTGTAGAGAGTGCGAAAATATGTGCCCCCTCTATTCTCTAATTCTCACGAATTAGAGAATAGATGCGGCTGAGTATTGGGAACGTGGGACAAAAAACAAGTTATGAAAGAATCTTGAGGTGAAATGTAATGCTGTCGCCGGCTCGAATTCCCTCTTTATTTCGCACTGATGCTTTTAGGGGCAGGAGGTAGGTGCCAGACTTCCGGTCGGGGAAAATTGAGGTCTTCCAATTCGTCTGGCCAACTGTCACCAATACCGGAAGCGACCCAAAGCCGCGGGCACACGCCCCGAATGTCTTTTTCATCTCCTCCGAATTTTTCTTATCCACGCTCGCAAAATGCCATGCGGCTTGCACGCCAGGATATATCCACACTTCCGATTTAATTTTGTATGTTTTGAATTTCATCACACAAATTTTACTCCTCCAGCCATCTATCCCAAAACCAACGGCTCCTTGTTCTTGGTTCTATCTCGCTATATAGTTTAGTGAATGTGAAGCATTTTATCCTCCCAATTCACTAAATATTGACTTTTTACGATTAAAAGACTATAATGACCATACCATAATCACGAACTTTATGGCTACAACAAAACCAATCAAAAACAGGATTCAGGCGCTAAAAGCCGAATTTGACACCCTTCGCAAGGGCAAAGATTCGCTTTTGGTCATAATTGACGAAGCAGAAGTGCCGGAGAACGTCTACAACTCTAACGCTATAGAAAATTCCACCCTGACCCTCAAGGAAACCGAGAAGATTCTTTTAGATATGGAGGTTGTTAGAAATGTTTCGTTGCGTGAAGTCTTTGAAGCAAGAAATCTCGCTCGAGTCATCGGCTATCTCCGCACTAAATCTCAAGAAACTGAAATAACCCGCGAGGTAGTGTTACTTCTGCATCAAATGCTCATCGGTGGCGTTGACGACAAAATCGCCGGTCGTTTCAGGAGGCCGGGTGAATATGTTCGCGTTGGTACGCATGTTGCTCCATCTCCAGAACACATCGAACGAATGATTGAATCTATCATCACCGAATATACAAGTGACCTGTCCGCTTATTTTCTGGATAAGATCGCCAAGTTCCATTTAGATTTTGAGACCATCCATCCGTTCTGCGATGGCAATGGGCGCATTGGTCGTGTGCTAATCTCCTACCAACTCCAGCGTTTCGGTTTCCCGATGATTATTATCCGAGATCGCGAGAAAAAAGAATACTATCAGTCGTTTGAAGACTATCGCGATGACAAAAACACTAAAACGATGGAGAAAGTCGTCTCTCTCGCCTTGATGGAATCCCTGCATAAGCGGATCACCTATCTCAAGGGCGACAAAGTTATCCGGCTTTCCGAATACGCGAAAAAGCGTGGCGCGTCCGCGCCAGCCGTAACTAATGCCGCGCGCCGCCAAAACATCTCGGCTTTCAGAGAGAAAGGCGTTTGGAAAATCGGCGAGAGTTTTGAGTATAAAGGCGCGAGCGAAAAATTAAAATGAATTCTATTATTGAACTCACAAGAAGCGGGCATACGGACGGGTAAGTAAAAAATCATGACGGCGAAATACGATTTAGATAAAATTAAGTTTGCGACGGATGGGCCGACATTTGAGAGGGCGATTAGTATTTATGAATCGGGCGGAGTGAAGAATTTTAGAGATAATGAAATGTCCGGTTTTTTGGCAAATGTGCGCGGGAGTGGTGGGAATGTTTACGAGGTTTTTGTCTCTGCGCGGCGCTTTGATGAAGGCGACTGTACTTGTTATCTTGGGCAGAATGACACGCTCTGCAAACACATGGTGGCAGTAGCGATTCGAGCCGTAACCGGTGGCAAGCCGCTTAGAGATGAGGAAAAGAAACTCGTAAGCCGGCCAACTTGCAGCGGCCTGCTTGGAGAGTTAAGCAAAGAGGAATTAGCGGCGATAAAAAAAGAAATCACTGGTGCCATGAGATATATTAAGCCGTATGATGGCCCTTCACGCACTTGGTTTTCGTATCAAAGCTCGCTCGCCGAAGGATGCAACCGTTTGGCAAAAATCGTTTCCGACTTGCTGGTCGGCGAGCAGACGGCAAAACTCTTGGTTGATACGCTTCTACGGCTCGATGATAGACTTTCTCGCGGTGGTGTTGACGATTCCGATGGCACGGTCGGCGGATTCATGGAGGAGATTGTCGCTGTGCTTCAAGAATACGCCAAGCTTGACCCGAATTGTACAAAGGCATTCGGCGTCCTAAAAGACAGGGAAACTTGCTTCGGTTGGGAAGAATCACTCTTAATGCTTATCAAAAACTGATACGGCAAGTCTGGCCAAAGAAGTTACAACGGCTGTTTACGCGCCCGTGCCTCTTTGAGTTTTTGGGAGGCGATGAGGAGGAGGGTGATGAGAAGGAACCCGCCGGCGGTGAGCCATGAGACAATATCTTTGTCTTCAAAACAAACAAAGAAACCTCCACAATTAACTGGAGCTACGCCAATTAACGCTGCCGAAAGAATAAGATAAATAAGAGCCCCTTTTTTCACAAAAGAAGAAAAAAGTGGTTTGAAAAAAATAACAATTATTGCCCAAATAATTGTAATCTTACCCCAGATCAAGAAGGGGCGAGAGAGTTCCGAGTAATACTTATAGGCACAAATCTGGTCGTTTGAAGGACAAATGGACAACGAATCAGCAAACCTAAATAATACGGAAAGTAAAAAAAGAACAATTGGAAACAACAAATAAGTTAGAATTCTTTTTGAGGACATTTATTTCAAATTAACTAATAATTGGTTCAACATGATAATTATTGAGTTCAGATCTTCATTGGGAATCTTTTTGAAGTGACCTTTGTGGTGAGAAAGCTTCTTGATGGCCTGTTTAAGCTTCTTCTCAACACCTTTAATTTTACCCTTTTCAATGCCCTTTATCACCTTGTCAATCCACTTGATGAAGTACCTTTCAATCTTCGGGGGCAAATCAAGAGAATATACAAAGAGTTTGAGGGAGTTGAGGAAAAGAACAGGGTCAAATGTGTCGCTCGGCCTTAAAGTGAAATCAGTATCGCCGTCGCCGTCGGAATCAAGTTTAATAACCGTCGTGGTCGCATCCGGCAATACTTCCACCTCGGCTACCGTAAGCGGAGTTACGGGTAAGTCGGTAAAAGTGGTGGTTGTGGCGGCGCCGTCTTCGGAGAATTCTTTTTTCTCAAATGTAAATGTGCCGTAGCCGGTTCCATTCATTACAATTCTGTATGTATCACTTCCATCCAAACCGACAGTTTTTCCTTCCCCAAATTCTTTGTAGTAGCTGTTTGGTATTTTTTCCTCAAAGAAAGTCAAATCAGAATCGGGAATCGGACTTGGTATCAGACCGGTGTGCAAATTGGTGGAATCGTAAGCGTCTATGGTGATTGGAGAATAAACGCTCAATTTCAAACTGGATTGACTCGGCAGGAGTTCTGGTTTTTCACTGGAAATAAATTCGGGAACGGTAGGATTATCAGCAAGAAGATTGTTAGTAAATTCTTGCAGAACACCGACTGACATAACGTTCATGTGATTGCGGCTTTCTCCTCTTGCCCTGTTGTAAGTAGGTAAATTTAAGTAAAAACTCTCCCCACCACTTTCTATCACACTTGGGTATACAACAGTTCCGTCACCTTCAAGTGTTGCGAGCTCTTCCCTCACAAGCTCATACTCGTCGCAGAAGATTGGGCAGACGGGTTTGGCGTCGTAGCGGATGCCTTTTGGAGTGTCCAAGCCCCAGCCGGCGATTTCCACGACTTTGATGTGCGGGGGCGGGACGTAGGCATCAGCCGCCGCGTGGAAACTTTCGGCCGAATCAAGGAGAGCGGGGTTTAAAATGTTTGGTGTCGCGGTGTCACCAAACGCGGGGTCGCTTCGGCCATCAAGAATCGCGAGGAAGAATTGGCCGAGTTCCGCGAAGGAAGAAATGTCGGGCGCGTAGGCGCCGAAGTTCGCCGCGCTCGTGATATCGTCGCTAAATGTTACGACGGGGTCGGATACAATCTCAAAATATCTCGTGGATGGAAGAAGCGCGTACGCGCCCGGGAGATTTTCGGCGAAAACCCGCGCCGTCTGTTTGTTAAGGAAAAACCCGCCGAGCATGTGCTCGCCGTCGCCATGAAGCATGGCGGCGATGGTGGACGGTGTGCCGAGTTGCGGCGCGGCGACCATGATGACGCGGTCAATCTTGTCCAGAAGGTCGCTCTCGCCGAGGGCTTTGAGAGTTTCTAGGCGGGCGAGGAGCGATTTTGCGACGAGCCCGCCGTTTGAGTGCGTTACAAGCGTTACCTTACCATTTTGCGAAACAGCGGCGAGTTCCTCAATCTCTTTAATCATAAACGGCAGTTCCCCTTCCGGCACCGGCGAGAGGTAGGAAATGTTTCCGCCTCCGGTCTCAACTCCTTTCTGCACTACTTCATCGGGAGCGAGGCGCCAGTCATACGGCAGAGCTCGCCAGCCGACAATCGTGCCGTCCAAAACCAAGCCGTCCATAAAATCAATAAAGCCGGAGTACACATCAAACATGCCGAATGCCCGACCAATAACATCGCGGGTGTAAATGTCGGGGTCCAGAGACGCGCCGCTTTCATCCATCAATAGTTTCTCCACATCCGCATTTCTGTTCGGCTCCCAGAGCTGGTTTTCCGAGTCGCCGATTTCTTTGTAGAGCCGCGACCCTTTAATTCCCGGAATAAAGGCAACCGAAGAACAGCACGCAGGCGGCGGCGTAAACGGGTCGGTTAACAACCACGGCTCAAAAAGAACACCGCCATATATCTCATTGCCGAGTCCGTCCGGATTCAAGTCAGAATGAAACGGGCCAGAAGCGTCGCCCCAGAAATTTCCTCGCGCGTCCGTCGGCGCGCCGCCCTCGTCGTAGACACCATACGAAGCGTTGTCTGCAATCACACTGTCGGAAATCGTAACCTCGCTCTCGTCACCCGAAACATAGACCCCGTAGTCGTTGCCGCGGATAATGGAGTCCTGAACAATAACGCGGCTCTCATACGGGTAGACGGCAGTCCCGGAGAAATCCTCAATCGTGGTATCAAGAATGGTAAGTGATGACCCGTCATAGGGCTCAAGCGCCGAATCCATGCCGCCGGATATTACGCTCTGTGAGGTAGTCGCATGCGCGCTGTAGAGACCGACGGCGGAACCGAAGCCGATGTCCTCAATACGCGACTCAAAGAGAAGAAGAAAAGAGCCGCTGTAGAGGCCGAACACATCTCCCGAGAAGACATCACGCATCACAGAGTTACTCACTTCCACATAGCTCTCGCCGTCCGCCGCGACGAGGTCGCCGTCCGTCCCGCCGAGCGTGGAATCGGCGACAGAAAGCATCCCCGCGCCGTCAACATAAAATCCGTTATCGCTTTCTTCAAAGGTCGCCTGCTTTAGGGAGAGCTTCGCGCCCGAGACATACGCGCCGTATTGTGAGTTGCGAATAGTCGTGTGTCGGAATGTGGAAACGGGCATTCTCGCCGCACCGTAGAAATTAAGTCCCCACGGGTCAAAAGATGTGGGAGAGGTTGCCCCGCCGTCGCCGTTCGTATCGCCTCCCGCCGCGTCATCATAGATTGAGGTGAAGATAACCGGCTCGCTTGCGGTGCCGAGCGCTTCAACGCTTCCGTCTGCAGTGAGCATTGCGCCGTCCTCAAACTTCACGACAACGCCTGAGAGCATGGTGAGCGTCGCGCCAGTGCCGACAGAGACCTCGTCTCGGATGACATACGGACTCCCGGCAATATCCCAAGTTTCGGAAGCGGCAATCGTTACGCCGTCAAGAATCGTTGCCGCGCTTGCCGCAAACGGCGCAATAAAGAAGACAGACGCAGCCAGAACAATGCCACGCAGCCGTCTTGCACAACAAAACCCCGACTCCCGTTCAGGAGCCGGGGCTTTGCGGAAGAAACCTCTATGGAGATAGAGCGCCATTTTAGAGCTCATCTCAAAATCTACCATGGTCATATGAATGGAAACCATTTCGGCTCGTCGTCACGCCATATTCGGCAAAAAATGCCTTATCCTCGGTCGGAGTACGCGTGTACACCTTCCTCGTCTGCGTCATTTTTTTCTCGAATCCGGCGTGACTTTGGAGCTCGATAGGTTTTGAGATGAGTTCTAGGACAATGATACTACACGGCGTTCAAGTCTCGTAGAGGATAGGACTGATTAGAGGAGGAACGGTATCAGTAGCAACGCCACAATGTTTAGGATTTTGATCATGGGATTTATTGCCGGACCTGCCGTATCTTTGTACGGGTCGCCCACAGTATCTCCCGTAATCGCCGCTTTGTGCGGGTCACCGCCTTTGCCGCCAAAGTTCCCTTTCTCAATATATTTTTTCGCGTTATCCCACGCTCCACCGCCAGAAGTCATAGAAATGGCGACAAAGAGTCCCGTGACAATACTCCCAACCAAAAGGCCTCCTAGTGCCACCGGACCAAAAAGAAATCCTACAACGATAGGCGCGAGTACGGGGATAATAGCCGGAATTATCATCTCGCGGATAGCCGCCTTAGTAACTATATCTACGGCTCGGCTATAGTCTGGCTTCGCAGTGCCATCCATGATTCCTTTAATCTCTCTAAATTGCCGTCGCACTTCTTCTACCACGGCGCTCGCGGCCTTACGAACTGATTCCATTGAAATGGCTGCAAAATAGTATGGCAGAAGTCCACCTAAGAAAAGGCCGATAATAACCATCGGGTCCCGCAGGTCAAATTTAAGCGTTTTGCCGAGTGCCTCGAATTCCTGCGTGTAGGAAGAAAAGAGCACAAGAGCGGCAAGTCCCGCCGAACCAATCGCATAGCCTTTTGTTACCGCTTTGGTTGTGTTGCCTACTGCGTCGAGTGCGTCAGTAACCTCGCGAACAGACGGCGGAAGATTTGACATTTCAGCGATACCGCCCGCGTTGTCAGTTATGGGGCCGTAGGCGTCAATCGCGACGATGATGCCAGCCATAGAGAGCATGCTCATTGCCGCTATGGCAATGCCATAAAGACCCGCGAAATAATGCGCGAAGAGAATTCCGCCGACAATCGTAAGAAGCGGAAGCGCAGTCGCCTTCATTGACACAGCAAGTCCTTGAATGATGTTGGTGCCGTGGCCGGATTTTGAAGCGGCAGCAATGGACTGCACGGGAGAGTGCGAGGTGCCGGTGTAATACTCCGTAATCCAAACGAGAAGGGCGGTGACGAATAGCCCCACAAGCGTTGCGTAAAAGAGCGCGCTTGGCGCGTAGATTCCGTTTCCGTCCATAAGTCGTGTCGTAAGGGGATAAAAAGCGATAGCTGAAAACACTCCGGAAGCAATAAGACCTTTATACAGAGCACCCATTATATTCCCCGATTTTCCAAGTCGAACGAAGAACGTACCAATGATAGAAGCAATGATTGAAACGGCTCCAATAGCAAGCGGGTAGAGCAAAGCGCCACCAAAATCAGGAAAGATAATCGTTCCAAGAAGCATTGCCGCTACCGCGGTGACAGCATAAGTTTCAAAAAGGTCCGCCGCCATGCCAGCGCAGTCTCCCACATTGTCGCCGACATTATCCGCTATGACAGCGGGGTTTCGCGGATCATCTTCGGGGATGCCGACCTCTACTTTGCCGACAAGGTCGGCTCCGACATCCGCCGCTTTCGTGAAAATCCCGCCGCCAAGACGAGCAAAAACCGATATAAGACTGGCGCCGAACGAAAGGCCGATTAGCGCTTTCACATCTCCGGTTGCTGCAAAGAACCCAGCAACACCGAGAAGTGCTAGGCCAACGACAAGAAGCCCCGTAATCGCTCCGCCTTGAAAAGCAAGCGCGAGTGCCGGCTTCATACCGATGGAGGCGGCCTGCGCGACACGGCTGTTTGCCCGTACCGAAACATTCATGCCGATATAACCGGCAAGCGCCGACAGAATCGCTCCGATTAAGAATCCTACTGCGGTCGTTGCGTTAAACGCAAAGTAAAGAAGGGCTGCAAGCACAACCGCAATTACAGCAATCGTTTTATACTGGCGGTTAAGGTACGCTTTCGCGCCCTGCGCTATCGCGCTCGAGATTTCTTTCATACGAGCAGAGCCGCTGTCTTGCTTCAACAGACGCCACACGGTAACGCCTCCATAAAGAATGGCGAGCAATGATGAGCCGAGCGCGAAGATAATGACGGGGGACATAAATTTCTAATTCACCCCAGTAGTAGAATCTCGAAGACTCGCTTCACTACGGGGCAGGCCTAATTACCTAATTTCTAATAAAATGTCCAATGCCCAACAGAATAGCAGAGTTTGCGATTTCAGCGAGTATTGACAATATAAGTGAATTATGCTTACATGTTCTACGAACAGTCTAAACCAACACCGAAACAAAATACTATGAGTGAAATCGATGCCCTTCGTTCTTTGAAACAGCAATGGGAAAATCACTCCAAAAACGAGGTCCGTTCTATACGGTCCGGCAAAGGAGAGCCGGTACTACTCTGCTATCTCCAAGCGGGTGCGCTTATTGCACGTCTCGCGCTCATCGTCGGGAAAAGAGGGGGGATAAGGGAGCATTTGTGTGTCGCCGACCTCGGCAATGAACGTGTCTCTGAACAGTTGATCATTCTTTCAGAACACTACGCCGCCACTATCCGGGAAGAGGCGCGGAAAGAGAGACAAACACTTTTGGATTTGAGGAAGATACGCGCGCAAATCAAGGTCGGTTCAGATCCAGTGGAAGTCTGCCAAAACGCGCTCACTGAATTCATCAGGAATCTGCAGGACGGTTATGAACTTGAAGAAGCCTTGCGGCGTTTGGCGATCAATGAAGTGAGTCCTCTCTTTGATCGAATAGTATGTGGAGGCGCTCCAGGACTCCGTCGCTAGTTCTCCAATCATGCTTTCGGTGGGCTGGCACACAAGCCAACCCGCCCCTCGCCCCGTAGTGAGCCGCGCTCTACTACGGGGGTTTTTCTTTTTTGTGGTATAGTAAAAGGCATGCAAAAGATTGACTTTGAATCAAAAAAAGACGCGATTGCCGAGATTGCGAAAAAAAACAACTTGAATTTTGTTGTGCTGTTCGGCTCGCAAGCAACCGGCAGAGTGCATGAAAAAAGCGATATTGATATTGCGGTTTTAGGCTCCAAGGAAGTTGACCGAGTCAAGGTAGGCTGTGAGTTTGATGAGGTCTTTGGACGTAATGATATTGAGGTTGTCGTATTGAACAATGCGTCGCCCACCATGATGTATGTCGTTGCGAGAGACGGCAAAGTTCTCTATGAGGATAGTGCAGGGCGATATATCTCCTGGAAATTATTTGCAATGCGGGAATGGCGAGATACCGCTTGGCTAAGAGCATTGCGCGACCGTAAATTAACAGAGTGGGCAAAGACCGCATGATTTTTCATTCTATGGACCCGGAACTCAAGAGAAAAATACAGCGCTTGCAAGGTTACTTTAACGACCTGTCGCCATATTTGGATATGGATACGGATGCGTTGCTCGGCAACAAGGAGAAGCTGGCTTCGATGGAACGCTTTTTCCAACTCATGGCAGATGAGGCCTTCGATACGAACAGCGCAATTGCCTATGAGTTGGGCAATGAGATACCGGAGTCTAACCGTTCCACATTCATTGTGCTTTCCGATTTGGGGGTTTTGGAAAGAAACTTTGCCGAGAAAATTGCGGGTTCTGCGGGGGTCAGAAATGCTATTATCCATGATTACGAGAAACTTCAGAAAAAGAAACTGATTGAGGACATAAAGAAGTTCGTGGAATTGTACAAAGAGTATATTAAGATTTTGATTAATCGTTTTGTGCAGGAGAAATGACAAAAGCGGCTGTTCCAGCCGCTTTTGTGTAAACTATTTTTTCTCTTCGAGTTTTTCTTCGGTGGTCGGTGGTAGGTTGTCGCTTGTGGTGAGCGGCGTCGAACCAGTGGTTGGTTCTCCTGTCGGTTCCGCCTCCGCGCTGGCGATTTCCTCCCCTTTGGTGGAACGAATATCGATTTTCCACCCAGTAAGTTTTGCCGCAAGACGGACATTTTGCCCGCCTTTGCCTATTGCAAGCGACTGCTCCTCTGCGGTAACTTCAACAATCGCTTTCTTTTCGGTTTCGTCAATCTTTACGGAAATCACTTCGGCAGGAGAGAGCGACGCTTCCACGAATCTTGCCGAGTCCGGCGACCACTCTATAATATCAATTTTTTCTCCGCCGAGTTCCGACATGACCGTGGAAACACGAACGCCACGCTGGCCTACGAGCGAACCTACAGGGTCTATGTGCGTGTCGTTTGAAACCACCGCAATCTTGCTCCGAGAGCCAGGTTCGCGCGCGATTGCTTTTATTTCCACCGCGCCCGATGCAACTTCAGGAACCTCCTGTTTGAATAATTCGTAAATTAGCTTTGGGTGCGAGCGTGAAAGTTTGAGGAAGATGCCCTTAGGAGTCTCTTCCACGCGGTAAAGATATGCGCGAACGCGTTCGCCCTGTCTGTAGCGTTCTCCCGGGATTTGCTCTTCATAAGGCAGAATGCCGGTCGCGCGACCCATATCTATAAAAAGATTTCCCCGCTCAATTCGTTGCACAGTCCCGCCAACAATTTCCCCCTGCCTCGCACCGTACTCCGTCATTACAGATGTCTTCTCGGCCTCCCTTATCTTTTGAATTATCACTTGTTTGGCAGTCTGCGCGGCTATGCGGCCATAATCTCCCTTACTGTCCAATGGGAATATTATTTCATCATCAAGCACCGCGTCTTTTTTAATCTTACGAGCGTCTTCGAGCATGATATGGTGCTCGGGGTTGAAATAAATGCGCTCATCCGCCGCGTCGCGCGCCCGCTCTTCCTCTTTCATTTTTTCAATCTCCGGCTCTGGAATCACGCGCGTATCATCAACCACGATTTTAACCTGGCTGAATATCGTTCCACCGGTACTTAAGTCAAACTTGGCCCGGATAATCTGGCCTTTTTTCCCGTACTCCTTTTTATACGCGGTGGCGAGTGCCGCCTCGATTGCTTCAAGCACCTTTTCACGCGGTATTCCGCGCTCCTCCTCTAGCTGGTCTAATACTGAGTTGATTATTTTTAGGTCAAAAAGCATGTATCGTGTATCGTATAACGTATAACGCAGAAAGTTCTCTCTGACGATATGCGTTTTGTGCTATACGCTTTGCGATTTGTTAATAAAAGCACCTAATCTTAATATTATTTCCCTACTGGAACGGTACACTTTTCGCATTCCGAAGACGTAACGCTCAAAGTCTTGCGGAAGCTCCACAAAGTAGGTGATTGTACTCAATCAAGTATTCGCTTCCTCACCTCGGATCGGAAATGAAAACTCAAGGCAGTTTTCGTTTCTCTCGCTCTATGTCGCTAATAAAAATGTCCGCCCCCGAAGGCGAACACTGAATACAGAAAGGATAGCAAAGCGGGGTGTTTCTGTCAATGCTGGGTATGCTATGGTGTGTATAAAAAGATTTTCTATTCTTAAAACTAGTTTGGTTTTTATTGTCTCCATCTTCAATTTTGCGCTTTCGTTTTGAGATTTTTCGAGGACGGTCCACGCTGATTTCAGCAAATTATGTGTTTTTAGGTGCTAAACACCTCAAGTCTTGAGGTGTTTAGCACCTAAAGGTTTCCAAAATTATGAAGCTCTGAAACTCTACTGCCCGACCGGAATGACGCTTCCGTCCTTGGCGGCCATCGCGGCGCATTCGGGGATAATGAAATTGGAATTGTCGGTTTCGCCCCTGAGACAATTCTGACGACTATTTTGCCAACAAGCGCTCGAGATAATTGTTCTGATGAATAATCTCGAAAGTGGCGTCTGGGTATGCCGCCTTCCACAAAGGCGGCGCGGCGCCTTTTTCCTCCGACCATTTGCATTCAATCGCTGACAATTGCCCGTTTGATTCCCTGACAATGTCAATTTCCTGTCCGGTGTGAGTGCGCCAGAAATAATAAGTGTCAAAGGCGCCTTCAATGGTGCTTTTCTTCAACAATTCCATAAAAATAAAATTCTCCCAAAGAGCGCCGACATCATTGCGCAAAGACAAAGGATTAAACTGGGAGATGACGGCGTTCCTGACGCCGTTGTCAAGGAAATAGTATTTGGCTTTTTTTGATATTTCATTTCGCAGGTTGCGGCTGAAACCTCTGACTTTCTTTACGATAAACATTTTCTCAAGCAAATCCAAATATCTGCCGACGGTTTTGACATCCGTCTTTACGGTGACAGCAATTTCATTGAGGGACACTTCATTCCCCACTTGAAACGCTACGAGTTTAAGAACCTCTTTCAGGAGCTCGGGATACTTGACGGCTTCCAGCATCAGCACATCCTTGAAAAGATAGGATGAAACTAATTCATTTAGTATTTTTATTTTTTTCTGGATGTCCGGCTCGTTTAACACTTCAGGATATGAACCATAGATAAGAAAATCCTCAAGATGAGTTTTGAGTTCAAAGCGACTCTCTTCCATTTCTCCTTGAGACAGAGGCAAAAGCATCAGCGTAAAGTGGCGGCCGGTCAGCGGCTCACCGAGCTTATTGGACAAATCCAACGATGATGACCCAGTGAGAATAATATTTTTTTCAGGAAAAGCGTCAATCATCATTTTGGCGCCGATGCCGATATTCGGGATGTACTGCGCTTCGTCAAGAGCGATAATGTCGTGAGGGCGGGCAAAATCAAGAATTTCTTTTCTGTATTGGGGCTTAAAGATTTCGTGCAACCGTGCGTCATCCCCGTTTGCATAATACACGCTCCCGCCGGATTTTTCTTTGAGATACGCCTCTAACATAGTTGTCTTGCCCACTCGGCGAGGGCCATAAACAACCAAAACTCTTTTTGGCACAATCTCTTTAGAGATGTCTTGTTTTCTATGAAATTTCATAGATTTTTATGGTATTCTATACCATATATTTTGTCAAATATGCGGTATGGGGATAAACCACCATAGGGGGGTAATACCGAGTTTTTTGCTTTTCTTCTGGCTAAAAAGCTATCTTTATTGCCCGACTGGAATGATGCCGGGCATTAAGGCGTATTCGGGGAAGTGGGACTTCGCCGAGCAATTTGACAAGATGAAAGTGTTCATGGTAAAATACCATCGGTTTCAGGGATTGAACCGTGAAGAAAAGTCGGCGGTCACACATGATGTGGAAACTGTCGAGATACAGAAAGAGAGGTTGAGATGAAAAGATATATAGTTCTTTGGCTAATGGTGATGGGGTTTTTCGTCGGCTGCGCCACCGGAAGAAACGAGAAGGCGGAAGGGGTGGTAACGGTTGGGAAAGCTTATGCTGTCCGGAAATTGGTTCTCCCCGAGCAGAGGGCGAAACCATTTCCATTCTCTGTCAAAAAAGCGATGTATTCGCGCTTTGCCGAAAAAGACCTGGCGTCCGCAATAGTCGTCAGTGATTACCTCGAAGCGATTGCGACGACTGGTCGCCTTCCACTCCGAGTCAGAGAAGGGTTTCTAAATAAGCAGAATGGCCAGTGGTATTTGGCCGAATTGCCACCCGAAGTTCCCTACCGACAATTCTGTGCTGGGTACCCTACCGTCGGTGCCCGAGTGTATTACATTGCGAAAATGAGATGACTCTCTTCATCTTGTTTGGGACCTCGTTCGCGAGGTCCCTTCTTTTGTGCCGGGAGAACAGGTATTACTCTCCTACAGGAATAACACCCTGCATCGCGGCGCATTCGGGGAAGTAGGAGTGGGCACTACCCCCATTTTTTATGGACTTGAGAAGATAACCGCAACTGACAACATTAAATCTGTTATCAAATAATTCATTCATTAAACTGTTAACGCTTGGTCGATATACGGGTTTTCCATTTTCAAGTAAAGCCGAGCACCGTTGGATATTAGTTCTGCCATAAACCTTCCACCCAAATCGGTAACTTGCACCAGGGTCTATTGCGCAATTAGAGTAAAAACGAAAGTATCCTGCGGGTGCTGACTTTGCTTGAAAATATTCATCATATAAATTGGCAAATGCGTGAGCTCCTTCGTGTATAAATACTCGCACTCCCAAAGTCGGACTATCGCTAACAGAAAGCGGATATTTGTTTATAACGCTCACTGGATTCATAAAAAATCTATGACGAAATAGTGACGCAACACCGTCCGGCTTTACAAGAGACGGGGTGCGAGAATCACCTGCCTTGAAAGTCGGCATCGCTATAAATGCCCCGGTTAAAGAGGTTGGGAATCGACAACTTGACACTGAATTAACATCAGGGAAACTAGATACTGTATCTTTTAGATACAGGGTTGAGAGACGGTCACGCCATGAAGTATCGTAATGATTCTTAAGGTCAATGAAATGGGAAAACTTCTCCTGATTTGAAGAAAACGGTTGTATCGACGAAAAACCCGTACTATAAACTGATTGAACATCCTGCACTAATATCGTAGCCGTCAGCCCGCTACTCTGCCCTCTCACATAAAGTACTCTATGCTCTCCGCTCCCATACACCTGCGCGCAGTTGGTCATGGGCAGGGGTTGGTATTTGGGCGTGTCTTTGTTGGGCCCGATGTCGGGGCCGAGGAATTTAAGCTGCACGGGTCGGCCGGCGGCGACGCTCGCGATGTAGGGTTCAACGGTGGGAAGGAAACGGGGGTCTTGGCTGGTGGAAATCAATCCTTTGTACACCAAGTCGGAAACTTTGGCGATAGAACCGAGCGTGCGGTTATCGGGAGTGCTGAAAATGAGATAGAAGGAAACTTCGTTGCCCGATGAATCCTTGGTCGTGTAATAGACCTTCATGGGCACGAAAGCGGGAGTGGTAGCACCGCACTTTTTGGCTTTGAACGTGACGGTAACGAGAAGGTCGCCTAAGGTGGGATTGAGTTTCTTGGAGTCGGGCGTGAACTTTTTATCGGTTTGCGTTTTGGCCACATACGCCGGAGCGTATTCAACTTTGACGCTCGCGATGTCCTTACTTCCGTAACTATGGCTCCAAGAATCGGTATCGTTACAGTCCGGCGGCGGCCAGTTTGAGCAACTGAATTCTTTATCAAAAACATGGGAAGTATCGCAGTAGGCGCGGTAGCCGTCTTTGTCGTTGTCGGGGCAGATGGTGCAAGATTGGTCGGCATACGTTGGTCCAGGACCATGAGTTGCTAACACCGTTTGCGTCAGTGCCAACCCGGACACAATCACCAAAACAAGAAGCGCAAACAAGAGGAAACTGCGTTTTGACGGATTTCTCTTTTTCTCTTCAATTTTGTTTGCTTTCTTCACCTCTTTAAGTTTTACGCTTTTCGCTTTTAGTTTTTAACTTCCCACCATACACACCAACTTGCTCTCATCAAGGTAAATGGAAGAGAGAGCGGCATTGGAAGTGCCTTGGTAGAGGTTAAGGTAACGGACAGAGCGGTTTAAGGGGAGAAAGAGGTCAATCGTGGAAGACGGCAGTTCTATGAGTTCGCCTTGAGGGGGATTACTGAAGGACTCAGCGATGATGAAGCGTCCGCTCCAGAGTTCGTATCTGCCGAGGGAGACCTTGGAGCCGTTCAAGGTTTCCGCTCTGAAAGGTGAGGGTTCTTCGGCGTAGAATTGATTGACCAAAGGAGAGGCATCTTCGGAGGTGGTGGTGGCAGATTGGAAGGTGAAAGAAGAGGAATCGCCGTTCTTGGACTCGGTTAGGGTAACACCCACGAAGCAGGAACCAATACACGCTCCCGAGGAACAGCCCTTGGGGCATTGGACATACTCGTACTTGCGATAACCGGAGGAGCAGTAGTTTTCGTAGAGGTACGCGGAGGTGTAGCAGGAGTCGTTGTAGGCGATGCCGCCACTCGTGACAGTGCCGTAGGTGAAGTGGTTTCTGCCGTAGTCGGAGTCGGTGCAACCGCCGGAGACTTGGGCCAGCTGAAAACCGATTGGCACGCCGAGTTTTGACAACAAGTTAAACACCGCGAACGCCAAAAACACCACTGCAATCACGGCTCGGGCTACATCAAATGGGTCTTTAATCATACGGTGGAGGTTATTCAAGCTCTAATCATCGCACGCTGTATTCAATCTGTCGTCAGTATTTACACGATAAGCTGTGTATAGCTCCGAAGTTTAGGAGGGAAAGCGACGAAATATTGAAGCCAGCAGGCCGAAAGACGGAACCTCTCAATTTTGATATCATTAGAACCTGTGCACTTCAGCCTGTTCTCGCATTTTCTCCTCTGTAATTCCCACCCCTCGGAGAGACTCTGGATAAACTCCGGCGGGAATCCAGAGCTATACTGCATAACATGGATTCCTCTCTCCGATCTGGTCGAGGACAAGTTTTCAGTGGAATGACACCGAAAGTTTATACAGTGCGTAAGTCCTAATTATGTTAATGCGTGTGGTTCTATAGTTAGCTTTCATTCCATGTTTATAGAAGAAAAACAACTGCGGGAATTCATCAAAGATTCTGGTCTCGTAACCCGAGCTGACTTTCTGCTCGCTGAAAAAGAAGCCGACGAGAAAAAGCAGAGCGTTGGAGGCATTTTGGTGCTTAGAGGAAAGGTGAATGAAGATGACCTGCGCAAAATGCAGGCATACCTCCTAGGCATTCCGTTTGTCGACCTCAAACAGCAAAAAATAGAGTTCGAAACCCTCTCCCTTCTACCGGAGCCAATTGCGAGAAGCCACAGCATCGTGGCTTTTAAGAGAAGTGACAAGATCCTTGAGGTGGCGATGCTAGATACAGATGACCTTGCCGCTATTGATTTCATAAGAAAGAAAACGAATTTAAAAATTCTACCTCGGCTTACAGACACAGCGTCAATTAGATCCGCAATCTTACAGTATCAAAAGTCTCTTAAGGCTGAATTTGGCGACCTAATAAAAGAGGAAACGGATGTTTTAAAACAGATTCCAGAAGCTGGCTCTGACAAGCTTACGAGCGCGGCCGACCTCAAAAAGTTGGCTGAAGACGTTCCTGTCATCCGCGTAGTTGACACGCTCCTCAAGCACGCTGTTTTACAGAGGGCCTCTGATATTCACATCGAGGCGCAGGAAAAGGAGCTCATCGTTCGCTACCGCATTGATGGGATTTTGCACGACGCGATGATTCTTCCGAAGCACGTCGCGAGTAGCATAGTCGCGAGAATAAAAGTCTTGGCAAGCCTGAAACTTGACGAAAAACGCCTCCCGCAAGACGGGCGATTCAAGATAGAAACCAGCGGAGATAAGGTATCACTCCGCGTGTCCATTCTGCCAACCTACTTCGGAGAAAAGGTTGTAATGCGCCTCTTGCGAGAAGGCGCGTCTGGGTTCACGCTAGAAGTGCTTGGCTTTCATGGCGAAGCATTAGAGCGTGTCCATGAATCCCTTAAGCTTTCAACAGGTATGATACTTACGACTGGTCCTACCGGTTCAGGAAAGACAACGACTCTCTATACTATGATTGACATACTCAATACCACAGATGTGAATATTTCCACTGTTGAGGACCCAATTGAATATCAGATGCCGCGTGTCAATCAGACCCAAGTAAAGCCCGAGATAGGATTTACTTTCTCCAGCGGCCTTCGTTCTCTTGTGCGCCAGGACCCGGATATCATCATGGTCGGAGAGATTCGCGATAATGAAACCGCTTCGCTCGCCATCAACGCGTCTCTCACAGGGCACCTTGTGCTTTCAACGCTCCATACGAATTCTGCCGCCGGGGCCATTCCTCGCCTTATCGATATGAAAGTCGAGCCGTTTCTTATTGTTTCCACGGTGAATGTTATCATTGCCCAGCGTCTCGTAAGAAAGCTTTGCGACACTAAGGAAAAATATTTTTTGAATAAAGCTGGCATCGCGACTCTTGGCAAGTCGGTCGACATGGAGCGCGTTCTTAAGGCTCTTAAATCTGGGAAAATAGTTCCCGAGTCCGCAGTATGGGAGAAAGTCGCTTTTTATCGGCCACGACCCGCGACAGACGCTCCTGATGGGTTTTTGAGTCGAATTGGCATTCATGAAGTGATGAAAGTAACACAATCTATCCGAGAGCTCATCATCAAAGGAGGGACATCCGCGGACATTGAAGCGCAGGCAAAAAAAGAAGGTATGCTCACCATGCTGGAAGACGGCATATTTAAGTGCGTGCAGGGACACACGACAATTGAAGAAGTACTCCGGGTGGTGTCGGAGTAACTGAATAACTGATAACATATAACAGAATCACAGAAGTCATTTTTCTTTCGGTTGGTTATTCAGTGATAAGTTATCCAGTCATTTGTTATGCATTTTAAGTATAAAGCACAAAAGACTTCCGGCGATTTCTATGAGGGGGAGCGCGAAGCGGCTGATAAGTTTGCGCTCGCGCGCGAGTTGCACAAAGAGGGGGAAACACTCATCAGCGCTTTTGAATTAAGCGCCGGAGGAGTAGGGCATGGATTCAATCTGGAGAAGATATTCTCGTTTATTGGGCGCGTCTCTATACATGACAAGATAACCTTCACTAGAAATCTAGGAGGTATGCTTGCGGCAGGGCTTACCGTATCACGAGCCCTTAATGTGCTGGAGCGCCAAACACATTCCCGAAGATTTAAGCTGATTATCGAAGGGTTATCAGGCAAAATCAGCACGGGGGAGAGTCTTAGCCAAGCATTTACGGAATACAGCAATGTCTTTCCGCAGATAGTCATCTCGATGGTAAAAGCTGGGGAAGAAGGAGGGAATCTTTCGACGTCGCTTCTCGCGGTTGGAGACCAACTTGACAAAGCGTACGCGCTTCAACGGAAGATAAAAGGAGCGATGATGTATCCTGCTATCGTCGTTTCGGTAATGCTTCTCGTAGGCGCAGTGATGTTCATATACGTCGTTCCAGGACTCACGAACGCATTCAAAGAGTTCAACGTTGACCTTCCGATTTCCACTAAAATTGTCATTGCCATAAGCGATTTTATGCAAGCGCATTTAATTCTCGGCATTGTCCTTGCTGCCGGATTTTTCGGCGGGCTATGGATAACCGCGAAAAGTCCGCCCGGAAAACGCTTTATTGATTTCGCTACACTGCATATCCCAGTCATCAGTCCAATTATTCGCGAGGCGAATGCCGCCAGAGTGGGACAAACGCTCTCTTCGCTTCTTTCTTCCGGAGTAGAAGTGGTATCAGCGCTTCTCATCACTGCCGATGTTCTTTCAAATGAGTATTATAGGGAGGTACTTTTCCAAGCTCGTGAGGCTGTTGAGCGAGGCGAACCTATGTCCGGCATATTTCGCGAACATGAGAATATCTTTCCTCCGTTTCTTTCTGAAATGGTGGCGGTCGGCGAAGAAACAGGAAAACTATCAGGCATGCTGAAAGAAACGGGAATATTTTTTGAGGCGGAAGTGGAGCAGAGGACAAAAAATCTCTCTACGATAATCGAACCCGCTCTCATGGTTGTGGTTGGTGTCGCGGTCGGTTTCTTCGCCGTCGCAATGATATCTCCGGCGTATTCGCTGATGAACTCTATTTAGCTTATTAGCTGTTTAGCTTTCTAGCTTACTAGGTAACGCATGTTCACCGTCTGCCATGTTTATCCTAAACAGCTAGTAAGCTTTTTATGAAAGGTTTTACTTTACTCGAAATACTGTTAGCCCTTGGTATCGCCGCGGTCGTTACGGTAATCAGCGTAACGTCACTTTCCAATTTCAATAAGGGTAAGGCGCTTGGTATTGAAACCGAAAAAGTATTTTCACTCCTTACTAAAGCTCGTTCGCTTACGCTTGCCGCGAAAGATGGATTAAGTTACGGCGTGCATTTTGAAGAAAGAAAGGCAGTATTGTTTTCTGGAGTAAGCTATAGCGCTAACGCTTCCACCAATCAAATCCAGCTACTCAATGATGAAGTGAAGATATCCACCATAGCGCTTACAGGCGGAGGAGCGGAAGTACTCTTTAAGAAGCTATCTGGCGCCACGGACCAAAATGGGACCATAACGCTTGCATTGGTGCGAGACGCGAGTAAAACCAAGATTATTACGGTTGCGGGGACGGGAATAGCTTTTTCGAATTAGGAAGTATGAATTAAGAATTATGCACAGAACAAAAAACAAATTTAAATTCTCCTTAATTCATAATTCATGATTCAGTATTCATCTTCAAAAGGTATCAGTCTAGTTGAGGTTATCATCGGAACCGCTCTTATCCTGCTCTCTCTTACAGGACTTACCACCGCCTATTCTTTCTATCTAAAAGCTGGACTCCAGAATACCGACAACCTCAAGGCGGCATTTCTTCTGCAAGAAGGAGTTGAGGCGGCGACACTCATTCGCGATGATAACTGGGGCGCCTTTGCTTCACTTGCGACAGGCACTCCATACTATCTTTCCTGGAACAATTCAAAGTGGAATACAACCACGACCCCGCTTATTATTGACGGAGTCTTCCGAAGGACTGTTTTACTTGAAGATGTCTATCGCCGAAACCTCGGTAAAGACATTGTAGAAATAACATCTGGAGACGCGAAATCACTTGACGCTGGAACAAAAAAAGTTACCGTGCATGTTTTTATAGTGAACAGCGCAACTACAACGCTAGATAAACAGATGGAAACGTACCTCGCCAATCTCTTCGAGTAGCGTCTAGCGATTAGCGTTTAGCGTGTAGTTATCAAGACTATGAAAAAAGTTGAACATTATCAGCCTTCTCTAAACGCTAAACGCTGTACGCTTTACGCTGGGTTTTCCTTGGTGGAAGCGCTTTTTTATGTCGCCATATTCTCGTTTTCTCTGCTAGCTATTATGCAGACGCTCATTGTTGTTACTCGCTCGCATGGAATGCTTCGTAGCGCGCAGCGCGTGGAGCAAGAAGCGAGCATCTCCATTGAGCGAATGATTCGAGAAATCCGCGACGGAGAAAGTATAGATGACGCCGGCAGCGTGTTTAGCGCGCACCCCGGGAAGCTTCTCCTGCATAGCACAAATGTTTCCGGCCTTCCGAGAACAGTTGAATTTTCTCTTAGTGGAGGGAAACTCTCGCTAAAAGAAGATGGCGTCGCTGTCGGACTTCTAACAAGCACGCAAACAAACATTTCGAACTTGGTGTTCCGAAAGATAAGCACTGCGCGTTCCGAGGGCGTTAAAATAGAGATGACAATGCAAAGCGGCACAAGCACCACCGCGCGGTCGGAGAATTTCAACACGACGGCGGCGCTCCGTGACTCATATTAAACATGTATAACGCAAAACATATAACGCAAAACGGCAGAAGAAAAGAGCATTTTTTCGCGCTACACGCTACACGCTACACGCTACACGCTCATCAAGGGCAGGCTATTGTTCTCGCCGCCATCTTCTTTTTGGTCATTTCCGTCACAGTCGGTCTCGGTATAGTGAATCCAGTCATAAACCAAATTGAGTCTGTGCGGGGAGTTGCAAGTGGCGCGGAGAGTCTCTACGCCGCAGACGCAGCCGCGCAGGACGTGGTCTATCGTTTGATTAATGGCATGAGTGTAGATGATGTAGAGACAATAAGTATTGGCGGAGCTTCTGGAACGGCGACAACTACCGCGATTTTGGACGGCAAAGAAGTCCTTTCTTCTGGGAACAAGAATCGTTATGTCAGGAAAAATAAGATGAAACTGCTTACTGGGAGCGGTATAACTTTCAACTACGGTCTTCAAGCGGGAGAGGGCGGCATCAATCTTAAAAACAGCGCGCTTATCGTTGGGAATGTGTACTCTAGTGGTCCCATCACAGGAGAAAACAGTAATTTGATTAAAGGTGACGCGATTTCTGCCGGCGGAGCGGGACTTATTAACAAAGTTCATGCCACAAGTTCCGCCTATGCTCACACCATTCGTGATTCTCAAATTGACAAAGACGCCCATTATCAGGTTATTTCCGGAACCACGGTGGGCGGCACTCTGTATCCCGGAAGTCCTGACCAGGCCACTTCAAGTTTGCCCATTTCCGACGCTCAAATTACGCAATGGGAAAACGACGCCGCGGCTGGAGGGACGGTTACTTGCAGCGGCGGAAGTTACAACATAAGCGGCAGCGTGACTTTGGGTCCCAAAAAGATTCCTTGCGATTTACATATTGACGGCTCCGATAAGCTCTACCTTACGGGGCCGCTGTGGGTAATCGGCGATATTCAATTTAGCAATACTTCTAAAATCGCGGTTGACGCGAGTCTCTCCGGCAAGACCGTGGCTATTATTGCCGATAATCCCTCAAACCAGACCTCAAGCAGTAAAATAACAGCGTCAAACAGCGCGGAGTTCCAAGGCGCCGGCGCCAATTCTTATGTTTTACTTATCTCCCAAAACAAAAGCGCCGAGCTTGGCGGCGGCGATGAAGCTATAGAGGTATCAAATTCCGTGAACGGCAAGGTTCTTGTTTACGCCGGCCACGGCAAGATTGAGATTTCCAATTCCGTCAATTTAAAGGAGGTGACGGCTTACCGAATTGATGTTAGCAACAGCGCGCAGGTCATATATGAAACAGGACTAGCGAACCTGCTATTTTCAGGCGGACCATCTGGCGGGTACTTTGTTGATTCATGGAGAGAGGTGGAATAAAAAGCTGTTAGCTTCTAGCTGATCGTTGTTAGCTTCAAAAAAGACGAATGCGGCAACCCCCAGAAGTTGCCGCGTTTTTTATTTCGACAAGCGAGGAGCGCCGCGCAAACGTCTTCGTTTGCATGGCGTCCTTTATGTTAATCCCTCTGCCTGTGGATATCTTTCTTTGTAAAACAAGCTATGCCGAAAACGCTTTTCTTTTGTCAAAGAATCTG
>LCPL01000010.1 GCA_001003605.1 Parcubacteria group bacterium GW2011_GWC2_48_17
GAGAACCAAAAGGCTAGTCTACGACTACAGGTAACATTAACAATTCATGCCTTCTAGGCTGGTGTTCATGCCACCGCCTTTGGCGGTGGTCGTTGACTTTTTAAAATGATCCATCATTTGCGAGTTTTGGAAGAAAGAGTCCTCTTGGAAGCGGAC
Source organism: Parcubacteria group bacterium GW2011_GWC2_48_17 (assembly GCA_001003605.1). Lineage (GTDB taxonomy): Bacteria > Patescibacteriota > Minisyncoccia > Phycocordibacterales > UBA10002 > UBA10002. The sequence continues at coordinate 157 of LCPL01000010.1, forward strand.
AAGCGTTTGCCAAGGCTCGCTCCTTACCTTAGGCGGTACGCTCGCGTTGGGCGCTTTATCATGTCAGGAGGCACAGCCGCCGCCGTTGATTTGGGACTTCTCTACTTTTTTACGGATAGATTTGGCTTGCATTATCTTCTTTCCGCGGCGCTTGCTTTCATCGTGGCTTTTTCCGTGAGCTTTACGCTTCAGAAATTTTGGACCTTTCAAGACGCTTCCACAGACCGGGTGCACATTCAGGCGTCTCTTTCATTTTTTATCGCCCTCATTAATCTTGGCCTGAATACCGCGCTTATGTATGTCTTTGTCGATAAACTCGAAATATGGTACATGGCTTCCCAGATAATCATCGGCGCCGTTCTTGCCTTTGAGAGCTTTTTTGTGTTTCGGTTTATCGTCTTTCGTAAACCCCCACACCTTGCGTAAAATGTCCTGTGTCCTGCGGCAGAGCTCATGTCTTCCTTGCCGAAACGGAGTTTAATGCGTTTCGGTCAAGGGGCAGGGGTTAAACCGCGCCTATTCATAATCTATGCGCTTACTCATCATTACGCAAAAAGTTGATTCGTCCGACCATAACCTTGGCTTTTTCGTGCGTTGGATAGAGGAGTTTGCGAAACACTGCGCATCCGTTACGGTTATTTGTCTTGAAAATGGGAACTACCACCTACTCAATAATATTCGAGTCCTTTCTCTTGGAAAAGAAGGATTAAAGATTAACGATAAAGGATTAAGGATTTTGCTAAAATTACAGTACGCTCTGCGTTTCTTACGATACATTGTATTTGAGCGCAAAAATTACGATGGAGTATTTGTCCACATGAATCCGGAATATGTGCTCCTTGGGGGGCTTTTGTGGCGGCTTCTTCGAAAACAAGTTGGGTTTTGGTACACGCACAAGTCCAAGCGTCTTCTTCAAAGCGCGCTAATCTTCATTGACCATGTCTTCACACCTTCTTTGGGGAGCTTTCCCATAAGGACGAAGAAGGAGAGGATTGTTGGACACGGCATAGACACGAAACTTTTCTTGCCGCGAGCATCGGGCCGCACTCCTGGGAGCCCGCCAATTATCCTTTCTGATACCAGACTTACGCCATCAAAACATGTGGAACGGACGATTGAAATTTCAAGAGAGCTCCAAAAGCTAGGTGTTCGACATTTTTTTAATATCATTGGCGCTCCGATTACCGAAGAGGATATGGCGTATGAAAAGCGACTCCGAGAGGAAATCAGCAAAGAAAACCTTCCAGTTGCATTTATCGGCGGTGTTCCATTCGCGCTAGTTCCGGACTATTATGGAAAGGCCAACCTATTCATCAATCATTCTAATGTCGGCGCGCTCAACAAAACTGTGCTTCAAGCGATGAGTATGAACATTCCCGTTCTGACTTCAAACGAATCGTACCGCGGGATACTTCCCGACGATGCAATCGTGCAGGAGACACCGAATGCGTTCGCGAAAAAGATACAGGCGTTTCTCACGAACCCTATACTAGTTTCCTATCGGGAACAAATTCTTCAAGAACATAGCTTGCAGGCGCTTATTCCCAAAATACTTCACTCATATGAACACAGGTAACACCCATTCATTCAATCCTCCGCTCATTCTTGTGCTTCGCGAAGCGGTACGCGGGAAATCTGTCGGCCGGACTATGACCAATCTTTTTTGGCGTACGCACGTCAAGCTTGAGGGAACAATCCTTGATATCGGCGGAGGAGAGGGAGGAGGAAGTCACTATAGATTTCTGCCCATAAGCAAGACAGCAAATATCTTAACCGCGGACATTGTGGCGCGGCCTCAAACTGATTTCGTTCTCGACATTACAAAAGAGAAAGTTCCACTTCCCGATGGGTCAGTAGATTACATTCTTCTTTTTAATGTTCTTGAACATCTTTCCCGTCATGACGCACCTCTTTCGGAAATAAGACGACTGCTACGGCCAGGAGGAACTCTTATAGGTTCTATTCCGTTCCTACTAAATGTCCATCCCGACCCGCACGATTATGTCCGTTTTACAAGCGATGCTCTCGAATCTCTTTTCAAGAAAAATGGTTTTTCCATACGAAACATCGAGCCGATAGGAAGAGGTCCATTTCTCGCCGCGTATGAGCAACTTGATATGCTTATATGGAGTCCGCTTCACTTTCTTTTTCTGCCGATTGTCTGGTGTCTTGATGGCTTACTTTCAATCTTGCGGCCAAAGCGAGACCTTTGTGCGCAGTTCCCTTTGTTTTACAACTTTATTGTTGAGAAGAGCTAAACTTACCTCACACGTTTTTTGCATGGACAACAAAAAAGGACCGCCGAAGGCAGTCCTTCCAATTTAGCATTTGCTCAACGGCCGTCGGCAAATGTTAAACGTACGACGAAGATTACCTGAAATATTCCTCCACCTTCTTCCGAAGTGCGAGCAGGTCTTCTGCTCCGTAGGGAATGGGGAGTCGTGGCCGAACTTCCGGCACAACGCATCCGCTCCAACCACTCTTTTGCACGGTATATGCAAAGTCCCTTAACGGGGCGGTTCCGGTTCCAGGCCAGAAATTCCGCTCTCTTGAAAAGTCGTTCCAGTGGATTTCGCGCACCTGCGTGGAGAACTCCGTCCAGAACTTTTTCCATTCGTCAAGAATGGTAGCGGCTATTAACGTACTCCGCTCAATGCCGGATTCACCTCGGAGGTACTCGATGTAGTGCATCGTGTCAAATACAATGTCATGTCTTCCCCTGCGAATCCGCTCTAGAAAATCTGGAAAAGAAAGGCGCGGGGTCGGGTCATCGAACATTCGTTGTTCCGCGATAGATTGAAACCACACTCCGCTCCGTCCGGCCAGTTCCGGGATTCGATCTGCGTAGGCGACCAGTGGTATCGCGTTTTTTGGTGCCCATTCGTCAAAGTTGTATCCTTGGCGAGGAAGGCGACCAAGTGCTGTGAGTGCCTGATTCACTCTTTTTTCTTTCGCCTGCGAACTCTCCGTTGTCCAGACCTGATGGAAGTGGAGTTCGAGTCCCAATATCGCCGCGCGCCCAATAGCTCGTGATACCTTTTCGGTGTTCCATTTTCCGAGGAGGAAAACTTCGACAAAGTCGAATCCCGCCCGGCTCGCTTTGCGAAAAACGGTCTGAAGGGGAAGGGGGAAAAGCGACAGGCTCGCAATCCCGAATCTCATTTTCATAAGGTGCTATCCTTTCTGTCGTTTATTGTTGTTAGGAAGTCAAGAACCACGCTAGCACACATCTCTAGGTGTGTCAACAAGTTAAGAGCCGCTGTTTATCAGTTACAATAAGACCCATGTGCAGTATCAACGGCTTCTCGTGGCGTGACAAGGCACTCATACAAAAGATGAATGCCGTGACGGCGCATCGCGGTCCCGATGGCACCGATTTCTTTGTCGCGCCAAACGTTTCGCTCGGCCATAATCGGCTGGCGATTATTGACCTCTCGCCTTCCGGAGCCCAACCGATGAAAAGTCGCGATGGGCGATATGTGATTGTATTTAACGGCGAGATATACAATTACCGGGAACTTCGCAACGAACTTTCGGCGTATCCTTTTCAGAGTACGAGCGACACCGAGGTGATTCTCGCGGCATATGAGGCATGGGGAAAAAAGGCATTTGCACGTTTGAATGGCATGTTCGCGCTCGCGCTTTTTGATGCCAAAGAGCGGAAACTCATTCTTGCTCGCGACCGAGTAGGTATCAAACCGCTCTATTATCATGCTGATGGCGCGCGACTCATTTTTTCTTCGGAAATCAAAGCGCTCCTCGAACACCAGAGCCTCTCTCGGCATATCAATCCTCTCGCCTTCGACATCTATATGCGCCTTGGCTATGTTCCGGCGCCTCTAACCATGTTTAAGGGAGTTCAAAAACTCTTGCCGGGAAACATGCTCACACATACAAACGGGACAAGCACTCTGACCTCCTTTGTGGAGGCAAAAGAGACGGCACTTTTGCAAGCTCCGCGAGCGGAGCTTGCAAAGCAGCTGTACCAAAAGGTGCATGAACGTGTTCAGTCTCAACTCGTCTCTGACCGGCCGATCGGGCTCTACCTTTCCGGAGGTATTGATTCGAGCGTCGTTCTTGAATCAATGGCGGCGGCACAGGGACGGGTGGAAACCTTCTCGGTCGGCTTTGAGCTTCGGGTGGGAGAACAGGCGGAGAAGTTCAACGCGGACTTTATGCTTGCGCGGCGTACCGCAAAACATTTTGGCGCGAAGCACCATGAGGTACTTGTGCGCCCAGATGAAATCATCCCACTTTTTGAGGAGGCTATCTATCATCTTGATGAGCCGGTTTCAAACGCGACGATTATCCCAATGCACAAGCTCTCACGATTCGCAAAAACGCACGTCGCAGTGGTACTTGGCGGGGATGGAGGAGATGAGCTGTTCGGAGGGTACGAGCGCTATCGGCTTTCTCTGCTTTCTTCATATTATCGGCGCGTTCCTCATCTACTTCGTGCAGGGTTGAACAAAGTGTTTCCGAGGGTGCAAAAGCTTGATACGGAAGAGGGAATCGCGCGGTACGCGCAGTTCCACTTCTTAAAGGAGAGAATTATTCGGCCGCTTCTTTCAGATGAGGCGTATCACGAACATTCTGCCGAGGATTTCTTCCAAGAACGATTCTTTAAGGAAGTTCGTCTTCCGTTTGAAACGCAATTCATGAAAGTAGATCGCCAAAGCTGGCTTCCCGATGAATCATTACTGCGTAGTGACAAGCTTTCGATGTCGGGAGGTCTTGAGGCGCGAGTTCCGCTTCTCGACCTCTCCCTCATCGAATTTGCCGACACCGTCCCGCTTCGGCATAAAGTCTCACTTCAAGGGACGAAGCTCGTCCTTAAGGAGGCGTTTCGAAGCGTACTTCCCAAAGAACTTTTGAACCAACCAAAACGAGGCTGGTTCTCACCTGGGGCAAAGTGGCTCCGCTATCCGGATTTTGCGGCATATGCGCGCGAAGTTCTTTCTCCCGATTACGCGGAGGCAACCCGAACTCTTTTCAATTGGGCTACGGTTCAAGCACGACTCGAATCCCATCTTCGTGGCAACTACCACTTCACCGAGCTCTGGATGATACTAACACTCCAGGTCTGGGCGAGGCGGTATAAAATATCTTTGTAATTACTGATAATCACATAACTCGTTAACGGTTTTCATGGCCTTGTTAAGGCATTATTCGCGTTAAGTAGATTTGTGAAGATCAGTAGGTAATGATGCGAAAGATCGGAACCATTACAGCGAGTTGACAATATGTGTATATCCATTGTAATATCACCTTCAGCACTTTGAAACTTTTGCGAATTCGCCACAGCAGAAAGCGGCTTAATGTAGGCCATTTTCTGCTGTGGCGAACCTTCTAGTGGTGAGCCAATACAGCAAGACACAAACCACGAAGCCAATCCGGAGCTATGCAAGGGCATATGCGATGGGGCAGGCAGAAAGAATAGTTTGAAAAACAACATAGACTGGAAGCAGTTCGGACAGTTTCTTAAAATGGTGGTAGATTTGTTCAAAATCATCACCACAACCTTCAAAGAGCAGAAAACCGGTCCGGAGATTCTTGAATGGATTACCGGCGCGGGCCAGAAGGCTTTTGCGGAGAAGTTTTTAGTACCGCTTGGCGAGGCGTACCAAGCTCACCTTCAGAGGGAGCAGAAACGGGAGAAGCCGGAGCCGCTTCGCATGAAGGCCAACCTCAATGCCGACCCCTCGCTTCCATTTGACGGAGCGAAGTTTGAAGGCAACAAAGGTGAGAAACATCTTCGCCAAGGCGAGGTGGAACTGGAGTATCGTTCGGATGAAGACGAACTGTATGTGAACAGACGAAATCTCGTTCCGTTCTTATCAGACAAACAGCTCGATGGAAAGACCGTGAAAGGATTCAAACTTCATCCCGAAGCCGAAGCGAACAGTCCCACGAACGCAACGCTGGCTGATGTTCTGTATGCGCATCAGGAATTCATTCCGAAGAAATATCGAGACAGAGTATGGTTTTTCTGGGCGACGATTTTCAGCGGCGCGGACGGCAACCTCTTTGTCCGGTCTCTCTACTGGGGTGGCGAGCGGTGGAGTCGGGGCTACGTTTGGCTCGGCGACGACTGGTATGAGCGCGACCCGTCGGCTTCGCTCGCAAAGCAGAACTTAGACCTTGAGGTTAAGTCCTTTTGAACTTGAGACCTTAGTACTTCCCCGATTTTGTCAGTGATGACAAGGTTGGGGATTTTTGTTATCCTACAGATGATAGTAGGTGAGCATCAGTACGGGTTTACGGATTCGTACCACCGAATTCAGTATCCATACATTGAGAGCGTTTAGAATCAGGGTTCTAAGCGGAGGATGTATGCAGACACTTCACAAAAAGATGAAGCTACTTGGTATGAAGCACTAAGGCATTAAACCCGGTAAGTGAATCAAAAAATTCGTCTGCTGAATGAGATGCCGAAGACTTTCCAGCCTTTCGAGTACTCGGGAGGCGGTGGCACAGATGGTGCTTCATATGTTTCAGCGACGCGGACGGCAACCTCTATGTCCGGTATCTCTACTGGAATGGCAAGCAGTGGAATCGGAACTACAATTGGCTCGACAACGACTGGAATGAGCACAACCCGTCGGCTTCGCTCGCAACTCTCTTCATTTCTCCGCCCCGACTTTTGTCGGGACGGAGTTTTGCTTGATGAGCTGATTATGCCAACCGCCGAGTTGTTGCCCTGCGCCCGCAAGCGGTTCTGACACGGCAACATACTTCTTGGTATCAATTGATTTGAGTTCCCAGCTTACATACAAAAATACTTTTGCTGTATCCAATTTAACGATTGCCTTATGCACAAACGGCCGCTTCTGTTCTTTTGGGAGAAATACTGCTGTGAGAGCGGCCTCAATTGTTTCAACAAGGAGAGTGTCGATCTTTTCTCCGAGAGAGTATTTGGTTTCTTTCGGAAAGAGGCGAAGAGTCTCATGCCAGAGCTTGTAAGCGGCAGTGAGTTTTTCTACCACTGGCAAAATCCGTAGGGGGGGGGTATTCTTTTGTGTATGGGACGGATTCAATTCACGCATACCTATGAGGAAATTATTTCTGTTGAAAATCTACTGGAGGCGTGGAAAGAGTTTAAGCGGGGAAAGGCGAAAAAAGAAGAAGTGCAAAGGTTCCAGCTTCGACTCATGGAGCACATCCTAGCGCTCCATCGAGACTTACGCAATCGAACCTACACACACGGGCCATACAAACATTTCAGAATTACCGACCCGAAACCACGAGACATTCATAAAGCGAATGTGCGCGACCGCTTACTTCACCATGCGCTCTACCGGAAACTCTATCCGTTCTTCGACCGCACTTTTATTGCCGATTCATTCTCCTGCCGATTGAAAAAGGGAACGCATAGTGCGATGAACCGCTTCCGTGCCTTTGCGTACCAAGCGAGCAAGAATCACACGCAGACCTGCTTTGCGCTCAAGTGTGATATACGGAAGTTCTTTGCCAACATTGACCACGAGATTTTGTTCTCGATTCTTTCCATCTACATTCCCGATACTTCTATACTGATGCTCCTTAAAAATATCGTGGAGAGTTTTACAAGCGGAAAAACGGAAGCAGGCCTCCCCCTCGGCAACCTTTCGTCACAGCTTTTGGTGAATATCTACCTAAACGAGTTTGACCAATTCGTGAAGCACCGGCTCAAAGTGAAATACTACATTCGTTACGCTGATGATTTTGTTATTCTTTCCCATGGTAAAAGTCGGTTGGAAAGAATAGTACGATATATCGTACTATTCATGCGCGAGAGATTGAGACTTGAACTTCATCAAGGCAAAGTCTTCATCCACACCATTGCCTCCGGCGTTGATTTTCTCGGTTGGGTGCATTTTCCCAATCATAGGGTGCTTCGGACGAGTACAAAAAAGCGAATGTTCCGGCGTTTACAGGAAGCACCAAGCGAAGAAGTGGCCATCTCCTACCTCGGACTGCTTTCGCATGGAAATGGGGCTCTACTACAAAAAAGGATACGCGAGAGTTATAGTTAGGGCGTATGGTCACGGTTTACATTGAAACAAAAGATGCTCAGGAACTCACTCCCTCGCTCGTGTTCTGGCCGAATTTCAAGTTTGAGATTTCGCCAAAGCGCCTGTTTTTGCGGGAGATTATGGAGCAGTACAAAAAGCCGTTTTTTGAGATTGTCTCGGATGTTTCTCTCGCGGACTTTGTTGCGGCGCCATATGAATATTTTGAGATGCTCCGATATGCTCCGGCGTATCTAAAGCGCGTTTACGCGCTTGCACAGTCAGCAAATAAAAAGGTCTTACTTTTTGATTATTCGGACCACGTCGATAAGAGCATACAAATCCCAGACCACGCGATTTTATTCCGCGTCTCTTGCTACAGACATCACAAAAAGCATAACGAAATCATCATGCCGTATTTCGTGGAGGATATGCGTGCGAGCTATGCCATCGAGCCAAAAGGAAAAAGCGAATCGTGCGTCGTAGGATATTGCGGTCAATCACAATTTCAAAATGCTCGGCGAAAAGCGCGAGCGTCTCTCAAATGGATACTCTTTTGGGTTTTGCTTTGCGCGCGCCGCGACAAGGAGCCGCTCGTGCATAAACTCGGAACTTTTTTGCGCTCGGAGGCGCTTTCCATCCTTCGCAAGGGAGGTGTTGCAACTTCTTTTATAGAAAGGCCATTTTATTCTTTGCATCGTTCTACCATGCCGCTTGACCCGCGTGAAGTGCGCCACGAGTATGTGGAGAATCTGCGCGAGTGCGACCTCGCACTCTCTGTCAGGGGCGGCGCTAATGCCTCACAGCGATTTTACGAAACACTTAGCGCGTCGCGGATTCCGCTTTTTCTCGATACCGACTGCGTCTTGCCGCTTGAAGAGATTATTCAGTATGATGAGGTACTGCTTCGGGTGCTTTCGCGCGAACTATCTACGCTTTCGGAACGCGCTTCTGCGTGGTTTACAATTCAGTCACCTGAATCATTTCTTCTGCGTGAAAAACGCGCGCGGAAACTCTATGATGAATACCTTCGCCTCGACAAGTATTTTGCAATAGTGTTTGACAGCAGAATAAGCCCGTACCGAAATCTTTTACTTACTAAGCTGGAAGAGTGACCATTTAACAGAGAATAGTTATAGTATACGCAATTAACGATAACAACCTTGCAAAATGGCGATACTACCAGAAGAATTCCGTTCTCTTATAAACGCTAGACAATCCATCCGCTTTTTCGACAATGCGCGGACGATTCCCACGGATGTGATTGAAGCGATTATTGACGATGCCCAGCAATCTCCGAATGACTGCAATCACCAGAGTTGGAAATTTGTCGTCGTAACCGACCACGCTCTTAAAGAGAGATTAGTGGACGCAGCCGGCAGCTGCGAACCCGCTAAACGCGCGTCGGTGCTTATTGTGCCACTTATAGAATCAGGGTGGAATCATAACAAGTTCTCAATCATACAGACTCTCGCGGCGGCGACTCACACGCTCATACTTTCCGCGAAGACGCGCGGAATTGAAAGCGTATGGATGGCCGGTATTGGGAATGTGGAGACGATACGAAAACTCTTACATATTCCGCCCGCGTACATAATAGATTGCTTCGTTGGTCTTGGGTATGCAAAAGCAGAGCAGATGCCGTGGCCAAAAGCGCCGCGGCAGCCAGTAAAGAAAATCTGCTCGTTTAATCGTTTTGCGTTTGACCCGGATACCACCTACCCGCTTAAAAAATCAACCAAGTATGATTTTTGGAAAATCAGCAATCAGCGCAATCCGTACGCTCTTTGGCATCCGAGGGATTGGACCATACGGCAAATCGCCTTTTTTCGCGGCAACGCGGTCTGGGCCAATTCTCCTTCGCCGACGCTTCACAAAAGCAGACGCTTGTCGCCGGAGTTTGACAAGGAAATAGAGTTCGCTTCTGCTCATCTTAAGGTCGGCAAGACACTCATCATGCTTCCGTATTCCGGAGCATATTCCGCCGCGCTACTCAAAGAGGTTCCTGATGCGCTCATCACTCACTTTGAGCTTTCAGAGAATCACGAACCGATTATCAGAAAGAGAATGAAAGAAGAAGGAATCACGAATGAAATTCCATTTATTGCGGATGATGAGCTAAGTATCGCGCTTCCCGACAATTCTTTTGACAATGTACTCATTTTTCAAGGACTTGAAATATTGCCGGAGCCTTCGCGGCTTATCAAAGAAACAGAGCGCCTGCTTAAAATGAACGGACGCCTCTTCATAACCTGCCGCAACAAATGGTCGTGGTTTTTTCTCAAATTCTTGTGGGTGACCAAAAAGGAAACGGTGTGGAACTTCGGCCCATACTGGCCGCTTTCGCCGACGAAACTTAGAGGTATGCTACGCGATAAATTTACAGGTAACTTTCTGGGAATCTCACCCCTCCCGAGACACATCGGAAGGCATGTCAAAAAATGGCCGTTTAATTACTTTTCCCGCCTCATCGTCTTCATTGGCGAAAGAACTAAGATATGAGTGACCTAACACAAGTAAAAGCGCTCATTTCAAAAGGCGCGGAGTATCTATACCAAACCCGCGTCTGCGACGAAGACCATCTTCCTCATGGGCGGAGGGCTTATGTGTGGCCTCTTCTTAACTGGCTTTACAAGCATGACGGGAATAAAGAGTGGGTGAAGAAGGCAGAAATAGTTGCCGATGAACTAGATCCTACCGTACGACACAATCCTTCTGGCGAGATGGTAATCTTTCCCGGACTTCATCATCGCCGTAATTATTCAACGAACGCGATAGATTGCGGAACCTTCGTTGATTCGTTTTTTGATTTTAAAGAGCTTCAACGCGGTACTCCACACCCGCTTGATGCAAAAGTAAATGAAGTAGCCACTAATTATATTCTTAAGAAAATAACTGGCCATAAAGACGTGCACGACCAATACCTTTGGGCGGCAACGGGCCTCGCGCGTTTTCTTGCCGAACTTGAAGAAGATGCAAAGACAAGCGAATACAAGAAGGCACTCGAGAACACGCTGGACTTTTGGCTGGGACTTAACGAAGAAGACGGATACTCTCCGTATATGCAAAGCGATAAATTCATGGGCGGTCTCACCCCATACTATTTTTCAAGACGCATCGCGTTTAGCTGGTACATTCTTGAAAAGGCCAAATTGAGAAGGCCGGATATTGAGGAAAAGCTCCTGACGTCGGCGCATTTTTTAGCAAGACTTTTGAGGCCGGACGGAGTTAAAGAAATGCGTCTTGAAGCGAAGCGTTATTATTTTTGGGGCGAGTTTGAAGCTGACAGCCACCCCTTTGACCTGTACGTCTTTTATAAGAGCTATGAGAAGGCAAAAGATGAGTTTTGGCTGGACGCTTCCGCCGCGTCTTTTCGGCAGCTTTTGAAAGCTCAAATACCAAACGGAGCGATACGAAGCCGTACGTCCACTCAAGGCCTTCAAGATTGGCAGTGCGATACCATGCGGACGGGACACTTAGCGTGGCTCGCGCGGCTTCCGGATGAATATCTCTCCGAGATTTCAAATCGGAAAGTTCGACCTATTCGCACTCCGTACCGATTCAACAAAGCTTCTCCGAGTGAACGCGTACTGCTCATCGGGAACGCGGAGCGCTGGGTTCATTTTGTGACAAGGAAAGGGCAGATTGCCGGGTATGCCGGCGAACGCGTCTCCGGCTTGGCGCTACCATCCGGAAGCAACATCAATAACTTGCGCAGTCCGTGCCTTTTCCACTATCGTTCGCGCGGCAATCCGCTCCTCTTCTTTAGGCATAACCGGCCCGCGCTCATCGAAACGTTTAAGTACGCCTTATTTCACTCGTGGGACTGCTTTATGCACAAGAGGCATGTTAAGCTTGCATTCGCATTCCTTAAAGACGGCCTTTTTGGATATCTTTTCATCGGGTTTTTTACGAGAAGCACGGAGTTTCCCACGGAGATTTCAGGCCTTACTGTCGGCGCAAACTTCATCCGTCACGACCTCACGCTCTCCGATATGAGCGGAAATCAAAAAGAGATAATCGGCAGGCGTGAAATACTCTGGGATGAAAAGGCGGTTATAAGCATCAAAGATACCCTTACTGTTTCGACTCCGCTCAATCTCACGCATCAAGACGGAGTCACTCGCGTCCATGGTCCAAAAGTAATCCAGTTGACTTATTTACTTGGCGGTTAATTTATCAAGCATTTTGTACAGTTAGCATTTGCTCACGGCCGTGAGCAAATGCTAAATTGAAGAAAAAGCCGTTTGATCATTTCTGGAAAAAGCAGGTTTTGTAATTCACCGCAACAATATGGAACAACAGCGAATCTTCTACATAGCCAACATACGTTTTCCAACCGAGCGCGCGCACGGTATTCAGGTCGCGAAGATGTGCGAAGCATTTGCTCAAAACGGAGCAAAAGTTACACTTCTCGTTCCAAGCAGAAAGACCATTTCTGATGACCCTTTTTCCTATTACGGAATTGAACGCAACTTTGAAATTGAGAGAGTACCGGTTCCAGATGTCGTGAAATTCGGTATAGTGGGTTTTCTCATCGAATCGTTTTTATTCGCTCGGCGCGCCGCGAAGCGCGCCAAGAAAGAGACGAACGCGATTGTCTATACGCGTGAAGAGTTGCCGCTCCTATTTCTGCCGCGCCAAAGCGCGTTTTACGAAGCACATCAACTACGGAGAAGTTTCTTCCTTCGCCTGCTTTTTAAGCGTGCCAAAGGAATGATTTCAATCTCTCAAGGTCTCAAAGACGCGCTCGTCGAGGCTGGATATCCGAAAAGGAAAATACTCGTTGCGCATGACGGCTACGATGAAAAGAAATTTTCCGTATCGGCAACCAAAGAAGAAGCTCGTAAGAAACTCTCACTTCCCGAAGATAAGAAAATTGCGATGTATATTGGCGGGCTGGAACCATGGAAAGGAGCGGAGACACTGTGCAAGGCGGCAACATATTTGGTAAAAGACGACATTCTCACAGTAATAATCGGTGGAACAGATGAAGAAGTAAAAAGACTTCAGCCGAAATATCCCTGTGTTCGATTTTTAGGCGCTCGTCCGTATCGTGAGCTTCCGGTGAACCAACAGGCCGCGGATATCTTGGTAGTACCAAATTCGGCGATGTCAGAGATTGGTAGCAGATTTACCTCTCCATTAAAACTTTTCGCTCACATGGCGTCTGGGGTCGCTCTCGCCACCGCAAATGTCCCGGCACTCAAAGAAGTTGCTCTGCCAACGCAGGCGTTCATGTTTTTGTCGGACGACCCCCAAAATCTTGCCGATGTCATAAGGAGAGCTTTGTCGTCAGAATGTGTATCGGAACGGCTGTCAAAAGCCGCGGAAGCCAAGAAACGAGCGAGAGATTTTACATGGGACAGACGAGCTAAAAATGTGCTAGCGTATATGAAATCATGTCTAAAACAAAAAGAGTCCTCATAACCGGCTCGAGCGGCTTTACAGGGAGGCACCTTGTCGCGTTCTTATCACAGGACGCGTCTTTGGAACTGCACCTTGCCGACCGCACTTCACCAAAATCGCCGCACTCTCGCTTCCACGCATGTGATGTATCAGAGGCTTTACTTGCGGCACAGCTCGTCGCAAAAACGAAACCCTACGAAATCTATCACCTCGTCGGGAGCTATACGAACGACTATGACACGGATTACGTTTCAAATGTGGTAACCACGGAAAACATTCTTGACGCCGTTCGCGCGTCCGGCATGAAAACAAGAATTCTTCTTGTCGGGAGTTCGGCTGAATACGGATTTCCCATTGACCCAAACAAGGCGATAGCGGAAGGCCATCCATGCAACCCGGTTTCCATCTACGGACTCGTGAAGCTATTTGCGACCGCGCTCATGGGAACATACGTTCGCTTGTACGGCATGAACATTGTCGCGGTGCGGCCGTTCAATCTTTTCGGGAGCGGCATATCGGAGCGGCTTTTCGCGGGGAAAATGGAACAGGATATTACAAGGTATAGGCGCGGTGAAATAAGGGAAATTATCACTGGCGATTTAAACGTCGAGCGCGACTACATTGATATTGAGGAGGCAATCAAGTACTATTCCGCGGTGATGCAAAAGGGAAAGACCGGCGAAGTGTATAATATAGGAAGCGGAAAAAGCATCCCGCTCCGCGCCCTTCTTAAACGCATGCTTGCAGAGAATAACCTCTCGTTCAAATGCGTAAAAGAAGGTACGCATATTGTTCCGGGGAAAATAGTCGTCCCCAAAATATTCGCGGATATAAGCAAACTAAAACAACTAACCTAATCCCATGGACAAGTCAAAGACCAAAGTAGAATTTTGCAAGTTTCCAGACTTTATTGATAAAGAAGGTAGCATTCGTTTAGAGCCGATTGGAAGAGCGAAAAACACGGTTAAGAAACCAACACTCACTGGTTGGAAAAATCTTACCACCGAGATTGCGGTTGATAAACGATATACCAAAGGCCTAGATGGCATTGAAGATTACTCACATGTGATTATTGTTTATTGGATGGGGGCAGAGACAGAATGTCATCTTAAACATCACCCGCAAGGAAGATCGGATGTGCCATACGGAGGAATTTTTGCTTGTCGTTGCCCGCAACGGCCAAACCGGATTGCGATTTCTACTGTAAAGTTGCTTTCAAGAAAAAGGAATACTATCAAAGTAAGAGGATTGGATATTCTTGACGGCACTCTTATCTTGGATATCAAACCATACACTCCTAACTATGATGTGGTAAACAAAGCAAGAGTTCCCGCGTGGGTTGGTCGGTTGGTTTTTTGACTTGTATTAGATGAATTAGGTAATTTCTATCATGCGCACGCTTACCGTCATCGCACCGGTCTACAACGAAGAGGAGGTCATCCTCGATTTTTACCGCGAGCTTAAAAAAGAGCTAGAAGGCCTTTCTGGATACCGGACTACCATACTTTTTTCAGTCGGCCGAGGTACGGATAAGACGCTAAAGATTTTGAAAGAAGTGGCCGAGAAGGATAGAGCAGTACGCGTACTGTATCTTTCTGCTCGGTGCGGACATCAAATGCAGCTTCTCGCCGGCATTGACCACGCGGATACAGATGCGGTGATTATGATGGATTCGGATTTACAGCACCCCCCTTCTCTTATTCAGAAACTCCTCCTTGAGTTCGAGAAAGGAAATGACGTCGTCTATACAGTGAGAGAAGAAACTTTGAACCAACCCGTTCTGCGAAAACTTTGTTCCGACATATTTTATTCCGTCTTAAATCGCATTTCCGATGTTCATATAAGCGGCAATGCCGCCGACTTTAGACTCATATCGCGCCGCGTTGGAGACGTGCTTAAAAAAGATATAAGAGAGCGTAGTATGTTTCTACGAGGCATAGTGCCGTGGATCGGCTTTAATCAGACCGCGGTGCCGTTTGTCGCCAGTCCACGCCGCGCCGGAGTGAGCAAATATTCTCTTCCTCGCTTAATTACCTTTGGGCTTTCCGGCGTGGTTTCGTTCAGCAGAAAACCACTTCGGATTACCATTCTCGCGGGTCTCCTCTTCGCTCTGTTTGGATTTCTCTATGCCCTGTTTACCATTGTCCAGTATTTGGTTCTCGACTCCCTTCCTTCCGGCTACGCGACGCTCGTTGTTCTTCTTTCAGTGTTCGGCGGGTTGCAGCTCATCTTCCTCGGCATCATCGGAGAATATGTCGGCGCGATTTTCGATGAAGTGAAGAAGCGACCGCACTATATCGTGGACGAAAAGATTAACTTCTAATTCTCCTGACCTCAAACAAAGCCCAAAGCACAGTGTCCAAAAACCCAAACAATGAAGACAAACTACCAAAAACACAGTTCATAAAGACCCAAAATGGAAGTCGGCAGGGTCAATGTCGGCACCTGTGGACGGGATGAGTTTGTGTTTTGAGGATTTGTGCAGTTTGTTTGGACTTTGTGTACTGTGTTTTGTGAAGTTTAATGTAGGTAATTACTAAGTATGCACTGCACTATCTGTAACAGCAAGAATACTTTGCTTCTTGACACTCCATTTCAGGTGTACGGCTGTAGGGACTGCCGCCATGAATGGAGCGCGTTACCTCCTCCCAAACAGGAAACATATCACCCGGAATATTTTCGCGAGAAGCACCGCAAATGGTTCGAATATCCGAACATCTCCCTGTTCAAGCGGATTCATGAAGCGACAGAGAGATATACGATAGGAAAGGACACCTTTTCTTTTCTCGACATAGGGTGCGGTCAAGGAGACCTTCTCCGCTACTTAAAGGAGAAGGGGAGTCGCGCGAAGCTCTTCGGCATCGACTTGGTGCAAAATAAAGACGACGGTATCACATACTACCAAGGCGATTTCACGAGATTGCCTTTCACGCAGAAATTCGATGTCGTTTCTGGTCTTATGGTAATCGAGCATATCGGCGACCCGCACGAATTTATGCGAAAAACCACTTCCGTGCTCAAACCGGGCGGCTTCGTCATCATGAATACGATAAATTCAGGCGGATTTTTGTACACGCTCGCCCGTTTTCTTCGGACGGTTGGTTTCCGCGCCCCTTTTGAGCGGCTCTACGACAAGCATCATCTTGAGCATTACAACACCTCGTCACTTCGCAAGTTGTTTGAACTTGAAGGGTACAGCATTATGAATCATCGCGTGCATAATTTTCCGCTTAACGCGCTTGACGTGCC
Source organism: Parcubacteria group bacterium GW2011_GWC2_48_17 (assembly GCA_001003605.1). GTDB lineage: Bacteria > Patescibacteriota > Minisyncoccia > Phycocordibacterales > UBA10002 > UBA10002. The sequence continues at coordinate 16,806 of LCPL01000010.1, forward strand.
GGAGGGAAGTAAAATGCTTGCGTTCTTCTATCGAACCTGCATAGCCTGCGCCTTTCTTCTCACCGCTCGCGTAGGAGGGGTGCACCAGACACTTATCTGCAGAAAAAGTAAAATTGGTTCATCTATGCAGGCGAAGCTCAAAGCATTTATTCACACCTATCCGGGAGCGCTTTTCCTTATCGGCGTTTTGCTGTTCGTCAATTTCTACTCTTTCTCCACGCTCACGACAAAGCCCGCCTATTGGTACGACGAGGCGATGAACGTGGAACTCGCGAGAAATTTCGCTGACTTCGGCAAGCTTGACCTCATTGTCGCTCCGAACACCTTTTCGGGGCAAGGAGCGCTCGTTGGTTCTACCGGATACCCCATCACGGTTTCGCTTGCCGGCTTCTTCAAGATATTCGGATTCGGTCTTCCCCAAGCGCGCATCTTTATGCTTCTTTGGATTAGCACGCTTCTCGCGGTGTTCTTTTATATCGCGAAAGAGCTCTGGGGAACGCGCGTCGCGTACGCAGGCACGCTTCTCATCGCGACCTTTGCCCCGTTTTACGGAAACGGACGGAGCGTGATGGGCGAAATCCCCGGATTTCTCTTTTTCCTCTGCGCGTTCTATTTTCTTGAGCAAAAAAAGTGGTGGCAGTCGGGACTCCTACTTGGCCTTGCGGTAATCTCCAAACCCTCCATCTTTGTTTTTCTTATTCCGGCGTTCGCGCTTATCGTCCTCTGCAAGAGCGAAACATGGAAGAACAAGCTCATTCAACTCATAAAACTTGGCGGGAGCTCCACACTCGCGCTTTTGCCGTTTTTCGCCATCTACTTTGATGAAATCGCGCGCGGAGGGCTCTTCCAAAATATCCTCCTGCACTTCAAGAACCCTTATGAAGAGGCCGGGTTAAGTGCCCTCACGAACATTGTGAACAATCTCCCGACGCTCATCACCTCCACGACGTTCTGGTATTTGTGGGTGATGCTTGCCGTTATCATTTTCGCACTTTTTATAGAGCGGACGCTCTTCCGCGAGCATTCTCATCTTTTCATCTTGGCGGGCGTCTATCTCCCGCTGTCGCTATTCCAATATCTTAAGAGTCTCGGCTATTTGCGATACTTAATAGCCGCCGAGTTTTTGATATTCATTTTGTTTCTTATCACACTCCCCGCACTCACAAAGTTCTTTGCCGAAAAATCAAAATTCTCCTGGAAAGCGCCACACATCACCGCGGCCGTCATTGTGGTTACGGTCATCATGCAGGTAATCCACTTGTTTACCTACGCCAATCTCTACTCGTCCACCAAGGCACAAGAAACAATTTTGCGCGTGTATGCGTCCTCCCTCCCGAGCACGGTAGGAATCATCAATGTCCCGCAAGTCGCAAGCTTCATTCCGGCGTTTCAGAAATATCAATACCTCTCTACCTACGGACTTTCCGAATTCGGGACTCGCATGCTCTATCTCGCGCCGGAGAAATTACCAGGCGTAATCATAACCGCGTCAGGGGATAGTGAACTTTCACCAGAAGAACGGGCTATCCTCGCGAGGAGCTATGACGAAGACATGGCGTTTACGGATGGCTTTTCGATATACAGGAAGAAGTAATCTAGCAATAGTATACGTTCGTATACTATTGCTAAAGTGGGGAGTAAGAAATAAGAGAGCGAAAGATAAGAGAAAAACTGTACCGATGACAGTCTCTGTAGGAAGTTATCGTTTCATATCAGTGCATTTATTATGAATCGTGTTACATTAAATACCCATGGCGCAAGAACTTGAGAACAGGACGATATTGGTGACGGGAGGCGCTGGGTTCATGGGTTCGAATTTCATTCATTTTCTTTTTGCCAATGTTCCCGGCGTGAAAGTTGTAAATCTTGACCTTCTCACGTACGCGGGCAATGTTCGAAATCTCGAAGGTATTGAAGGCAAACCGTATACTTTCATACATGGAGATATAGCTGATGCCGCTCTTGCGGCAAAACTCTTCCTGAAGGCCGACTATGTCGTAAACTTCGCGGCCGAGACGCATGTGGACCGTTCTATTCATAAAGGCGCGGCCGACTTTGTCCACACCAACATTGAAGGAGTGCACGCGCTTCTTGAGGCGCTTCGCGCTTCACCGAACGTGAAAAAAATGGTGCAGGTCTCAACGGATGAAGTGTGGGGCGACCTCCCGCTCGGCTCAAAAAAGAAGTTTAACGAAGAAACGCCCTTCAAACCCAATTCTCCGTACGCCGCGTCCAAAGCCGGAGGAGACCTGCTTATTCGCTCGTATGTAAAAACATACGGCCTGCCGGTCATTGTGTCTCACTCGGTCAATAATTTCGGGCCGCGGCAATTCCCTGAAAAACTTATTCCATTCTTCGCGCTTCGCGCCATGAAAGGGGAGTCATTGCCTCTCTATGGCGACGGAAAAAACGTGCGCGATTGGCTCTATGTTGATGACCACTCCAGTGCCATCGCGACTCTTCTTAAAAAGGGAAAGGCCGGAGATGTTTACGCGATTTCCTGCGGCGAGGAATACGCAAATATCGATATCGCCAAAAAGATACTCGGCATTTTGGGAAAATCTGAGAAACTCATTACCTTTGTGAAGGACCGTCCCGCTCATGACCGCCGGTACTCCGTCGATTCTTCAAAAATAAGAGCGCTCGGCTGGAGGCCCCGCATCTCATTTGATGAAAAACTCAAGGAAACTTTACAATGGTATTCCGAAAACAAATCGTGGATTAAAGGTGTTATAAAGAACAACACAAATATAAATTCCCACATTAGCCTGAAATGAGCTGTATTTACCTTTAACGTAGCTTTTGTGACGGGATGATCCCGTTAGATGTCGCGGACGCTCGCGAATACATTACCTAGCATGGATAACGTATGTTTACCAATAATTACGGCGGGAGCCGCGGAAGACTTATCGTCCGCGTCCTACCTCTAATGGGATGAAAGGCGTCATATTAGCCGGTGGGGACGCGACACGACTTCGTCCGCTCACCCTCGTTACCAATAAGCACCTTCTGCCGGTATACAATAAGCCGCTCATTTATTATGGGATAGAGCGATTGGTGGAGGCGGGTATAGACAGGATTATGGTGGTAACTTCACCGCGTCATGTAGAAAATTTCGTCGGACTTCTCGGTTCCGGACAAAATTTCATTTCCCAAAAAGACGGCAAGCAAATACAAATTGTGTACGGCATCCAAAATGGTCCTTCCGGTATCGCCGACGGACTTTATATCGCCAAGGATTATATCGGCGCCGATAATTGCGCGCTGTATCTCGGCGACAACATCATAGAAGACGATATCAGCGAACATATCGCGCGTTTCAAGAAAGGCGCGCTGGTTTTCCTGAAGGAAGTGAAAGACCCGCAGCGGTTCGGCGTGGCAGAGGTCGATGCTTCCGGCAAAGTACTAGGCATCGAGGAAAAGCCAAAGGAACCGAAATCGAACCTCGCTGTAGTCGGCCTCTATATCTACGATAACTCGGTGTTTAAGAAAATGGTCGGTCAGCCAATGTCGGAACGAGGCGAGTATGAGATTACGTATCTCAACAATAAATATATTGAAGAAGGAACTCTTCGCTCAGTGCATCTTGAAAAGGAATGGTTTGACGCGGGCACCGCGGACAGCCTGCTTGAAGCAGGGAATTTTATGGAGAAAAAGGCTCGTGGATAGCGTTATTATGATTTCTGCGCGACAACATTCTGTGTCTATTTTTTTCCCATGCTATAACGACAAGGGTACGATTGGCTCGCTCGTGCTTGAAGCGACGCGGGTGGCAAAGACGCTCACGGACGATTTTGAGGTCATCGTCATAGACGACGGCTCGCAGGACGGGAGCCGTGAACTCCTAATGGACATGAAGCTCAAGAACGAAATTTCGCAGTTCAAGCTTGTTATGCACGAGAAGAATCGCGGGTACGGCGCCGTACTTCAAACAGGATTCAAGACAGCAAGCAAAGAACTGGTTTTTTATACGGACGGCGACGGGCAATATGATGTACGGGAACTTCCGAGGCTGTGGAAGAAGATGACGCCAGATATGGATGTTGTGAACGGCTACAAGATAAAGCGGCATGACCCGTTTCACCGTATTATCATTGGGTATATCTATCAATACGCAATGAAATTCGCGTTTGGACTCTCCATTAAGGATGTTGACTGCGATTTTAGGTTGATTCGACGGAAGGTATTTGATACGGTGGAACTTACGAGTACGACCGGGACTGTTACGATTGAACTCGTGAAGCGCGTCCAGCAGGCTGGATTTCGTTTTACCGAGGTCGGCGTTTCGCACCATTTCCGCACATACGGCACGTCGCAATTCTTCAGTTTTAAGAGAGTATTCAAGACTCTTTGGAAATTGATATTTCTCTGGACCGACCTTATTCTACTTCACGCGCTTGAGAAGCCGGCGGTTTCTATATTTCTTCGGAAGATTCTTGAGGGGAATTTCATACAGCAAAAGAAGATTATCCGCGAGCGATTTTTAACATCGGCTGGCGGAAAGGTTCTCGACCTCGGCTCTGGAACCGGAGAATTCTCACCGCTTTTTTCTAATGAAGGCTACTCTGGAATCGATATTGACCCAGCCAACATTGCATTCGCGAAGACGCACTATCCTGGAAAGGAGTTTAGGCAAGGAGACGCGCGAGAGCTTCCTTCCGCGGATGACGCGTTCGACAAGATTCTGGTCGTTGGAGTGTTGCATCACCTTAGCGACGATGATTGCCGGAAGGCGCTTTCAGAAATGACGCGCGTACTGCGGAAACATGGTACGCTTCTTGTCATTGAAGACACGAAGTACCGAAGCATTGTGTCGAAGGTGCTTCGCGCCATTGACCGGGGAAATCATGTCCGCGGCTTTGAGGAATGGGAAGATATGCTTGGCGCATACTTTACGATACGGGACTCCTGTATGTTTCGAACCGGTATTGGCTGTCCGTATTCCGCATTCGTACTTACTCGCAAAGATTAAAATGAAAAATCCACGAACAAAGAAACGTCTCATGGTAGAACACGATGTTTCGCCGGGAAAGCTTTCGCGCTGTCAGATTACCGGTTCAGCCAACCTCTTTGAGATTATAGATTTGGGACATCAGCCACCGTGCGATTCGCTTCTTTCGAAAGACAAACTTGACGCTCCCGAGACTCACTATCCACTTCGACTATTCCACTGTCCCGATTCGGGGCTTGCACAGCTCGATTATGTCATTGACGGCTCGGTGATTTATTATCCTGAGTATCCCTATCGGAGCGGCATCTCAAAACCGCTTGAAGAATACCAGCGCGCGTTTGCGGGAGGCGTGGTGAAAAACCTCGGCATCCCCCGCGGGTCGCTTTCGGTTGATATCGGCTCGAATGACGGCACGCTCCTTACCGGATTTCGACGCGTGGGAATGAAGACGCTTGGTGTCGAGCCGACCAATATCGCGAAGATTGCGAGGAAAGAAAATAACATAGACACCATCCAGAGTTTTTTTACGGAAGTGGTCGCGAAGGATATCGTAAAAGAATACGGACATGCAAAAGTGGCCACAATGACCAACGTATTCGCGCATATGGCGCCCTTAGGGGAAGTGATGCGCGGACTCGTGGCTCTTCTTTCGCGAGACGGCGTTTTCATCACCGAGAGCCAGTACCTTCTCGATGTACTCGAAAAAAATCAGTTTGACGGTATCTATCACGAACATATCCGCACGTATAGTTTGAAGTCGCTCGTAACGCTCTTTCCCTACTACGGTATGGAAGTTTTTGACGTTGAGCGCGGAGATAGGTACGGCGGGAATATCCGCGCCTACATCGCGAGAAAAGGGGTGAGACCGATTTCAAAAAGGGTTCGGGAACTCTTGGCTCGCGAAGAGAAAGCAGGCCTCCATCGTCCCGAGACGTGGGCGAAATGGAAGAAACGCGTGGAAGAAAACCGCTTCCGTTTTATGGACTTCGCCTATGACGCGAAAAAGAAGGGAAAGCATCTTGTCGGCAATTCCTGTCCCGGGCGGGCGACGACGCTACTCAATTATTACGGCGTTGATACGGCGCTTATGCCCTACGTTGCCGAGCTTCCAAATGGACTGAAGGTGGGGAAGTACCTCCCCGGAAAGCACATTCCAGTCGTTTCGAACAATATTCTTTTCAAAGAGCAGCCCGATTACGTCGTACTTCTCGCGTGGCACTACAGCGATTTTATGATACAGGATTTGCGCGCGCGAGGTCTCAAGTCAAGATTCATTATTCCATTACCAGAGTTTAAAGTTGTATGATTGATACTATCAAGCACGTTATCTCCCGCGTGAAAGCGTATAAGAATTGGTACTCAATTGTCTGGCCGATGACGCGCCTACTTTCCCGGGAGAGGATTTTGGAAACGAGAGCCGGTCCCATGATGTACGTGAGGAATATCTTCGGGCCCGATTTTGTCGTGGTCCACGAAATGTTCTTTCGGGACGATTACGGAGTACGAGAGCTTCATTTGAATGTGAGCGAGCCGGTGATTGTTGACGCCGGAGGGAATATCGGAGCATTCTCGCTCCTCGCGCTGGCGACCTATCCTAACGCCAGGATTCTTTGTTATGAGCCGGAAGCGTCAAATCTCGATATAATACGAAAAAATGTCAGACTTAACGCCGCTGAAAAGCACATTACCTGCTTCAAAGAGGCGATTGACAACACGACTGGCATGAAGACCTTTTATCTTTCGCAAGCGGAGTATGCCCACAGCCTGGAAAAATCAGCGGACTCTCGTCATGCCGGAGAGATAAGCGTTGCAACAACCACTATAGAGCGCATTATGCAGGATAACCATATCAAACGATTGGATTTGCTAAAGCTCGATATAGAGGGCACGGAATATTCAGTTTTGCGTAATTTGCCACTGGAGCTGTATCCTCGCATCAAAAATATCGTCTTGGAGATTCACGACCACCCTTCGGAGAAGAAAGAAGATTTAGTCAGGTTTCTGGCCGAGCATGGATACGCGGTCGCACAGTCAGGCACCAATCCCCATGTCTTTTTGGCGCAGCACTAACACGTACCGACATGATACCCTTCCTCAACCTCAAAAAAAATAACGAGAAGTATCGGGAAGAACTCATCGACGCGTTCACGTGCGTCATCGATTCGGGCAGGTATATTCTTGGCGAGGAGGTACGTGCGTTTGAATGGGAGTTCGGGACTTACTGCGGCGTGAAGCACGCCATCGGTACGGGTAACGGACTCGACGCTATCACGCTCATCATCCGCGCCTATAAAGAGCTAGGTATTTTTAAGGAAGGAGATGAGATTTTGGTCCCCGCCAATACCTATATCGCCACGATTCTCTCCATCACCGAAAATCGCTTAAAGCCCGTGCTAGTCGAGCCTGATATTCGCACCTACAATCTCGACGCTACACTTTTGGAGAAGAAGGTCACTTCTAAAACAAAAGCGATACTCACTGTGCATCTTTACGGGAAAATCGGATATTCCGACGAAATGGGTGCAATTGCAAAAAAGCACGGACTAATGATTATTGAAGATAGCGCTCAAGCACACGGAGCGATTTACAAAGGAAGAAAGACCGGCTCACTTGGGGACGCATCTGGATTTAGTTTCTATCCGTCAAAGCCGCTCGGCGCGCTCGGAGATGCAGGCATCGTCACCACAAATGATTCAAAACTCGCAAAAGTTGTTGCCGCGCTCCGCAATTACGGAAGCCGCGAGAAATACCATAATCTCTCCCAAGGGGTAAACAGCCGACTTGATGAACTGCAGGCGGCATTGCTTCGTGTAAAGCTTCGGCATCTCGACGACGACAATCAAAAACGAAGAAAAATAGCGCAAAGATACTTACGAGAGATACGAAACAAAAAATTGATTTTGCCGGAAGAGGGCACACCCGAGAGACACGTGTGGCATCTTTTTGTCGTTCGGACAGAAAAACGCGACGCACTGCAAAAACATCTTTCAAAAAATGGGATAGAAACTCTCATTCATTATCCCGTGCCGCCACACAAACAGCCGGCTTTCAAAGATTGGAACAAAAAGAGCTATCCCATTACCGAAGAAATCCACAACACGGTGCTCTCGTTGCCGCTCTACTCTGCGATGACGAAGGAAGAAATTTCCATCATAATTGAAGCGTGCAACAGTTTTTCGTAAGCGTTGCGTTGTATCGATGCGGTGGAAATGAGTTTAGTTACTATAGGCACTACATATGCCCACGAAAGACTCCGTTATTTCCTTTCTCAAACGACACAAGTTCGCTTTCCTTTGCGCTCTGGTTGTCGGAGTTCTGTATGTTGCCCCGAACATTCTTTTCGTCATTTCGCTCGTGGAAGACTATCAAGGGATTCCCATGATGGAAACGCCGAACGAGGATTTCTATCTCGCGCGAGTGCAAGAGATTCTTGACGGACATCCATCGGTCGGCTCCGCGGCATATTGGGAATACAAAGACGAGCCTCCCATTTCTCCTCCGACGGGGGAATTCCTCTACGCGCTTCCAACGCTTATCTTTGGCATCTCGCCAAGCACTACCCTTGTTGGAAGCAGGTTCGTTCTCCCAGCGCTCTTGTTTCTCCTCGTTTATTTTCTGGCGCGGCGTCTTACAGGCGATGATGATAGTATGGCAGGCAGAATCACGGCTCTTGCGAGCGCCCTATTTGTGACGCTCGGGTATGACCTCATTGACTATCGGAGTATCCTGCATTTTCTCGCGGGAGACGCTCCGCTCTCCAACGGATTTCTCATTTGGGCGCGCCCCGTCAACCCGATTTTGGGGGCGATTTTTCTTTTTTCATTTTTGCTTTGTGTGCATTCGATTGTCGCGAAAAAAGAGCGCGTCGTCCGCTCTATGCTTGGCGCGTCAGTGTGCATGGCCCTCATGATAGCCAGCTATTTTTTCAGCTGGGGAGTGGCGCTTTCCGTTCTCGCCGTCTTGATTTTATTTCTTCTCATACGCAAAGAATTTTGTAGCGCTCGTTTACTCGCGCTTAGCGTGCCGCTCGGTCTCTTACTTTCGTTTCCGTACTGGCTTTCCGTATGGGGCGCGACAAAAAGCCCGTGGTATGCTTCATCGGTTTTGCGCGATGGGCTTTTCTATACTCATTATCCGCTCTTGAATAAGCTTCTTATCGCGACTCTTTTCTTTTCCTTGCTCTGCATAGTTGTGGACTATTTACGGAAACGAAAGAAGGGTGAGCCCTTTCAGTTTGAGTATTGGCATCTGTTTTGTTTTTCATTTCTGCTTGGAGGGTTATGGGCGTACAGCCAACAGATTCTCACGGGCCGCACTATCTGGCCGTACCATTTCGTTCAGTACACTATCCCGCTCGCCGGCATCACGGTTTTCACTGTATTGTTTCATCTGCGCAAGAATCTCTGGTATCTATGGCATATCGGTATCGCTATTGGCATATTTCTTTCCGTCATATATGGGGTGTATGTTCAAGCAAGCACCTTTTCTAGGTTTTATAGCTACGACAAAGAACGACAATCTGTTGCGCCATTTCTAGAGTGGTTGAACCAACGTGAACCCGATTGCGTCGTACTTGTTGTGGAAGAGCCGCTTCGCTTAGGTCTCGAAGGTCTCATCCCAGCCTTTACGCACTGCAATACATACCATTCGCCGTGGGTGTTCTCGCTAATGCCGGATGACCGCATACTGCACAGCTACATTACGCGTCTCTACTTCAGAGGAATCTCTCCAGAATCGGTGGGAGAATATCTCAAAAAAGCGGATGAAGCGCACGGATATCTATTCTCAAACTGGAAGGGGCTATACCGACTTCCGCAATTTCCCGATTTCTCCGACCCCATAGCCCTCGAGCGCGTACAAAAACTTCCGCAAGCCTACCGCGAATTTGTGTCGGAAGATATGTCAAAAATACTTCGGAAATATCGTCTCAATTATGTAGCTTCGGTTGGAGCTCTTGAACCGAAGATACTCAACGCGCTCCCTGGCACTACACTTATCACGGTCATTGGAGACGTACATCTCTACGCGTTTCGGTAAGAATGCAAGCTCTCGGATCCGCGAAAATCTTTCGCCAAAGACGGCTTGGAATCGCTGTCTATGCGAGAGGTGGCGTCCGTGGTAACATCCTGAATTATAGACGGTTTCGGCGTATGTATTGTTTCATTTGCAAAAACAAACACTTGTTCAAGTTTCTTGATTTGGGCGACCAACCGCCGAGCGATGCTTTTTTGCGGAAAGAGGATTTAGAAAGACCGGAAGCGAAGTATCCTTTATCGCTCTATTTCTGCGAAGAGTGCACATTGGTTCAAATTGGGTTCGTCGTTGACCCGAAGATTTTGTTTCGGGACTATGTCTACACTACGGGGATGAACAACAGCTTGCGCGCGAACTTCAAGGCGCTAGTTGAAACGCTCGTGTCTCGCTACGCGCTTACAAAGAGCGATTTCGTCATAGACATCGGCTCAAATGACGGAACATTACTCGCCAATTACACGCCCCACGGAGTAAATGTCCTCGGCATCGACCCCTCGAGCGCGAGCACTCTCGCGAAAGATAAAGGCATTCCGACGGAAGTAGATTTTTTTAACGAGCGCACCGCTCTACGGGTAGAAAGAAAGTATGGCAAGGCAAAGGTGATTACCGCGACCAATGTGTTCGCGCATGTAAATGATTTGGATTCATTCATGCGAGGCATTACGGCTGTGCTTCGCGAAGACGGCGTTTTCGTGTCGGAGTCGGGCTACCTTCTCGATATGGTTCTGACCCTCGGATATGACGCGATTTACCACGAGCACCTCCGCTACTATTCTCTCCGGCCGCTTAAGGCGCTTTTCGAGCGATTCGGAATGGAGGTCTTTGATGTTGAGCGCATACAAAGCCATAGCGGTTCAATCAGAGTATATGCCGCGTTTAATGGAGTGCATCCTACAAAGGCCTCTGTCGGCGAGCTTCTTGCTTTGGAGGAAAAAAAGGGATTGTATGCCCGTCAAACTTTTGTTGAGTTTGCTCGGCGCGTGTACGCGCACCGCGATGCGCTTACGGTGTTGCTTGCCGATGTAAAGAAATCCGGAAAGCGAATCGTCGGGATTGGAGCTCCGGCAAAAGGAAACACTCTGCTCAATTTCTGCGGTATCATTCCGGAAACTGTAAATTGCATCCTCGAAAAGAGCGCTCTTAAGATAGGCCTTTTTACTCCAGGGATGCACATTCCCGTCGTCGGTGAGGAACGTCTTTTTGCCGAACAGCCGGAGTACGCACTCATACTTGCGTGGAACATTGCTCCCGAACTCATGTCGAAGCTTAGGCAAAAAGGATTTAAAGGAAAGTTTATCATTCCATTTCCTAGAGTTAAGATTGTCTAAGTTCTTTCCTACTTGCTACCTTCTACCATCTACCTTCTACTTTCTAATTTCACTCTCTACTAACTACTTACTTCTTTATGCATCTTCCACTTTTAGGCATGGGCACATGGGGGATGGGTGGAAAGTATGAACGCGATGAGAATAATGTAACAGAATCCATCGAACTTCTTTCGTACGGTTTTGACATGGGGTTCCGCCTTGTTGATGTTGCCGAAATTTACGGTGAAGGCCTTACTGAAACCATACTCGGGAAAGCGATGAAGGGGAGAAAGCGCGAAGACATCTTCGTTATATCTAAAGTGTGGAAAGAGCATCTTCGCTACGACGAGGTGCTCCGCGCGGCGGAAGGAAGCTTAAAGCGTCTCAATACGCCGTACATTGACCTCTATCTTGTGCACTGGCCCAATCCCGAAATCCCTCTTAAAGAAACTATGTCTGCTATGGAGACGCTTATAGAAAAGGGATTTGTAAAAGAAATAGGCGTAAGCAATTTCACGGTTCCGCTTATGGAGGAAGCATCGTCGTACCTTTCACACGCAAAACTCTTCGCGAACGAGATAGAATATAATCTTGCCGTCCGCGATGCTGAAAGAGAGGTAATTCTATTCTGCAAAAAACAAGGCATTAATGTGATTGCGTATCGGCCGCTCGCAAAAGGTTCACTTCTCTCCGGACAAAACGCAATTTTGCAATCGCTCTCTTCAAAATATAAAAAGACTCCGGCGCAGGTCGCTTTGAATTGGATTATAGGAAAAGGCGCGAGCGCGATACCAAAGGCAGGAAGCCGCGAACATCTCAAAGAAAACATTGGAGTGCTAGGGTGGCATCTTTCCACCGAAGATGTTTCGCTTCTGGACGCATCACGTTTTTAGCGCGGCAGGGGTTGTATTTGCACTATGGGGAAAAAAGCGATTATAAGCGGCATCACCGGTCAAGACGGCTCTTATCTCGCGGAGCTTCTTTTGGGGAAAGGATACGAAGTGTATGGCCTCCAGCGCAGGGCTAGTTTGCCGAATACTGGACGCATTGACCATCTCTATGGAAGAAAAGGTTTCAACATGACCTACGCCGACCTTTCGGACAGTTCTAATCTTCTCCGCGTGATTAAGAAGATAGGGCCGGATGAATTTTATAATTTGGGCGCCCAGAGCCACGTTGGTGTGAGTTTTGATGTGCCTGAATTTACCGTCAATACCAACGCCCTCGGACCGCTTCGCATCCTTGAAACAATTCGCAATTTAGGACTGCCCATCAAATACTATCAAGCGAGTTCGTCGGAAATGTTCGGGAAAGTGCTTGAAACACCACAGAAGGTGACGACCCCATTCAACCCGCAATCACCCTACGGCCTCTCAAAAGTATTCGCGTATCACATCACCAAGATTTACCGCACCGGATATAGCATCTTCGCCTCAAACGGCATTCTCTTCAATCATGAATCCCCCCGACGCGGTCAGAACTTCGTTACTCGAAAAGTAACGATGGGGTTATCTCGCATTTCGCTTGGACTCCAAAAAACGCTCCGGCTCGGCAATCTCGATGCCAAACGCGACTGGGGATATTCCAAAGATTACGTCGAAGCAATCTGGAAGATACTTCAGCACAAAAAGCCCGATGATTTTCTCATCGCGACCGGAGAGACTCACTCGGTGCGCGAGTGGGTGGAAGAGGTAGGGAAACATCTTGGCATGAAAATCGAATGGAAAGGGAAAGGACTCAAGGAAAAAGGCATTGACAAAAAGACGGGAAAAATTGTCATAGAAGTTGACCCCATTCACTTTCGCCCGAATGAAGTTGAATTTCTGCAAGGAGATTCTTCCAAAGCGCGCAAGCTTTTGAAGTGGAAGCCGCGGACAACCTTCAAAGCTCTCGCCAAACTGATGACCGAAGCAGACCTTATCTATGTGCGAGAGGAAGTGGCGCAAGGACATCCGGTCACAAAGTAAAAACACAAAACACAGTACACAAAGACCAAACAAAGCACAGAGCTTCAAAGCACAAACAAGGGACAACAAAGTATTGTTTGAGAAGTTTGGATTTTGTAATTTGTTTGTATTTTTGGATAGTTTGTGTTTTGGAAAGTTTGTTTTTAACCCTTATGGACAACATTTTTTTAGGCAAGAAACTCGTTGCTGTTCATGTGCGCCGTTTTCCAGACGCGAAGACAATGCCGGTAACTTCTCCCAACGAGGCGCTCCAACTCCTCACGCTAAAACGCATGAAAGGGGATATTATCAAAGCGCACCTGCATGTCCCTAAAAAGCGCGTGACGAAGGGGCTTCAAGAATGCACCATCGTCATTAAGGGAAAAATACGGTGCGACCTTTTTGATAAAGAAGTTAAATGCTTCAGGAAAGTCTTTGTTAGGGAAGGTGAGGCGATGCTTACATTAGGCGTCGCGCACTCCGTTCATTTTCTGGAGGATTCTCTAGTGTACGAACTCAAAAACGGGCCGTTCATAGACGATAAGAAATTCATCTAAGTCATGCGGATTTTTTTAATCACCTCTAAATTGAATTTCGAAGAGAACGGCTCTCCAGTTGGCGGTTCTGTCGTTGACCTTCATCTCAAAGCAAAAGGCCTCGCGGAACTTGGCCATGAGGTTTTTGTGGTTACGGCTTTCTCCGAAGCGAACAGATTATTCGCTCCGCTTCCGTATACAGTCTTTGAACGGCGCATAAATGGGCGCGGCCTCTTTGGCCTTCAGCGAGGTGTATACGCCATTCTTAAAGAATATGAGAAACAGGCCGACGCATTCTATATTGACGGGCATATGTTCCTTTATGGCGGCGGAGCTTATCGCATGCTTGGAGGCCGCACTCCTGTCGCGGGTTTTTTCAATATCCGCCTAAACTCATGGGCCGACACTGCGGGCAACGCGGTACGCCCGTCTTTGTATCGGCGCGTGAAGAAGAAAGTACGATACTTTCTGGAGAAAACACTCGGCGCGTCGGTCGCCAATCACTTGGATGCGTTCATCTTCAACACGCCCCATGTGCAGAAGCTCTATCATGATTTTGGCGTTGGAAACGAAAAACCCAACGTCGTGATACAAGATTTTGTAGCGACAAGCGACCTTTCGCATCGCTTTGCCATAACGAGTGAGCGCGCAATGGAGCATCAGAGAAACGCGAAACCAATCGTACTTTTTGCAACAGGGCGAATGATTCCCGAAAAAGGATTTGAGCTTCTGCTTCGTGCCTTCGCTATTCTCCAGAACAAAGAAAATTATAGCCTGGTCCTCTCCGGAGGAGGGCCGGACAAAGAGCGCTTGGAAGCAACCGCGAAAAAACTCGGGATAAGTTCACTCGTGGAATTTCCCGGTTGGGTTCCGCGGGAAGAACTCTACGGATTCTTCGCGAAGGCGCATATCTTTATTTTCCCCCGCTGGTGGATTGAATATGGCTCGGCTGTGCTTACCGAGGCGATGGCTTTCGGTCTTCCTTCTGTCATTCCCGGCGGGGGCGCGCTCGAGTGGCTAACCCGCGCGAATCTGCCCGAAACAGATTCGTTAGGGCAAGCAAGTGGCTCCGCGTTGACGTTCAACAATGACAATACTGACGAACTCGCGCGACAGATTGAAAAACTCGGAGAGGACGCCACCCTTCGCGTAGGACTTGCCGAAAAAGCTCTCGCTCGCGCCGAAGAACTTGACGCAAAAACGCTCGCCAAGCGACTGGAAGAAACCATCGTCTCTTGTGTTAAAAAGTAGCGCTTCTTCTATTCCAGTGTTCTGCAGAACATTGGAATAGAGGGTACTCGGCTTTTAATTAGTCCTTCGAAGGAAGAGTGAGATATCACATGGATTGACATATACTAGTAAGCATGCCAGGATTGAAGGTCCCCACAAGCTAAAGGGGGTTCTGCCACGAAAAGGTCGCGGTAAGAAAACATTGAAAACTGAAAAGGAGACAAAGCATGAGCTGGAAGACTTTTGTGTGTATCGCAGTCGTCTATCAGTATGGATTAGTGCAGGTCGCCATCAAGAAGATAGGGGCCGTTCCAGGCTCGCGCACGAGGAAACTCGTGTGGCAGTACCTCTTTGCGGCTTTCCTTGCATTGACCGCTGGAGCAATTGCCGGGCGGCTCGAATTGACCCCATCGGTCTTGATCGTCGCAGTTATTGGTGCAGGGAACGCCTTCGCCTGTTATTGTCATTGGCGAGCTTATGACATTTCGATGGCTCGCACGGCGATGCTTAGCACTCTCGATGATTTTACCGCCATCGGACTAGGCTACCTGCTACTCGGCGAACTTCAGGTACTTACACCGCTACTTACTGCGGGAGTCGTCATATCAGCCGTTAGCGCGATAATGTTTTCGCGAGTCAAGAACCCAAGTGAGGCAACCTCTCGCTCTCTGATTTTTTGGGTGCTTGGCTACAGCTCAATATGGGGTGTCGCTATGTTTTCACTCCGCTACTTCTCGCTTCAGGGGCTAAGCATGATTACCTTCGGGGCCGCGTGGTACAGTGGCGCTTTCATCGGCGCTCTTATAACGCGTTTTGTGATCATGGGGCGGGACGAGGCCGGTCCGCCACTTTCAAACGGAGAACGAGCGAAGGTGTTTCTACTTGCGGTACTCATATGGACATCACTCATGTTTTGCTATCGGTTGCGCGAACTGGTTCCGGTTACCGTTATCCAGCCGATACAGCTCGTGTCAGAAATGAGCATACCGGCGATTATTGGCATGATGTTCTTTGGCGAAGCAAAAAAGATGTCGCGGAAGGAAATTGCGGTCATCGCGGTCGGTCTCCTCGGAGCCGTACTTATCGCGGTCGCTTACTAAAGATGGGCGTCGCCGTCTTTCGTTTCTTCGCGCCTTGCGGGTTCGTTCGTTCCGAATCCGTGAGGCGCTTTTTGTTTGATGCGACGCAAGACGAGTCAGAAAGAAATCACTTCTCCTTCTTCACACAGTACAGATTAATAAACTCGCTCGCGTGGGAGCCGTCTTTCGGTTTTGGAAGCAGAGCCAAGAAACTCTCGTCTTTAACCGGAGATAGCTTGATGAGACCGCTTTGCGTTATAGCGGAAATCTCGAACCCATGCTTTTCAATGCTCTGAAGAAACGCGAGCGGAGTGTTTCCGGATGCCTCTACCCATGCCGGAGCAAGTTCGGTAACAAGAACGCGCGCACTTTTGAGCGCGCGCGTCATGCCGGAAAGCGCCGCCCCCTCTCCGCCTTCAATGTCCATCTTGATAACATCAACGCGTAGGATACCGTTTTTCTCCAGCCACGAATCGAGCGTTGTCGCGCCGACTGTGAGTTTTCTCTTTGAAAAGTCGAGCGGGACATTTCCAAGTGTCGAATGCGCTCCGCTCTTGTCGTCATAGTGGTAGAAATCTATAATACCGACCCTGTCGGTGATTGCGATTTGCGCGGTCCGCACATTCTTGAAGCCCTTCGTATTTTGAGAAAGGAGAGCAAAGTTCGTCGGGTCGGCTTCAAAGGCGAGTACCTCCCCTCCATATCCTACGAGCTTTGAAAACAGGCGGGTAAAGTATCCGATATGCGCTCCGATATCAACAACAACCATGCCTTTGGTAATTGTCTTTTTAAAAAGCGCGTACGTTTCCCGTTCGTAGAGTCCGAAGAGCATATTGAGTTTCCATCTGCGTATGTAATTTTTGGGAAAAGAAAATCGTTTGTATTTTGCAAGAAGGTCCGTCAAGAAATCAAGCGCCGCGTAAATCGCGCGGTCGAGCGCGGGAGCATGGATGTAGGTGCGGTAGAGTGTGCGAAGACGTGCGATCATAAAGATTGTCTAATTCCTAATCCATCTAATTTAGACGGCACCCAAGGCACAGTGTCCAAAAACCCAAACAAAACACAATTCGTCAAAAAACCAAACAAGTCCGATTTGTGTTTTGGAGATTTGTGCAGTTTGTTTGGACTTTGTGTACTGTGTTTTGTGAAGTTTAATAGGTAATTAGGTGAATTTTTGTAGCCCTATTTTCTTCGCGATGAGAGCCGCGAGCGGACGAAGTCCCTCTTTCTGCTTTTCTTTATCCATCTCCTCTTCCCACAACTGTGGAAAATCAAGATGCGCCGATTCCGGAAGCAGTGCGGCGATGAAATGCACAAGTTCTTCTTCATTGTACGTCGGGTGTTCCAATTGTTCCTTGATGAGGTATGGAAGTTCTTCGGGGGCGGGGCATTTCTTAATAAATGAAAGCGCGTCGTACCAGATGTTGCCCATGACAATGACCGGTTTCTTTAGAAACGTCGCTTCGAGTCCCAGCGTACCGGTAATCGTCACCAAGAGCTTCGCGCGTTCCACGAGTTCGGTGCCTCGTACCGCTGGGTCAATGAGCGCGACATTGAGATTCTTCTTGATTTCCTTGTAAAAAGCCCGTGGTCGATACTGCACCATAAGCGGATGTTCCTTGACGTACAGACGGTACTCAATCGGGAGAGACTTGGAAATCTGCCGTATAACCTCCAGTTGATTGGTTTTAAACGGCGCCCAAAGATTCAACGAAGATTCCGGTTCGGTTTGCAGAGGAAAGAAAACGAATTTTTCCCCTTCAACTATATTATCGTACAAGCCGCGCGCTCCGATGAGATTCCGAATCTTTCTTCGCGCGTGGTCCCGCACATAATTAAGCGGGGATACCATCGTGTAATCCCTGTGCTTCGAGGTGACGTAATATCTATAAAACATCTTCACGAAAAAGGAGATAGAGTTGGCGAAGTTGACCGGAGACAGAAATCGAAGCTGTGTTCCGCGTTTGACGGGCTGTTCCGACGGCGAAAGTTTCGCGTAGTACGGTTCTGGGGTTTTTCTGAAATCCTCAATGATTTTCTTTGCTTCACTGTAGTACGGTTCCGGCCGTACATTGCTCGCGATATTTTCTCTATATTTCTTTTCCAAGGACGGGAAGCGAATATGATGGTCGCTTAAGACAGAGGTATGCTTCATGCCGGTCATGTTGATTGACCAGACCGGAATTCCCATCTTTTTTGCCATGTTGTAGAGAAGAAAGTTTCCTGTGCCCGAGAGCGCTTGCGATACCACGAGAGCGTCCGGCTTCTCTTTTTTCAAAAAGGCGCTTAGCGCTTTTGCCTTTACCTGCAGTATTTTGAGCGTGTCCTCGTACGAATACGGGGGCGTGTTATACGGATATTCTCTCGCCGATTGATTGCATGTGAGTATGCGGTCAATCGCCACATACGCAAAAAGATTCGGGATGCCATAGTCCCGCTCAAGCCCTTTTAGGTATTCCATATCCACTTTCTCCGACGAAAACTTCTCGTGTAGGTCTTCGTCAAGCAGAAGGCCGGTATACATGATGTCTTTTTGCGAAGTAAGAAAATCATAGCTCGAACGCAGCTGGACGTAGCCGCAAAATTCCCGCACCCCGTATTCTTCGGAAAGCAACTTCGCGAGATTGTGTCCTATGTGGGCAAACTGCCGATGGAGAAAAAAACAGATTTTCATAGTAGATACGCTTAACAAATGGCGCATGCGAATGAGGACACCCTGCGCTCCCGCGCAGGGAAGTCGGGGCGGCCAGGCAATGGTCTAACGCCCTAAGTCTCTTGATAACTAGCCCGATATCCGTTAAGTTTCCGACAATCCTCCAAGGACTATCCTATGTGTATTCACATAGGATAGTCCTTGGGGTACCACCATTGTATTCTTTTCGCCACAAGGCTAGTTACAGTATTGTATTGCATAACGGTGAGGTAGAATAGTGTAACATCATATAGCTATGCGTATGAACATACTAGCCGTCATTCCGGCGCGAGGCGGAAGCAAAGGTATTTTGAACAAGAACATCCGAGTCTTTGGGGGAAAACCTCTGCTCTCGCATACGATTGACGCCGCAAAAAAGTCCAGATATGTCACGAGAACTGTCGTGTCCACCGAGTCTATGGCGATAGCGAGTGTCGCGAGAAAATACGGAGCTGAAGTTCCATTTCTCCGCCCGATTGAACTTGCACAAGATAGGTCGAAGGCGACCGACGCGGTATATCATCTGCTTACGACTATGGAGAAAGAGTCGGGTTATATGCCGGACTATGTCGTATTGCTCCAGCCGACCTCTCCGCTTCGGACAAGCGCGGATATTGATGGAGCTCTCGACCTTCTCTTCAAACGAAAGGCCGGCGCGATTGTTTCCGTGTGCCGCACCGAACAGCTCCTCTTCGTCAAGGATAAAAAGGGCGCGCTCCGGCTCGTGAGCGACGAATCATTTCTCAAATCGGGCAACAGGCAGGAGCTCCCCGACACCTATAAGCTCGACGGGTCCATGGTCTACGCCATCAAGACATCCGTATTTCTTAAAAAGAAGACTTTTATTCCGAAAGGAGTACTCGCTTTCGAGATTCCGCGTTGGCGCGCGGTTGACATAGACGAACCGCAAGATTTTATCGTCGGAGAATTGATTTATCGCAATCGTAAGAAAATCGAACACGCGCTTCAAACATTTCGATAAAATACTATTCATATGGAGAAACAGAATCACATCAAAAAAGGAAAAGGCGCGGCTCTGTGGGAAAAAGCGAAGCGGCTCATACCCGGCGGCAATCAGCTTCTCTCAAAGCGTTCCGAAATGTTTCTCCCTGGTCTGTGGCCCGCCTACTACGCAAAAGCAAAGGGAATCGAGGTTACGGACCTTGATGGGCGGACATATCTGGATTTCTCAATCATGGGCATCGGCGCGTGCGCACTTGGTTACGCGAACAAGAAAGTCAACGCGGTGGTGAAGCGGGCTGTTGATAACGGTTCGCTCACTACGCTCAATGCCCCCGAAGAGGTAGAACTCGCGGAGTTACTCCTAAAGCTTCATCCGTGGGCGAAGAAGGTACGCTACGCACGTACCGGCGGAGAGGCAATGGCGATTGCCGTGCGAATCGCGCGCGCGCATAGCGGACGGTCTAAAATTGCTTTTTCGGGCTATCACGGGTGGAGTGATTGGTATCTCGCGACTAACTTGGAAGACGCGAAGGGTTTGAACGAGCATTTACTTTCCGGTCTTGAACCTGCCGGTGTTCCCTCCGAACTCCGTGGCACCGTGTTGCCGTTCGCGTACAATCGAATCGAGGAGCTTGAAGCGCTTCTTTCGCGCCATAAAGATATTGGCACGATTGTGGTTGAGACGGTGCGTCACCACGAACCCGAAAGAGGCTTTTTGGAGAAGGTTCGCGCGCTCGCGACCAAGGCGGGCGCGGTACTCATCTTTGACGAAATAACTGTCGGTTGGCGAATAACTCTCGGCGGAGCGCACCTTCACTACGGCGTCTATCCCGACATCGCCGTACTCGGCAAGGCAATCGCGAACGGGTACGCGATGGCGGCCATCATCGGAAGAGAGGGCGTGATGGATTCGGTGCAAAAGACCTTCATCAGCAGTACGTTTTGGACGGAACGGATTGGGCCCGTTGCGGCAATCGCGACCATCAAAGAGATGAAACGGGTCAATCTGCCCGCGTATCTCAAGCGCGTTGGAACGCTTATCGGCGAGGGCTGGAGGCAAGCGGCAGAAAGACACTGGCTAAAGATACGCGTACACGGGCCGGAAGCGCTCGTCGGATTCGCGTTCGATTATGGCGAGAAAAGCCAGGCGATACGGACGCTATTCACCCAAGAGATGCTCCGCAGGGGATTTCTCGCTTCGGGAAGCGTTTATATGAGCCACGCACACACAGAAAAGAACATAAAGAAATATCTTAGCGCTGTCAATGAAGTCTTCGCCCTGCTTGCCGAGGCGATAGAAAAAGACACCGTTGCCTCACTGCTTCAAGGGCCGGTGGCGCATAGCGGCTTTCAGAGATTGACATAATGCTATGCCACACAAAACACTAACATTTTTGCAGATAGGACTCGGCTCAATGGGGAAGCGGCGCATCCGCAATCTCATTTCCGCTGGCGAGAAAAATATCATCGGCTTTGACCTCTCGCCAGAGAGAAGGAGGGAGGCGGGAAAAACCTATCACATCAAAACCGTTCCCGACATCGCGAAACTCTCTCCAGATATGTTTGACGCGATGATTATTTCCACTCCGCCCGATAAACACGGCGACTACATACGATTTGCCATACGGCACCGAAAGCATTTTTATACCGAAGTTAGCACAACCGACGACGGTTACGCGGAGATTTTCTCCGCCAAGAAAGGCCTTGTGATGGCGCCTTCAAGCACCTTTCTTCATTTTTCTCCTATAAAGATGATGAAAGAATTTGTTAAGCAGGGAAAAATCGGCAAGATACTTTTGTTCGATTATCATGTTGGACAGTATCTTCCGACCTTCCATCCATGGGAGGATTATCGCAAGATTTATATTTCGAAAAAGGATACCGGCTCCTGCAGAACGCTTTTTCTTTTTGAGTGCGTGTGGCTTAACTTCCTCGTCGGCTCAACCATGTCGGATATTTCCGGAATGACAGGAAAAGTGTCAGACCTTGAAATGACTGCGGACGATTTTCTATCAGCGAGCGTGCGGTATAAGAATAACGTGCGTGGAACGATACAGATTGAACTTCTCTCTCGAAAGCCCGGCCGTTCATTGTGGCTTATCGGGTCCGAGGGAATCATTGAATGGGATTGGCTTTCCTCAAAGATTCGCGTCCACGACGCTAATGGAAAGACAAAAACCATTTCGGTTCCTAAGGGCAATCCTGCCAAGGGGTATTTGGCCGCGGAAGAAATGTATAACGTCGAAATCAAATCGTTCGTTGACGCTATCCGCGGCAAGGCGGACTACCCTTTTACTTTTAGGGAAGATTTGGCGAACATGAAGATGCTTGAGAGGCTGGAGGCAAACAATCGCTAAAGACGGGCAATCTTTCCACCCAAACGGTTATAATGCATACTACCTCCTACGCTAAGCTTTTTGCGCTGTATGCTTTTTACCTCTACCCAATTTTTCATATTCTTTCCCGTAGTTACGGCTCTCTATTTTCTCCTGCCGCACCGTTTTCGCTGGCTTCTTCTTCTCACGGCGAGCTCTCTTTTCTACATGGCCTTTATACCGAAATATATCCTAATTTTATTCTTCACTATCATTGTTGATTACATCGCAGGAATACAAATTGAGGCCGCGACTGGAAGAAAGCGCAAATTGTATCTCATCCTAAGTCTAATCGCCAACCTGGGCGTTCTCGCTATCTTCAAATACTACAATTTCTTTCTTGGCAACCTAAACGACTTCGCGCAGCTTATCCACTGGAACTATTCTCTGTCTCTCCTCAACATCATTCTTCCTCTCGGCCTCTCCTTCCACACCTTTCAAGCAATGAGCTACACGATTGAGGTCTTTCGCGGAAACTACAGAGCCGAGCGTCATTTCGGCATCTACGCCCTCTACGTCATGTTCTATCCGCAACTCGTGGCGGGTCCCATCGAGCGGCCGCAAAATCTATTGCCCCAATTTCGCGAAGAGCACGCGTTTGTCTACTCGCGAGTCATAGATGGCCTTAAGCTCATGCTCATGGGTTTTTTCAAGAAACTTGTGATTGCCGACCAAGCCGCTTTCATAGTGGATTCGGTTTATAGTCATCCGGGCGACTATACCGGCCTCCCGCTCATTATCGCGACAGTTTTTTTCGCTTTTCAGATTTTCTGCGATTTTTCCGGATATACGGACATTGCCCGCGGAGCGGCTAGAGTGATGGGCTTTCGCCTTCGGGAAAACTTCAACCAGCCGTATTTTGCTACCTCGGTCGCTGACTTCTGGAGAAGGTGGCATATGTCGCTTTCCACGTGGTTTCGCGACTACCTCTATTTTTCGCTTGGCGGCAATCGGGTGAGCAAGCTACGATGGTATTTCAACATTTTACTCGTCTTTCTTTTAAGCGGCCTTTGGCATGGAGCGAACTGGACGTTTGTCATATGGGGAGCGCTTCACGGAACATATATCGTACTGTCAAAAATTACCACATGGTGGCGGGAGAGCGCGGCGCGGTTTATTCGTCTTGACCGCTTCCCGCGTGTTCGCAAATTGGCTCAAATCTTCATAACGTTTTTTCTCGTTGCGGTCGGCTGGGTATTTTTTCGCTCGCGCGACCTTAGCGAGGCGCTCTACATACTCAAGCACGCACTCTCCGGCCTATGGAGCCAGCTTAGCTCGCTCGAGTATCTTCGCTATGAGCTTCTTGTCGAGACAACACTAGGCGTAAGCAAGTCAACGCTACTTGTTCTCATCGCTTCTATCGTACTCATGCTCGGCATTTACTGGAGCCGCGAGCGGCCGTGGTGGAAGCGCCTGCTCGCGCTAAAGCCCACGGCGCTTCGGTGGTCTCTCTACTACGCATTCATTCTCTGGCTGCTCCTCTTCGGCGTCTTTACAGAGCAAAACTTTATTTATTTCCAATTTTAGACGACTATGGTAACTCACAATACATCACAGCGAAACGATGTCATCCTATTCGCCCAGCGAATAGGTCTCTTCATCCTTCCACTCGTGCTTCTTCTTGCTTTTCCCGTGTACGTGTTCGTAAAGTCCGGGGAAGGCATGAGCACAAAATCAGTCATCGCCGCCCAGATAAGTGGAAAATCGCCAATTTTATTCGGCGCAGCTTACGGCAATAGCACATCATATTACAAACTGCGCTATCTCTACGAGTTGAATCCTGACGTCATAGCACTCGGCACTTCCCGCGCCTTGCAATTTCGTTCAGGCTTTTTTACCCCAGATACGCGGTTTCTAAACGCTGGCGGCAGCATCAGCAGAATCGAGCAGTTTCGAGAGTTCTTGGATAAAATTCCGAGAGGGAAAGAACCCAGCATCATACTCATCGGCCTTGACCAGAATTTCTTTGACCCCTCCTGGCGCGGTAGGACGCCTGTCGGCATAGATGAGCTTTCGGTATTTGACTCGCCCGCAAGCGTCTTTTTGAATAGCTGGACCAAGATTTATCGAGACTATTATCGGCGTAAGTTCACCTTTTCCGACCTTGATGACGGAAGTAGGGATAGGCGCGCAATAGGACTAAACGCGCGCAGAAACGGTAATGGTTTTCGGAATGACGGCAGTTACCGATATGGGTATTTTCTGGACCACTTTGATGCTCGGGAAGCCGTCCTTGCGGAAATTCGTAATTTTGACCGCGCCCAGACGACCGACCCGCACCTGCAGAAAGCACCGGGAGCGCTCGATGAAGCTTCCATCAAGGAAATCGAATCGTTTCTTCAGTTATCCGCGGAGCGAAACATTCACATAGTCGGTTTTTTACCGCCCTACCCGCCGTCTGTCTATGCTGGCCTCCTTGAAGATATGGAAGACTATCCGTACATCTTCACCATCTTTGACCGCCTACGGCCGCTCTTTGCCGCTCGCGGTTTCAGTTTCTATGATTTTTCGGATAGCGCGGCCTTTTGGTCGAATGACGCCGAAATGATAGACCTCATCCACGGTTCGGAAAAGACCTACACAAGATTATTTTTGAAGATGGTGGCGACTGATTCGAAGCTCGCCTCGTACGCCGCCGTTTCAGATATTGAAAGGCGCTTAAAAACCGCAACAAGCACCTTCGCGCTTTTTCCCGATTGATTCCATCTCTTTCCAAGAGTCTGACTCTTACAGCGTTAGGCAGTATGTGAAGTATTTTCAAGCGTCGTCTTTTGCTGTAGTGTATACGAGTTCTAGCCATCACGTTCATCAACCATGAAATGCTCGCTCTCCGTCGTTATTCCGAGCCATAACGAATCCGATAATCTAAAACGCCTTATTCCAGAACTTACGAAGGCGCTCTCTGTTTTGGGCGATGAGTACGAGGTCATCGTCGTGGACAACGCTTCAACTGATGACACAAAAAGCACACTGGAAGCGCTCACGAAGCAGTTCCCGCGCGTAAAAAGCGTATATGAGCCTGAAAAAGGTTTTGGCCGAGCACTCCTCCGAGGGCTTCGAGAAGGAAACGGCGAGGTGCTCGGGTATATTCATGCCGATAATCAGATGAGTCCGACAGAAATCATTCGCATCTATCAAAAGCTCGTTTCGGACAATTTAGACGTGTGCAAAGCAACGCGCGAGAATCGCAGCGACGGCGTTACCCGTTTTATCATCAGCAAGGTTTACAATGCGTTATTCCGCATCATGTTTCGGGTAACTATGAAAGACATAAACGGCAGTCCGAAACTCTTCACCAAGAAATTTTTTGATACTGCACGCATTGAATCGCTTGACTGGTTCATTGACCCTGAAATCATTATCAAGGCAAAAAGAATGGACGCGAAGCTGGGAGAGCTTCCGATAGTAACCTTCCCTAGAAAAGCAGGAGTGTCTCAAGTCCGCGTGGCGACGGTTTTTGAATTTATAAGGAACATGCTCTATCATTGGAAACGATAACACAATGGCAAAACGCATAAAAACCTTCTGGAAGGGAAGGCGAGCGCTTATTACCGGCGCCAACGGTTTCCTTGCCGGCTGGGTGGTGAAGGACTTACTCGAAAGGGGAGCCTCGGTCGCGGCGCTTATCTATCAGAAGAATCCGGTGTCTATCTTTGAAACCGAAGGGCTGAATAAATTATGCGAGGTCATTTACAGCGACATTCTGGATTTTCAATCAATGAAGCGGATACTTTTAAACCACCGCATAGAAACCGTGTTTCATCTCGGAGCGCAGGCCATCTGCAAAACCGCGCTTGCCGACCCCATCGGGACGCTTGACGCCAATATTCGCGGAACCGCGAGCATTCTGGAAGCGGTGCGGGTAACCAATCCCAAAATAGAAATTATCGTGGCATCGTCGGACAAGGCCTACGGCATCCACAAAAAACTTCCGTACCTTGAGACATTTCCGCTTCACGGTGAATTTCCCTATGAAGTGTCCAAGAGTTGCGCCGACCTTATCAGCCAGATGTATTTCAAGACCTACGGCATTCCTATCGCGATTGTTCGGTGCGGTAATCTCTATGGCGGAGGAGATTCGCATTTTTCCCGCATCTTTCCAAGAACAATTTATCGCGTTTCAAGAGGCTTGCGCCCGGTTATCGTAAGCGGCAGCGTTCGCGATTATTTGTATGTAGAGGACGCGGCCGAAGGGTATCGCCTCATCGCCGAAAACATGGCGAGACTCAAAGGGGAAGCCTTTAACATCGGATGTGCGAAACCGGTATCTAGCGCCGAGGTTATCAAGCTCATTTTATCCGCGATGCAAAAATCCCGCGTAAAGCCCATTTATTCAAAAAATAAGTCAGACGAAATACAAAGCCAGTATCTCTCGAGCGCGAAGCTCAAGAGGGCAGTCGGCTGGAAGCCAAAAGTAAATCTAGCTGAAGGAATAAGACGCACCGTTTCGTGGTATCAAGAATTTCTTAAGAAGAATCGCGTTCGGATTACGGACTAAATCTGTCAAACGTCTTGTATTAAAAAAAGATAGCCTGCTTCCGCGCGCGGAAGCAGGCTATTGCGTCACAGTCTTAGGAGTTCCGCCAGAAACTTCCAGACGACTTTCACCATGGTCCGGTGATGACCGATGGTGTTCCTCGGCAGTTCCCCAAAGGGAAAAAATTCTCCGCCAGGAAGGTTCTTACCGTTGGACACGATGATGTGAATGAGTGCTATCTCATGACCCCGCCTGCATTTGTACTGACTACCGCCTTTGGGGAATTCGCTAATTCCTACGAATTGTAAAAGGCTAAAGTCGCCCCTGCCTCTGACTTCTTCTCCTACGAGTCGTAGGTACGCGGTCTGAATCCGTTCATTTTGCTGGATAATTGTTCCCGGCATACCCCATTCGTTCGGCCAAAACGGGTCATTCTCACCGCGCTGGGTCAGGAAGATTTCCCAGTCCCGGCCACCACTTTCGTTGCGTCGGACAAGAGCGAGCTCAAACGCAACATGTGGCAAGTTTTCCACCCACCCGTCAAATACCGGACGGGGAAGCGGGGAACCTCGCTCTGTTAAGGAGCTCTCCGAGGGTCATAGCCTCGGCCTCTGACAGACCCTTTTTCGGGGCCTTTTTTCTTTTCATTGTGCTATCCTTTCAATTGATGTTTGAGTTTCGGAAACGGCACATACTGTAGCATGTACATCCTGCAGTGTCAAATTAGACCACATCGAAAAAAGTAAATGCTATACTATGAAAATGGTAAAAACTGGCGGGGAGAATTTCCAAGAATGGCTTGAGGTGGTGGACGCGGTATATTCCGGAAACGGAGCTTCGCGCGAAGCAATATTCGTACACGGCTGGCCCGACCTTATCAAAGAGACCATGGCATTTGTCGCGAAGCTCTACCTTGAGAGCGACCGTCCAAAGGTGGTCTTAAACGGACTTGCCACATACGGCGTCGGCGCTCCCGGCGTTTCAAAGTGCCGCGACCTGCTACTAGAGCACGGAGTCGTCGCTTCGGACATACACGAAATTCCGGATGCGAAGTACACGCACGCTGAAGCGGATGAGTTTATGAAATTCGCGGCGTCGCGCGCCCTCTCTTCGGCAACCATTGTGAGCGTCCCGCAACATCTTCTGCGTGCGTTTCTTACCGACTTTGCCGTCATGAAAACGGCTGGACTCACGCTCTCGCTCTATCCACGCATCGTGCCGCGGGAGTCGTTCGGCTGGCAGGAGATGTACGAGTTCATGCCGCTCCTAAAAAAAGAGCCCGAGCGCGCGACGAGGCTTGCCCGTTTTGCCACCGAGTGCGTCCGCGTTCTTGAGTACCGAGCGCGCATGGAAGCTGGTGAGAAAGGATATGACATCGCCAGCATTTCCGAGGCGCATAAGTATCTGCATCGGCATAAAAGATAATCTATCTTTCCAAGAGTCAGACTCTTGGGACAGCCTTCCAAGAGTCTGACTCTTACCGACGGCCATGACATTATCTTCAAAACTAGACGGTCCCGTACTTATAACCGGAGCAAGCGGCTTTGTCGGCTCTCACGTTGTCCGGAAGCTTGTATCCGACGGCGCGCGCGTCCATGCGCTGGTGCGGAAGACCTCCAACCTTTGGAGGATTCAAGATATCCTTCATGACATTACATTGGAGTACGCAGACCTCGCGGACTCGGAATCAATTGCACAGGCCATCACCAAGGTCAAACCAAAAGGGATTTTTCACCTCGGAGTTTCAAATGTCGTGAGCGGCCTTGGCGCGAAAAACGAAACGATTATTCAAACGAATGCCTTGGGCACTGTCGCGCTTCTCGACGCGGCTTCGGCGGCAAGCTTCGACTTCTTCGTTATGACGGGAAGTTTTCTTGAGTATGGATTCAAAGACCATCCCGTACGGGAAGACGAGCTCTGTGAGCCGGGAGAGCTCTACGGAGTAAGCAAACTTGCCGGCACGCTCTACGGCGCCGCGCTCGGCCGCTCCCAAAAGAAGCCAATTGTGGCGCTTCGATTATTCACTCCCTACGGACCGTTCAACGAACCGCAGCGGCTGACGCACCAGGTGATTGCTTCGGCGCTTCACGTCGCTCCGATTGCCTTGACCTCGCCGACCATCTCGCGGGATTTTATTTTTGTAGATGACGCAGTCGAGCTTATCTTAGAAGCTTCGCAAAAGGCGGGCGAGTACCGCGGCGAAATCTTTAACGCCGGCTCCGGCGTTCGAACGCCAATTGGAGACGCCGTGTCGTACATTCTTGAACAAACTTCTTCAAAAAGCGAAGTGAAATGGGGAAGTTTCCGCTCTGTTTCCTACGACAGCGATACTTGGCAGGCGGACATGACGAAGACATTTTCGCATTTCTCATGGCGGCCAAAGTATTCGCTTCACGAAGGACTTGATAAAACCATAGAACATTTTAGAAAGTATGGTTGTTAGTGGCGCATACGTTTGTTATGCTGAACCCTGATGAAAAATAAGAACATCAGAGTGCCGTACGCGCTCGCGGTCTATGGCGATGAAGAAATCGCCGCCGTGAATAGAGTTCTCAAAGACCCCACAAGAATCGTGGCGGGGACGGCCGTGAAGAAGTTTGAAGCGAAAATCGCGGCACTCTTCGGCAAAAAATACGGCATTATGGTTAACTCCGGCTCCTCCGCCAATCTCCTTGCGCTTGAACTCCTGAATCTTCCGCGTGGTTCGGAAGTGATAACTCCCGTTCTGACGTTCAGCACCACGGTGGCGCCGATGGTGCAAAAGGGGTTGGTGCCGGTGTTCGCTGATGTCGTTTTGGGCAGTTACCAAATTGATATCGAACAAATTCCAAAACTCATAACGAAAAAGACCAAGGCGCTCATGATTCCTTCGCTCATCGGAAATCTTCCGGATTATAGGAAACTATCCGCCATCGCGAACAAATTCAACTTGTGGCTGATTGAAGATTCCTGCGACACGCTCGGCGCCACCCTCTTTGGCAAGCCGACTGGGTTTTATTCCGATATTTCTACCACGAGTTTCTACGCCTCGCACATCATTACCGCCGGTGGCGGAGGCGCGATGCTCTGTGTGAATGATGCGGCGCTTGCGCGGCGCGCGCTTGTTATGGCGAATTGGGGAAGGGAGTCTACTCTTTTTGGTTCATACGGCAAAGGAGAGGTGCTTCAAAAGCGCATGGCCGGCCGCATCAATGGAAAACCGTATGATGCGAAATTCATTTTCAGCGAAATCGGATACAACTTCCAATCTAATGAGATTGCTGGAGCGTTCGGACTTGAACAATTAAAGCGGCTAAAAACATTCTCCGCCGCGCGCAAACGCAATTTCAAACGGTTGCTCGGTTTTTTCAGGAAATATGAAGATTTCTTTATTTTACCGACACAGCACAAGGGGGCAAACACGGCGTGGCTCGCGTTTCCGCTTGTGCTAAAGGACGGCGCACCCTTCCGCCGCGAAGAGCTTGTCGGCTTCCTGGAGAAGCAAAACATTCAGACACGGCCCATCTTTACCGGCAATATCCTCCGCCAGCCGGCGTTTCGAAAAATTACGCGCCGCACCCTTCCCGGCGGATATCCCGCGGCGGACCTTATAACGCGGGGCTCTCTCCTCATCGGCGCTCACCACGGACTGACCGAAGAAATGATTCGGCACCTGTTTGAGAGTTTTTCCGCGTTTTTGAAGAAACACACTCGTGCATGACCATGATACAAGCCATATCGGTGACCGAGCAAAGGGCGGGCGCGAAGGAAGCTGTTTTGCCTCAAGACGATACGGAAGAGGCACCGGCACAGATGCCCGCGCGCCGCGCGCTACTCGAAAGACTGCGAGCGTTCGCGAAAGAACATCGGCTGATTCTGCTCTTCGCGTTTCTGCTCGCGCTTCTTATAAAATCACCGCTTCTTGCTTTCCCATACGCCGCGAATGATGCGTATCGCGGTATTAACCTATACCACTACGGCAATCTTGCGGCTGACGAAGATTTTTATTTGTCGCGCGGCAAAGAAGTACTTGAAGGACACGGGTTAGGAAATCCTCTTATACGAGAGGGAAAGGATACATATCCCGACTACTACTTCACTATTAACGAATATGTGCTGGTCGGACCTTTCTATCTCCTCGGCCTTGCCGATAACGTTGATATATCCACACTTTACGCCATATATAGTTTTATAGGCGTTTTTGCTTTAATTGTAACCATCTATTTTTTCGCGCTCCATCTTCGGGCCGACAGATTTTTTGCAACAGTAGTCGCTATTTCCGTAGTGAGCGGCTATTCCATTATTGAGAACAGTTTTTTTGCTCCGGTGTTCAACATGTATGGGCGGGCTCTTCATCCCGCCTTAAGCTCGCTTGCCGTCTTCTCATATCTCATTTTGTGCCTGCGGGCGCTCAAAACCCCATCTCTCCCGAGGTTATTAATCGCCGGCGCCATGTTCGGTGCGCTTTCGTACATCTATTCGTACGCGTGGACGTTTATCGCGGTTTTTAACGGCTTTTTATTTTTACTTTTTATTTTTAAAAGGGACTGGATGTCAGTTAGGCATATTTTTCTGATTTCTTGTCTCGGAGCCCTTATAAGCGCTTACAATGTCATACGAACAATACTTTACATGATTTTTCCGGCTGGACAGCAGTTTTCTTATTTCTATGGCGCGAAATATGGATATGCTCTCGCGTACAAAAAGATTGGCCCCTTGGTACTGCTCCTATTCGGACTTTTCGCGCATCGGAAACGCGATTTAAATTGGCCACTCATTTTCGCCCTGCTTCTTTCCGGATGGTTTTGCATCAATCAGCAAGCGCTCACAGGACTTCGCATACAGCCCAATCATTATCTTTGGTATTACACCGAGCCTGCTTTTATAATCGCGCTTTCCTACGCGCTTTGGTCATACCTCAAGACGGACCGCGCCAAAGCAATCGCGTGTTTCCTTGTCGTCGGCATATTCCTGACGAACACCGCCGTCGCGCAATACAAAGCTTTTTCCGGAACGCTTCCGCAAAGACTTTACGAACAGGATTACCGAACAGCTTTGGACGAATTGAATAAGGACAAAAACTCGGGAGTGGTGCTCGCCTCTCCAACCGAGGACACGGAGTTTCTCGTCACGGTGTACACGCCACATGATTTGTTTTGGCAGAGGAACCTCGCGCAGTTTAACGACAATCCGATACAGCGGCACAAAGACGCTCTGCTTCTATACCTCTACTTGAACAAAGACGCGAGGAGGGAGCCCGGCGCGTATCTTAAGAAGATTTTGGAAGATGATGGCGACTCATCAATGTATAAAGCGTTATATCAAGATATTGAAGGGTACGCGTCGGGTTTTAACCTGCACGAATACAACCGGCGCGCTGCGGAGAATGGAGAGGAGTTTAGGCTGTATCGGCAGGATTTTCTGAGGAAATTTGTCGTGGATTATGAAAAAACGACCAAAGAAAAAGACGGCTTTGAAAAACTCCTTGATGCGTACGGAGTAAACTGGATTCTGTGGGATAGAGCTAAGCAACCGGAGTGGGACCCTGCTGTCTTTCGAGGCCTTACGCATGTAGCCACTCGGGGAAATATTGTTTTGTTCACCCTGGAATAGTGCGTTACGGAGCACATTTTGCCCATAACTATAGTTGTAGTACGGCACTATGACCGGCCAATCCATTGCCATTGGGAAAAAGAAAATCGGTCCGGGGAACCCCGTATTCATCATCGCGGAAGCGGGGGTGAATCATAATGGGGAGCTTCTGCTTGCCAAAAAGCTTATTGACGCCGCTGCCAAAGCGGGAGCGGATGCGGTGAAGTTCCAAACCTTTAATCCGGACATACTCGTGACCAGGGATGCCGCGAAGGCCGCCTACCAAGTGCGAAATGAAATGAAAGGGCAAAATCCCTCCCCCTCGCAGACTCGGGTACTCCCTTTAGGAAAGGGAGAATCCCAGTACGCGATGTTGAAGCGCCTCATGTTGCCGCGAAAGCATCATCGCGCGCTCAAGCGCTACGCGGAGAAAAGAGGACTCATATTTCTTTCCACACCGTTTTCGTTTGATGACGCGCTGTTTTTGAAAAAGCTTGGCGTTCCGGCACTGAAGATTGCCTCAAGCGACGCGAACAATCTTCCGCTTCTTTTAGAGCTCGCAAAGTGGAAACTCCCGATTATTCTCTCGACGGGCATGACCGATATGTCCGAGGTGCGCGAGGCGGTAGCGACCGTCAAAAAGGCCGGAAACGCGAAACTGATTCTTTTGCATTGCACCTCTAACTACCCGACGCAGTTTTCTGAAGCAAATTTGCGGGCGATTGAAACGCTACGAAAAGAATTTGGTCTGCCAATCGGTTTTTCCGACCACACCATTGGAAACATTGCTGCAGTCGCGGCCGTTGCTCTAGGCGCTTCGGTCATTGAAAAACATTTCACTCTTGATAGGAATCTTTCTGGTCCCGACCACAAAGCATCGCTTGAACCCGATGAACTTCGCAATTTCGTGAAGAATATAAGGAATATTGAAACAGCGCTCGGGACGGGAGAAAAAATCCCCAGCGCCAGCGAGAAAAAGAATGCAAAAGTTTCGCGCAAGAGTATTGTTGCCGCGCGCGACATTAGGAAGGGGGAGAAATTCACCGCGGGCAACCTTACCGTTAAGCGTCCCGGCACAGGACTTTTGCCAAAAAATCTCGATAAGATTATCGGTGCTCGCGCTATGCGTAACATTGTGGCTGATACGCTCATATCCAACCATGATTACAAAACGTAAAAAGATAGCCTATATCTCCGGCACGCGCGCCGATTTCGGCCTTATGACGCCGGTTCTAAAAGCGATTGAGCAAAGCGGCAAACTTTCGTTGCAGCTCTATGTTACCGGCATGCACCTTATGCCTGAATTCGGAGAGACAAAAAAATTGGTACAGAAAGAATTTTCCGGAACAAAAACTATTACAGCGATTTTCGAGGACGATTCCAGAGCGTCCCTCGCTCGCTTCTGCGCGTCGCTCCTTCCTAAAATCACGCAGTCGTTTGAGAAGGATAGGCCTGATTTCGTCCTACTCTTTGGCGATAGGCCCGAAATGCTCTGCGTCGCAGTGGCCTGCCTCTATCTCGGCATACCGACAGGACACTTTCAGGGCGGAGAGATAAGCGCTACGGTTGACGGCATTACGCGGCACGCACTCACCAAATTATCCTCTTTGCATTTTCCAGCCACGAAGAAATCAGCGGCATTCATCGAGAAGATGGGGGAGGAAAAATGGCGAATCATACGAACCGGCGCTCCTGCGCTTGATGATATATTGGGCGCTGAACTCCCGAGCCGAAAAGAGCTTCTAAACGAGCTTGGTATTACTTCACTCTCTACGCCCTTCATTCTTTTTGTACAGCATCCGTATTTTGAGGGAGGGGAGAGAGTAGAGAAACAAATCGCCGAGTCGCTCGCGGCAATCAAATTATCCAAGCTCCCAATCGTTGCCATCTACCCGAATGCCGACCCGGGAGGGCGGAAGATAATCAAGATACTTGAACGGGAACGGGACAATCCTAAGTTCCATGTTTTTCGGAATGTGACGCACGCGCAGTTTCTCGCGCTCGAGCGGGAAGCGGGCGTTATGGTTGGCAATAGCAGTTCAGGGCTTATTGAAGCGATTGCATGGAGGACTCCCGTCGTTAATGTGGGCAGACGCCAATTTGACCGCGAGCGAGGGAAAAATGTCATAGATGCACCCGTGTCGAGAAAGGAAATCGCGCGAGCAATAAAAAAAGCACTCTACGACAAAAGATTTCTGGCAAAACTTCGTCGCGCAGAAAACCCATGGGGAAACGGAGGAGTCGGTAAACGCGTCGTTTCCGTGTTAGAGCATTTGCGGATTGACGAACGACTTCTCATTAAAAAATAGCATTATGACAAAAAAGACGCAGAAAGTATTTGTGACTGGCGCGGGCGGATTTCTTGGTTCGCACCTTTGCGACGCGTTCCTTCTGCAAGGTTACGCGGTTTTCGGAACCACTCATGAAGACGACTCGCGCGTCGCTCATCTTCGTGGCAACAAAGATTTTAAGGCAATTGAGCTTGATTTTACGAACGAGCGCGAGATGGCATACACTCTCGCCGATATTATGCCGGACGCCGTGGTACACGCGGGCGCCTTGAATCCCAAAGAGCCGATAGCATCGCCCACTCCCTACTTCGAAGCAAATGAGCGCGGGACACTTACGGTTCTCGAGGCGGCGCGAAAAGCAAAGGTGCGGAAATTCGTCTATATCTCGTCAATGAGCGTGTATGATAAAAATAAACTCACGCTTCCGGTTTCGGAGGAACACCCAGTTTCTCCAAATGATTTTTACAGCGCCAGCAAATACGCAGGCGAGATGTGGTCTTTGCTATACGGAGAAACTCTCGGCCTGCAGGTCGCCGTCCTCAGGTGTTCCGGCATCTACGGTCCTCGAAGACACTTTGGCGCGGTGAACAATTTCGTCAAAAACGCGCTTGCTCATAAACCCCTCACGATTGATCGCGCTATGGGATGGGATTTGGTGAATGTAAAAGATGTGGCAATGGCCGTGGTACAATCGCTTAACGTTCTTGGCCGTCGCACATTCGATGTCTTTAATATAGGGAGCGGGGTTCTGACAAACATAGAAGAACTTGCGCGGCTTATTATCCGCGAGACTAACTCACGCTCCATTATTGCATTTGGTCCGGACTTTAAGAAAAAAACGCCATTTAATTTCTATTTCAATATCAACAAGGCGCGCAAACTCCTCCGTTTTGAGCCGTCTACCTTACAAGATGGCATACGAGATTATGTTAAAAGCTTAAAAGTCGAGGCAAACTCTACATGAAAATACCAGGCGCAAAACCATATTGTCCTGATATACCGGGTCTTCTTGCAAAGATGAAGGCGGTACTAGAGAGCGGGCGGCTCATACTTGGGCCTCGGAACGAAGAACTGGAAAAAGAATTTGCAAAATATATCGGCGTCAAATACGCCGTTGCCGTGGCGACCTGTTCTGCCGCTCTTGAAATTGTCATGCGCTACGCCAAGGTCGCGGGCGGGGAAGTCATCGTCCCCGCAAACACCTTTGTCGCGTGCGGCAATACGGTGCTCTACGCCGGCGCGACTCCCATTTTTGCCGAAACGGAAAAAGAAAGTTGTTGCCTCTCTCTGCAAGGAGTCACGCAAAAAATCACGCCGAAAACCAAAGCCGTTATGGCGGTACATCTTTCGGGTCTCCCAATGCCGGAAATAAACGAGCTTCGCGCTCTTTGCCGAGCACAGCAATTATTTTTGATAGAGGACTGCTCTCACGCGCACGGCGCTACGACTCACGGGCAGAAAGTAGGAAGCATTGGAGACGCGGGGTGTTTCAGTCTATTTGCCACAAAAATCATCACCTCCGGCGTTGGCGGCATTATTACCACGAACGACCCCGAACTTTTGCGTTTCGCGCGAAGTGTGCGGCATCAGGGAGAAGAGGGAGGGATCGAGAACATCGTCAATCTCGGCAACGATTGGCTGATGGACGAGATGCGCGCGACCTTCGCTCTCCATGAGCTAAACTTTCTTGAGGAAATTATCAAAGAAAGAAACAGCATAGCGGAGAAATATCGAGCGCGCATAGCGCGTATGCCGCACATCCTGTCAAACGCCGTTCCAAGTAACATTAGGCACAGTTACTATAAGTTCTTGGCGACGCTTGACGAAACAGTGGATAAAGACAAACTCGTGCAGAGCATGAAAAAAGCGGGAATTGAGATGAACACGCTATACTCGAAGACCATTTATAATCATCAGGCGTATCAACAGATGGGCTTTTCCAGGAATCAATGTCCTGTTACGGAAGAAATCATGAAGCACCAGATTGCCCTACCCATCTACTTTGGAATGACCGACGAGGAAATCACATACCTTATGGATACGCTCGAGGCGGGCATTTTGGAGCATACCAACGCATGAGAGTGACTATACATCAGCCCGAATACCTTCCATACCTCGGTTTTTTTGACCGGCTTCTTCATGCCGACACTTTTGTACTTTTGGACACGGCGCAATTCCAGAGAGGCGGGTTCATCAATCGGAACAGAATCAAAACTCCGAAAGGCTCCCAATGGCTTACGGTCCCGATTGTAGGGAGAAAGAAGGATGTGAAGAAAAGCATACAGTCGGTTCGCATAGATAGCGAGAAGCCATGGCAGGAGGAGCACATACGGGCGATTGAATTAAACTATAAAAAAGCGCCCCACTTTCAAGAATTCTTTCCAGATTTGCGTGAGCTCCTTTTACGAAAGTGGGAGGGAATATCGGAGCTCGACAGCACTCTTATCGAATGGGTCGTTACTTTATTTGGACTCAGCATACACATGGTACAGTCTTCTGCACTATCGATTACCGGCTCCGCAACAGACCAACTCGTGAGCATCTGCGCTGAACTTGGCGCCGATACCTACGTCTCCGGGCCGGGGGGCAGAAACTATTTAGAGATGGATAAATTTTCAAGGGCCGGCATCAAGGTAGACTTCCACAATTTCGAGCATCCAATATATGAACAGCGGTTCGGTGGAACATTTGAGCCCAACCTATCGGTTATAGACTATATCTTTAACTGTGGTCCGCGTTTACCCGCTAAAACAAAGAGTTCATGAATATTCTTGTTATTGCTCCGCATGGAGATGATGAAGTGCTCGGTGTGGGGGGCACTTTGGCAAAGCATGCGAGAGCGGGGGACACGCTCTTCCGCTCCATCATAACCAAAACCTATCCGCCGGATTGGCCGGAGTCTTTTCAGAAAGAACGCGAAAAAGAAATCGCTCGCTCCGGAAAGATTCTTCATATTAAGAAGACTTTTTCACTCGGCTTTCCAACCGTGAAGCTCGACACTATTCCGCAAAAGGAACTCAATGACCGTCTGTCCGAGATAGTAAAAGAAGTGAAGCCAGACATTGTATACACGCCGAGCGGAAAAGACTTGAACCGCGACCACCGTCTCGTTTTTGAAGCAACACTCGTCGCTACTCGTCCGGTTCCTGGAAGTTCGGTGCAAAAGCTCCTCTGCTACGAAGTCGTTTCGGAAACCGAGTGGGGGAGAAGTTTCGGCGTGTTTAGTCCCACCTATTATGTGCCGCTTACAAAGGATGACATTCGTTTGAAATTAGACGCCATGAAGATGTATCAAAGCGAACTGCGGCAGTTTCCGCATCCGCGGTCTCTTGAGGTTCTTGAAATGCACGCGAAACTTCGCGGCTCTGAAATTGGCTGTCAATTTGCGGAGGCGTTTGAGCTTATCCGCTTGATTGCGTAGCGGTGCCTTGATGCACTCCCAGACAAGGAAAGAGACCTCCTGTCTTGTTTTGTCGTTTAGCAAACAAATCAGCCATTACTGTAGTTATCTATATGGCTATACCATGGCTCATAAACGCTTTAACAAGTGGGAAATGCCGCACATAGAGCACGGTAAACCGACCAAATGGAATTGGTTGGTTTTGTATCCCGATGGCCTTACGCTTGGGAGTCATACCGATATCGGAGCGTACACTTTGCTCGTGGCAAAGCACGGTATAGAGATCGAGGATGAGGTGCAGATCGGTTCGCACTGCGCTATCTATTCGTACTCCACAATCGACGGTAAAGCGGGGAAGGTCGTATTAAAGAAAAATTGTCGCGTCGGGACGCACAGTTCAGTTATGCCCGGCGTGACAATCGGGGAGAATTCTATCGTAGGCGCTCACAGTTTCGTCATTAAGGACGTTCCACCAAACACTACAGTGGTGGGGGTGCCAGCGAAACCCATAAAGAAACTGAATAACTTATGACGCATAACTGAATAACAGAGAAGTCTTTCAAGTTATTCAGTTATAGGTTATTCAGTGATACGTTATGGTCATTATACATTACCCGCTCGCAAAACCGCACATCGGAAAAGAAGAGGAACGAGCGGTACTTAAAACGCTTCGCTCCGGCGTTCTTAGCATGGGTCCCGCCATAACGGAGTTTGAGAAGCGTTTTGCCAGATTTGTTGGAACAAAATACGCCGTGGCTGTTTCAAGCGGAACGGCGGGCTTGCACCTTGCACTTATCGGCGCGGGCATCAAAGAGGGAGATGAGGTTATCACCTCGCCGTTTTCGTTTGTCGCCTCTGCGAACGCGATTTTGTATGTCGGAGCGACACCGGTATTTACAGATGTTGACCCGAATACCTTCAACATTGACCCTATGGGTATCGAAAAGAAAATCACTCCGCGAACGAAGGCTATCCTAGTCGTGCATATCTTCGGGCAATCGGCAGACATGAACCAAATTCTCGCGTTGGCAAGGAAGCACAAACTCAAAATCATTGAAGACGCGTGCGAAAGTTTAGGCGCGACTTATAAGGGCGGGGAAAACGGCATAGCGCGGATGGTGGGTACGTTTGGCGAGTCAGGAGTCTTCGCGTTTTATCCTAATAAACAAATGACCACAGGAGAAGGCGGGATGATAGTGACGAATAGCAAGAAACTCTGTGCTCTCCTTCGGAGTCTCCGCAATCAAGGACGCGGAAAGAATATGCAATGGCTTTCACACGAGCGGCTGGGGTACAATTACCGGATGGATGAGATGAGCGCGGCGCTCGGTCTAGTCCAGCTCCGGAAAATCCGATTTCTTATACGCGAGCGTCAAAAAATAGCCGTCTGGTATCACCGTTTTCTATCGAAGCAGGCCTGCGGCATACAGCCGCTTAAGGTGGCAATTGGCAATACAAATACCTGGTTTGTCTATCCTGTACTCCTTCCTAGCGGCGTCAATAGAAATAGCGTAGTAGAGCGCATGGAAAAGCGCGGGATAAACACCAAGCCGTATCTTCCCTCCATCCATCTATTCGGCTTTTATAAAAAGCGATTCGGTTTCAAGAAAGGGGATTTCCCGATATCCGAAGAAGTGAGCGAGCGCGTACTCGCGCTTCCGTTTTATATAGGACTTACTAAGAATGACATAGGACTTATCGTAGACGCGTTAACAGAGTCATTAGCCTAGTTTGTATGCGGAATATATTTAAAGGGAAAACCATTTTAGTCACCGGCGGCACCGGTTCCATCGGTTCGGAAATAGTGCGTCAGCTACTTAGAATGAAGCCAAAATCCATTCGCGTCTTTGCGCGGCACGAAGACCGTCATCACCAGCTGATGCAGGAACTCGCGAAGCATGCGGACACGGTACGCTTTGTTGTCGGCGACATACGAGACAAAGAACGGCTTATGCTTGCGATGGAGGGAGTGGATATCGTGTTCCACGCCGCGGCGCTAAAGCACGTGCCACTTTGCGAATACAATCCGTTTGAAGCGGTAAAGACCAACATAGTCGGCACGCAAAATGTGATTGAGGCGGCTCGCGCCGAGGGCGTCTCGCACGTCATCGGTATTTCCACCGATAAAGCCACTGAACCAGAGGGCGTACTCGGCGTTTCCAAACTCATGGCGGAGAAGTTGTTTCTATCAACCTATTTTTACAAAGGCAATACAAAAACAAAATTCACCTGCGTTCGTTTTGGCAATGTCTTGGGGAGCAGGGGGAGCATCCTCTCTCTCATTAAGCGGCAAATCGCGCAGAATCAAAAAGTAACGGTCACCGACCCTAAAATGACACGCTTCCTTATGACGATTCCGCAAGCGGTATCGCTCCTCCTTGACACGGCCGCAAAAGGGAAAGGCCAGGAAATCTTTGTGTTAAAAATGCCATCCGTGCGTTTGGGCGATTTAATAGAAGAGGCCATCGGTTATTTCGCTCCGCTTTACGGAAAAAAGGCGTCGGAGGTCCGGACGGCTATCGTCGGTAAGCGAGACGGAGAGAAACTGCACGAGAAACTCCTCGCCGAACACGAAAGAGGGCTCGCGCTTGAAACCAAAGATTTGTACATTCTTACGCCACACAGAAGAGTGTCCGCGCTGTACAGGAAAATCTACAAGGCCAATCCTCTTCGTGCGGGCGACAAGAGCTTTTCTTCGGAGTACGCGCCGAAACTATCGCGAAAGGCATTACGCGCCCTTGTTTCAAGGGCCGCCAAGAGTTACTTGTAGCGAAGATGGGGACTGCCGCCCGCTATTCGGGTGGGGAAAACGCGTAACCAATATGAGTTTTAACATCCTACGAAAAATCGGCAACCTGCTTTCCCTTTTTTACCGCACCTTTGGGGGGTACAAGTGGCACATCATGCTCATGGCGTTTTTGAGCTTTATTAGCGGCCTCTTAGAAGGCATCGGCGTCACGGCAATCATCCCTCTTTTTTCCGTCATCGGTGGCGGCGGAGGAGGACCCGAAGACAGCATCTCGCTTGCCATAGCGGCATTTTTTCGTTACCTCCATTTGCCGTTCACTCCCAAATTCCTCCTTTTCTTCATGGTCGCGCTTTTCTTTGCTAAGGCGCTCTTTTTGCTTCTTTCACAGCAGATTACTTCAAGGATTATGGCTGATTTCGAGAAGCGGATGAGAAGCAAACTGCTTTCTCTCACTTTTAACGCCAACTGGCCGTTTCTCTCTTCGCAAAGAGTCGGACACCTCGGACAGATGGTTATCACGGAGGTCTCCAACAGTTCCGCGATACTGTACTACTTAAGCAGCGCGATGCTCGTCTTGGCCAATCTG
Source organism: Parcubacteria group bacterium GW2011_GWC2_48_17 (assembly GCA_001003605.1). Lineage (GTDB taxonomy): Bacteria > Patescibacteriota > Minisyncoccia > Phycocordibacterales > UBA10002 > UBA10002. Next base: position 57,993 of record LCPL01000010.1, read on the forward strand.
GTAATTTATACAGGATTGGTTTTTAATCTATCCGGAGTTGTGGCCGCGCTCGCGTTTCTTTCGGGGCTCGTCATCTTTTTCAGCTTTTTGCCCCTGCTTCGCACGACCAAAATCATCGCGGCCTCAATGGTTCGTCAGAACAAAAGAATCGCGCACTTCGCCGGCGAACATATTATCGGCGCCAAAACCCTAAAGTCCATGGCTCTTGAAGCGCCTGTGCTAAAAAGGGGAGACGGTCTGCTATCGACAATGAAGGCCCTTTATCTCCGGTCGTGCCTTTTAAAGAACATTACCGACGCTCTCCTACAACTCGTGGGAGTATTCTTTGTTGTCGGCCTATTCGCCTTTTTGTACAAGACGTCCGCGTTTGAATTCGCATCTTTCGCGGTGATGGTGTACGCACTCAACAAAATCATTACGAATGTCCAGTACACGCAGAATCACGCTCACGTTATCAGCGCTTCGATCCCGTATCTTGCGAGCATCGCGCGCTATGAAGATGAGGCAACGCAAAATCGGGAGGAAGACAGCGGCATCGCTCCGTTTCGTCTTGAAAAGGAAATTGTTTTTAGGGACGTGGGTTTCGAGTATCGCTCCGATAAGCCATCCATTTCCCGCGTAAACCTATCAATCAAAAAAGGCGAGATGGTGGGACTCATCGGCCCATCAGGCGCCGGTAAGACGACGGTTGTTGACTTACTCCTGCGGCTTATCAAACCAAATACCGGAGCAATTACTGTAGACGGCGTAGATATTTCCAGTGTGAATCTCGATGAATGGCGCTCTCAAATCGGATATATGTCGCAAGATGTCTTTCTGCTGAACGATACGATAGAAAATAACATCAGATTTTATTCCGCGGAAATAAGCGAGCAGGATATGATTCGCGCCGCGAAACTTGCGAATATCTATGATTTTGTGGTTAGCCAGCCGAATGGATTTTCTACAGATGTGGGAGAAAGGGGGTTGTCGCTTTCGGTCGGACAACGCCAGAGAATCGCGCTCGCAAGAGTACTCGCGCGAAAGCCGCGCGTGCTTATTTTAGACGAAGCGACGAGCGCGCTTGATAATGAATCCGAAGCCCTTATACGAAAGTCCATGGAGGAACTGCGCAAGAAAATGACCATCATTGTAATTGCCCACAAACTCTCGATCGTTTTGGGCGCCGACAGGCTCTTTATTCTTGATGGTGGTACTGTCGTCGAAGAAGGAAAACCGAGCGAACTGCTCAAAAAAGCAGATTCCCGCTTTTCCACGCTGCATGCTCGAAGTTAGTAAAGCACAACCACGATCCCGTTAGAGACCGCTTCGCAGTCTACGACTACTTCGCCACGGAAACGCACGATGAATAACCTTATGCACGCAGTATTAACAACTAGCATGTACAGAGAATCCTTCGCAAATAGGCGGAGCGTTTCCTGTCTCTAACGGGATGAAATTATTTTTTATAGGCTGGTCCGGGAAGGAACTTGGAATGCTCGACGCAATTGCGCTTCTTAAGAAGCATCATGACATTGTGTATGTCGTCGGCGTCAAGGCGGAGTTTGAGGCGTGTAGAAATGAATTTCCTGGAACTATCTTCCACGACTACATTGACGCTCTTCACGGCGTGCCGCCGGCAGAATTTCAAGCGAACATTCAACCCGCTGACGCCGACCTCTTGAAACAACTGTACGAAACCGAATCAATCGTGCTAACGATGATGAACAAGCACTTTGAGCGTAAAACAGTTACCGAACGGAGATTTCTTTATTATAATTACGTTTCCTATTGGGACGCGACTATCAAAAAATACGCGCCGGATGCCGTTATCTTTCCGACTATTCCGCACACCGTCTATGACTTCGTGATTTATTCACTCGCGAAACTCTACGGCATAAGGACCATCATGATGGAGCCGACGTGGATTTCCGACCGCGTGGTCATCATGCGCGATTATATAAAGGGTCCGGACTTTCTTTATAAAAAGATAGTGCCACCCGCGGATATTTCTTTGGCGAAACTTTCTCCCGATATGCGTAAAGAATATGAACTCCAAACACGCGGTAACTCCGACGCGACCCCGGTTTTCGTAAAGAACATTAAACATAAGTATTCAGGAATGCGCCTTTTTCGGATTAAACTTCGTTCTCTCTTTACCACCATCACTGTGCACAAAGACATTCTAGTCGTGTGGAAAGTCTTCACGCGTTTCTTCCGAAGGTTCAGGCCACACCTGCGGAAAGAATACGAGCATTTTGCCGTGGCGCCTGATTTCACTACGCCATACGTGTATTTCCCGCTGCATTACCAACCCGAGCGGAATTCTTCGCCGCAAGGCGACATATTCGTTGACCAATTGTATTTGGCGAAAGTGCTTGCCTCGTCACTCCCAGCGGGTTGGAGGGTGTATGTAAAAGAGCATCCGACGCAGTGGCTCTATCGCGGCCTTGATTTTTTCAGTTATCGATTTCGCGGGTACTACGAAGCGCTCGGCAGGATTCCGAATGTGAAAATCGTGCCAATTGATACCGACACCTATACACTGACGGCACGCTCGCGCGCGGTCGCGACAATTACCGGCACAGCCGGTTTTGAGGCAGTGGTGCGCGGAAAACCTGTTTTGGTGTTCGGATATCCTTGGTATCGCGGGGCGCCTGGGGTATTTGAGGTAAACAGTCTTGCGTCTTGCCGCAAGGCGCTTCAAGAAATACATGATGGGTTCACGTTCGGCAAAGACGACGTACTCCGCTACCTTCACCTCTTGGACGCCAATTCATTTCATGGATACATCGACAGGGACGGACAGATTATATCTTCGCTTTCTCCACGCGAAAATGCCGAGAATCTCGCATTTCATATTTCATCTCTTTTGCAAAATGTCTGGGAACCCTCAAAAACCATATGAAAACAATAATTATTCAAGCGCGCATGAATTCTAAGCGCCTTCCAGGGAAAGTCCTGAAGGACCTTTGCGGCAAGCCGCTCTTGTGGCATGTCGCTGTGCGCGCGAAGAAATCCAAGCTTGCCGACAAAGTGATTGTTGCGACGAGTGCGGAAAAAAGCGACGACCCCATCGTGGCGCTTTGCGAGAGCGAGGGTGTCAAATGCTATCGCGGCTCTTTGGATAATGTACTCCTGCGATATGTTGGCGCCGCGCGAGAATCCAAAGCAACGACCATTGTGCGCGTAACGGCCGATTGCCCCCTTATTGACCCGGACATCATTGACAGGTGCATTACGTCATTTGAAACCTCCGGCGCGGACTATGTAAGCAACGTACACCCCGAACCGAATACATTTCCGCGCGGGTTTGATGTGGAGGTATTTTCTTTGGGAGCATTGGAAAAGGCGGAAATGGGAGCAAAAGAGACGTACGATAAAGAGCATGTCACCCCATTTATCTTGAAAAACAAAGGAGGGGAGTTTGTGATCGGACCTACGGTAACCGCGTCTCCAGAATACGCCCGTTCCTACCGGCTGTGCGTGGATTATGAGGAAGATTACGCGCTGATGGAGAGAATATATAAGCAGTTTTATAAAGAAGGGGAGCACATCAATGTCCCCGCGCTTTTGACATTTCTGGATGCGCATCCGGAATGGCTCGCGTGAAGCGGTAATGGTAAGAAACATGATTGTCGTTATTGATTATGGCATGGGCAACGTCGGGTCGGTGAAAAACGCGCTTGATTTTTTAGGCGTGGACTCCACACTCTCAAGGAAAGAAGAAGACCTGCGAAGGGCCAGCCATATTATTCTGCCTGGCGTCGGGGCGTTCAACGACGGAATGAATAATTTGAAGAATTTTGGCCTCATTCCCGTTTTGAAGGAGGAGGTCCTCAAAAAAAAGAAGCCCATGCTCGGCATATGTCTCGGTCTCCAGCTCCTCGCCGAGAAAGGGGAGGAAGGGGGAGACCACGAAGGGCTAGGGATTATCAAAGGCACAGTTCGTCGTTTTCGCGTGGATTCAAAGAGATTCCGGATTCCTCACATCGGTTGGAACGATGTGTCGCCCGTGGGCGACAACATTCTCTTTAATGGCATTTCGTCAACGATTTTTTACTTCGTTCACAGTTTTTTTCTGGAACCGACAAATAAAGACGTGATTGCGGCTACCTGTTCCTATGGCGAGGAGTTTACCGCGGCAATCAGGGAAAAGAATATATTCGGGACGCAGTTCCATCCGGAGAAGAGCCAGAAGAGCGGTCTAGCGTTATTAAAGAACTTCATAAATTATGCTTAAAACCCGGGTCATACCTTGTCTTACAATCAAGGACCTTCGACTTGTTAAGAGCATAAGATTTTCCGAGCATAGAAATATCGGAAGCTACATCGCGGCCGCCCGTGTATTTAACGCGCGCGATGTTGACGAAATGCTCGTGCTTGACCTTGATGCAGAGCGCGAGGGGCTTCATCCCAAGCTTATTCAGGACATCGCCAAGGAATGTTTTATGCCTCTTACCGTTGGCGGAGGAGTAAAAACGCTTGAGGATATTTCTTTGCTGCTTCGGCTCGGAGCCGATAAAGTTTCTATAAATAGCGCCGCGGTTTTGGACCCAGAGCTTATTAAAGCGGCCTCGTCTCAATTTGGAAGCCAGTGCGTAGTCGTGTCCATAGACGCGCGCCTTAGGAGCGGCGGCTACGAAGTCTTTACGCACGGAGGAAGCAGAAATACAGGCCTATCTCCAGCTTTGTGGGCAAAGGAAGCGGAAATAAGAGGCGCGGGAGAAATTTTCCTCACCTCGATTGACCACGACGGTTGCATGGACGGGTACGACCTTTCTTTGGTGAAGAGTGTCGTCGAGGCGGTTTCGCTTCCCGTCATTGCTTCCGGAGGAGCGGGTAACGAAGCGCACTGCACGCGCGTTGTAAAGGAAGGCGGAGCATCGGCCGTTTCCGCCGCAAGCATCTTCCAATACACAGAGATTACCCCTAACATGATAAAAGAGGAGCTGGCAAAATCAGGCGTGGAAGTGAGACTATAATAGAATAGGCTATGCCTAAAACATTCGAGTATTGCAAAAAATGCGTTATGCCAAATACGAAGCCAGACCTTTTCTTCGACGAAAAGGGCGTGTGTGACGCGTGCCTTTCCGCGAAACTTAAGGAAGCGATTGATTGGGATGGGCGCAAGCGCGAATTTGAAAAGGATATTGTCGCGGAGTACAAAGGCAAAACGCCTGGGAATTATGACTGCATCATTCCTGTTTCGGGGGGCAAAGACAGCCACTACCAGGTGTACCTCATGAAAGAAGTGTACAAAATGAATCCGCTTCTTATCTCCTTCGAGTCAAGCTACCGCACGCCGCTTGGACGGAAGAATCTAGACAATATCAGAAAAGCTTTCGGCGTAGACCTTATCGTCTTTGAGAAAAACTTTGATGTGTACCGGAAGATGTCAATTGAATCATTCAAGCGGGTAGGAGATGAGTTTTGGCCAAACCATGTAGGCATTTTTACCGTGCCAGTCAGGTTCGCGGTGCAGATGAAGATACCGCTCATTGTGTGGGGGGAAAATTCCCAGCTTGAATATGGAGGTCCGAAAGCGGCGCGCATGGCGAATACTCTTGACCGGCGCTGGCTCGAAGAATTCGGAGGCCTTCTCGGACTTCGCGTTGAAGACATGGTTGGCGTGGAAGGCATCACGCGAAATGAGCTCCTCCCTTACTTTTATCCTTCTGCGGAGGAACTGCGCGCAGCGGGAATCAAAGGAATCTTCCTCGGGTATTATTTCAAGTGGGACGCTCGCGCGGAGGTGAAGCTCGTGACGCAGTATGGTTTTTCAGTTAAGAAAGACGGTCCGGTTGAGGGCACATTTACCAATTACGAGAACCTTGATGAAGCATTCCAGTCCGTTCACGATTATTTGAAATTTGTGAAGTTTGGATTCGGCCGCGCCACCGACCACGCCTCGCTTGATATTAGAAACGGACGTTTGACGCGACAGGAGGGCGTGGCGCTGGTAAAAAAGTTCGACGGCAAATATCCACAAAAAGGAGCCAAAGCATTTTTGCGTTATTCCGGAATGAGCAAAAAAGAATTCGACAAAATTATTGATTCGTTTACCGACAAAGCCCTTTTTATGCTCGGAAGAGACGGAAAACTCTTGCGAGATTCGGGCGGCAACTTGATGAAAAAATATCAAGATTACGGACCGTGCATCTAACGGTTTTAGAAACTTATGAACCTTACGTTACGCAAGGCGAATAAAAGCGATTCGCGGTTTCTGTTTGAGCTTCGAAACGAGGAGGAGGTGCGGTGCGTTTCAAGGAACACCGCACCGATTGCTTTTTCCGACCATAAGAAATGGTTTGAAAAGAAGCTTGCAAGTTCCGTCAGTCTTATCCTTATCGCCGAGGAAAATGGGACGCCTATCGCCCAAACAAGATTCGACGCAAAAGGGCAATATGCCGAAGTCAGCGTCGCGGTAGTTTCCGCCTTCCGAGGAAAGGGTTACGGAACTAAAATCATCGCTGATGCAACCAAGCTCTTCTTTAAGAAATACACAAAAGTATTCGCCGTACGCGCTTACGCGAATCTAGGAAATGCCGCTTCGGTTAAGAGTTTCTCCAGAGCCGGTTACCGCCATCTCGGGGAGGTTGACGACGAAGGCACGACTAGGCATCTCCTCGTATTCGAACGATTAAACTGACTCCTTGATGAGATAGGCTGGGGGCGTATTTGCAAACGCAAGGGAGCGAAGATGTATGCTTTTCCCCTTGAAGTATTCATGCACGGCATCAGATTCGCCGTGCCCGCGCACGCCGTATTCGTCAAAGACCACGATACCGCCGGGGGAGACGAGCGGATATAGATTTTTGAGAATAGCGAGCGTTCCTTCGTAATTGTCAACATCAAGATAGAGGAGCGCGATTCGAAATCCCAGATTTTTTTCAGCGTACGCTTTGGTGGTTTTCGCGACATCGCCCGCGACAAGTTCAACATTCTCAATACCCATCGCGCGCAGGTTCGCAAGAATACTTTCCTTGTCGGCCAGCTTTTTGTCGTGCATGTCGAGTACTTTCTTGTCTTCTCTTCGTTTGAACGAAATGTCCCGCGCCGCGTCAAAGAAATCAAACCCCACGATTTTTCGCCCCGTGTGCGGTGTGAGGAGCCGGGAAATTTTCCCAAACGTATAGATTCCGCTTCCTTTGAACACTCCGCACTCCACGATATCTCCTGGGACGGTACCCACCATCTTCAAGAGTTCATATCTTGCGAGGATTTTTTGCAAACGATCCACTCCGGTCTTCGCGAGAAATTCGTCGTAGAGAGCAAGATTTTTATTGACACTCGATTTGTCTTTGGACATGAAAGTATCGTATTATATTTCACGCTTCTTTACAAGAATCAGTCTCCAAACAAACGTTACTTTTACGGCTGTTTCTAGGTTGTAATATCGCTATATGGCAAAACCTAAAATACTTATATTGGGAGGAGCAGGATACGTCGGCGGGCATATGACCGACCTATTTATCGCAAAAGGATACGCTGTGACTGTCTATGATTCTCTTCTTTATGAGTCAAGATTCTTGAAGGACGTCCCATTCATCCGGGGGGATGTTCGCGAAGAAACAAAACTCTCCGCGCTTCTGCCACAGTTTGATATAGTGGTGGCGCTTGCCGCGATAGTAGGGGATGAGGCCTGCGCGCTTGACCACACGGTCACGAAAGCAGTTAACGTGGAATCAATCAGGTGGCTCTCAAAGCATTTCAAAGGTAAGATTATTTTCGCCTCAACATGTTCGGTATACGGAGCAAACGGCCGAGTGTTAAGCGAAGATTCCCCAACTTCGCCGCTTTCTTTGTACGCGGAAACGAAAATTGAGGCCGAAAAGATATTGCTTGCCTCTCCGCATAAAGATAAGCATATCATTTTCCGATTTGCCACTCTGTTTGGGCTTGGAGATAGGTTTACCCGTCCTCGCTTTGACCTCGTGGTCAATGCGTTTTCCAAAAATGCCGCGGCTGGCGAAACACTGAAAGTATTCGGCGGAGATAGATGGCGTCCGCTTGTACATGTCAAAGACATCGCGGAAGCGACGCTGTACGCAGTCGAGAATAATCTTTCCGGACTATATAATGTGGCACAAAGCAATTGGCAAATCGCAAGCATCGCGAAGGAAGTGCAATTCTTGGCTCCGGGGAAAATAGGCATGCAACAAATCAAGTTGCGGTCGGAGGACCTCCGGGATTATAAAGTGTCAGGAAAGAAGCTTGAGAAAAAAGGCTTCGCGCCTAAGCGCACTTTGAAGGACGGCATCCGCGAAGTTTACGCGCTCGTTTCGGAAGGAAGAATCAAAAATACGGCTGACCCGGCGTATTCCAACGCCGCATTTCTTAAAATCAAGTCATCATAAGCATTCGTTTATCAGTTTTAAATCACCATGGCTAGACTTATCAAAGGAGATACTCACATTGATGAACGCGGCACGCTTCGTTTTATCAATGGATTCGACCTCGCCGGAGTCAAAAGATTCTATCAGGTGGAAAATCATCGCGCCCACTTTATCAGGGCGTGGCATGGGCATAAACGCGAGCAGAAGTATATGTATGTCGCCTCCGGAAGCGTGTATGTCGGAGTAGTGGATTTAAAGACAAAAGAAATCCAAAAATTCATACTTTCCGCCGAGAAACCCAGCATTCTTGAAATTCCTGGAAACACGGCGCATGGTTTTATGAATCTTTCGGAGCACACGAAAATTATCTTCTTCTCCACCGCGACGCTTGAAGAAAGCAAGAAGGATGACCTTCGGTTTCCTTGGGACAAATGGAATATATGGGATATTAAGTTCTACTAATTAATACAAACTGCGAAGTCATTAAAAGTGCAAAGCACAATACACAAAAAACCAAACAAAGCATCAAAGCACAAAAAGAAGAAATACGCTCTTATTTGTGGTTTGAAATCTTTTGTGTTTTTGTTTAGTTTTTTGTGCGGTTTGTGTTTTGGGAGTTTGATTTCCAATGATTCCCTACAGCAGACAAAGCATCAATGAGGACGATATATCGGCCGTGACCGCGGTACTTCGTTCTGATTGGCTAACCCAAGGGCCGAATGTCGCGGCCTTCGAAAAGGCGCTCGCCGAGTGTTGTGGTGCGAAGTTCGCCGTAGCCGTTCCAAACGGAACCGCCGCGCTCTATATTGCCTACAAGGCGGCTGGACTTAAAGAGGGCGATGAGATTATCACCTCGCCCAATACCTTTGTCGCGACTTCTAACATGGCGCTTGTATGCGGAGCAAAGCCTGTCTTTTGCGATATTCGCTCCGATACGCGGAACATTGACGAGACGAAAATAGAATCCCTCATCACAAAAAAGACGAAGGCAATCGTGCCGGTGCATTTTGCGGGCCACCCTTGCGAGATGAACGCGATAGAGAAGGTCGCGAAAAAACACGGTTTGCTCGTCATTGATGACGCTTGCCATGCCATCGGCGCGGAATACCATGGGAAGAAGATCGGGGGACAGAGCGACCTCTCTGTCTTTAGTTTTCATCCGGTGAAACCCATCACGACTGGCGAAGGCGGCGCGATTCTTACGAACAACGAAAAGTATTACAAACGCATGATTGTTTTGCGCACGCACGGCATCACGAAGGACCCGAAAAAGACCGAAACAATTGGCAAGTGGTTCTACGAAATGGTTGAGCTCGGATTTAACAATCGGATTACCGATATCCAGTGCGCGCTAGGGTCTTCACAGCTGAAGCGACTCCAGCAGTTTCAAGCAAAACGCGAGGCAGTCGCTAATTATTATTTTAAGGCATTAAAACATGAGTCCCGGATTATTCTGCCGGTTTGTTTGCCGGCTATAAAACACAGCTGGCATCTATTTGCCATTGAAGTGCGCGACACGGCGAAGCGCAGGGCCGTCTTCGACCATTTGCAGAAAAACGGCATTGGCGCGCAGGTGCACTACATTCCCGCCCACTATCAGCCGTACTACAAGAAGCTCGGCTACGGAAGAAAGCGTTATCCGAACGCGGAACACTATTATACCGGGGCGATATCGCTCCCCATCTATCCGGACCTGAGCCAAGCCGACCAGGATTTTGTGATTGAGAAGCTTCGTGAAGCGCTCAAGATGTGAAAACACAAAACACAGTTGGGAAAAACACAAAACACAGTACACAAAAAGCCAAACAAAGCACAGAGACTCAAACAATCACAAACTAGGCCGTCTGTGTTTCGGGAAGTTTGTGAGAGTTTGTTTGGTTTTTTGTGTACTGTGCTTTGGGAAGTTTAGATTAGCGAAGCCCTAACCACCGCCTCCGGCGGTGACTGAACACAAGGTTCTACCGTTGCGTTAAAATATCATAGCTCCAGTCTGGAAGGCACTACT
>LCPL01000011.1 GCA_001003605.1 Parcubacteria group bacterium GW2011_GWC2_48_17
TTCGATTCCCCGACGCAAGGCAAGTAGTTGCCTTGCTTGGGGTCATTGAACAAAAACGGCGCTGACGCGCTCATTTTTGTACCAATGACCCCACGGGGAATCGAACCCCGATTCCGAGCTTGAAAAGCTCGTGTCCTGACCGTTAGACGATAGGGCCGGTGCCATGAATCATGAAGTATGAATTATGCAGGAAAATCATAGCACTTTTTTGTAAAAATCGCCAAAAATGCTATATTTTGATACCAAGGCTTGGAGGCGTGGGTGAGTGGTTGAAATCACCGGTTTCGAAAACCGGCATACCCGCAAGGGTATCGGAGGTTCAAATCCTCCCGCCTCCGCAAAATAATGAGCGTGAGCGAATATATTTTGCGAGAGGCGAGCAATGTGCCTGTGCACATTGCGGGGAGGATTTGAAAACCTTCTCCCATATTTTCGAGCGATTCCTATTGTGAGAAAATGGGAAAGGTATACTGACCCTGTAAGGGTTTCAAAACTCTTCCCGCCTCCCTTTCTGCTGTGAGCGAGATTTTGCAAAATTGCCAACAAAAAGGCGCCCCTATGAAAAGGCGCCAAGAGACTTGAGGGGAGACGCTTATATTACTTTGAGTTCCGCTCTACAGCAGGGACATTTTTCGCAGTCTGTGCCAAAACCGCATGATGCGCAAAAATATCTTCCTTTTGACCTCCCGTTGCTGGTACCGGGCGCTTGATGTTTGAAAGAAAACGTACCGACATAGCTTTCTCTTCTGCAACCTGTGCAGATGTATCTTTCGACCGCATCTCCCCCGCCTTCAATGGTCTCAACTGAATTTGTGGGCGAACGGCAGATTGAGCAATAGGATAGTGATTTCATTTCAAACTCGGCGACGTTGTTTCCCTTGTCCATAATGCCGTGTCCTGTGGATGCTAAGCCAATTGGCGATTACATCGGGGCCGTTTTGTGGCTCGAAATCTTCGCGAGCGTATGGCGGTATAAAGGAGAGACTACACATTGTACAGCCAGTTGAAGATGACGGTAGTTGCAGTTCGACGAGTTTTTTGCAGTTGCGGCACCAAAATTTTCTTGAAGTAACTTTCATATCTTTTTGCATACGCTGACATTCGTGCGCTGTCCATGCCGTTTGATTTTCACCTTTGTCAAAGAGCCCGCGGTTGTGATTTCTTGCTCACGCGAGCAAAACAAAAATCCCGCCCTTAGTACACAACAAAACGTTGCGTAATAAGGGCGGGATTTATTTTCCGAATCCGCGGAGCGGACGGAAGAAAGCCCACGGTGCCACCTTATTTTAGGAAAATCCGAAATTCGAATATCGAAATCCGAAAAATCCTCTTTCATCAGCTCGTACTCCTCTGGCCTAAGCCTTTTGGAAGACACTGATTAGCTCATGATTACGGAAGCTACCGGATTTCCACATGTCCGCAAGCGGCGAACGAGCAGAAACCACCTTTCCGCCTTTTGCATTGGCGGGTTATTAGGCCCAACCCCCATCGTAGCGCAGAACTACGCAGACTTGACGCGGAAACACGCGGAACAATGAGGACCTAAAAGGTTTGACAAGATGTAATGTGCTACCTCCAAAAAGTGTAGCAGAGTGTGAAAAGCTGTCAACCCCGTGTACTAGATGAGTAGGTACGTCATCTTGAACGCATGCTCAAAATGTGGCATTCTATAATTTCTGCAAGCTAAAGCGTTCTATGGAAAAGATACAATATCCTCACATACGCCTCACGGACATCTTGCGCGCATTCTGGAACGGGGCGCGTCGCTATAAACTGCGCCTTGCTATACTGATTGGTTCCGTCAGCGCCGTTGGCGTGGTGGAAATTATCGTGCCACTCTTGTATAAGCGGTTTTTTGACGTGATTATCGCCGCCACCGACAAAGTGCAGACAGCGCAGGTTCTTACCGAAATTATCGTCTATATCCTCGGATTAAACCTTCTCATCTGGCTCTTTTATCGCATCGCGACATTCGCGGACAATCGTTTTTTGACAAGCGTTACCGCAATCCTGCGGCAGAATGCCTTTGACTATTTGATTCATCATTCTTTTTCGTTTTTCAATAACAACTTCACCGGCTCGCTAGTGCAGCGCGTAAACAGGTTCGCGCGGGCGTTCGACCGCCTCGCCGACAAGGTAATCTGGCAGGTGATACCGCTGTTTCTGAAGATTGTGGGCGTGGGTGTCGTCTTGTACCTCTACAAGCCGGCGATAGCGCTTATAATGCTTTGCTGGGCGCTGCTTTTTTTGCTGTTCAATTATCTGGTCTCAATTTGGAAGCTCAAGTACGACATTCGCGTATCGGAAGCCGACTCGAAGACCACCGGCGTCCTTGCCGACACGATTACCAACCACACTACCGTGCAGCTCTTTACCGGCACCGTCTACGAGTCACGCAATTTTAGGAAGGTAACGGAACATCAAGCACGGACGCACAAGCTCTCGCTTGATATCAGCTCGTTTGTGGAGGCCGGCCAGGCGTTCCTTATCTTTCTCATAGAATTCTTTGTCTTCTACGTCACCATCGGTGCGTGGCAGGCGGGTACTGCCACGATAGGTTTTTTCGTACTCATGCAGGCATATATATTAGGCCTCACGCACCGCCTTTGGGAGTTTTCCCGCGTCGTGCGCGACTTGTACGAAAGCTATGCCGATGCCAAAGAAATGGTCGAAATCATGCGCCTTCCGTACGAGATACAAGATATACCGGCGGCAAAACAACTTGATGTGAAAAACGGAAAAATAGAATTCAAGAATGTTTCTTTTGGCTTTCATAAAACACGCGAGGTTCTGCATGATTTTAGCATTACTATCGCGCCGGGAGAAAAGATAGCTCTTGTCGGACCGTCAGGAGCCGGTAAGTCAACTATCATAAAACTGCTGCTGCGCGCGCATGAGCTTACAAAAGGCCACATTCTCATTGACGGCGAGGACATACGCTCCGTCACGCTTGAAAGCCTGCGGCAAAGCATTGGTCTTGTGCCGCAAGACACGCTCCTTTTTCACCGCACACTCAAGGAAAACATCCGCTATGGCCGTGTGGAGGCGGTGGACGAGGAAATCCTGCAAGCGGCGATACTCTCGCACTCCGACGAATTCATAAAAGAGTTGCCGCTCGGCATCGAAACGTACGTGGGAGAGCGCGGCATTAAGCTCTCTGGCGGCGAGCGTCAGCGAGTCTCAATCGCGCGGGCTATTCTTAAAAATCCCCCCATCCTTGTGCTCGATGAGGCGACCTCGAGTCTCGACTCGCATTCCGAAATGCTCATTCAAGACGCGCTTGATATGCTCATGCGCGGGAAGACGGTTATCGTCATCGCGCACCGGCTTTCCACTATCAGAAAGATGGACCGTATCGTTGTTATAGAAAAAGGACGCGTCGTCGAAACAGGAACTCACGATGAGCTTCTTGCTAAAGGAACAGGACTGTACAGGCGGCTGTGGACTTTGCAGGCTGGGGGCTTCATACAGGACGGCGCGCAAATGGAGAACATTTCTGAAACGACAGAGCCGCTCTTGGCGAATGAAGATGGCGGCGTGTCTGCCGATGAAAAAAATGCGAATGCTTTGAAGGGCCATTCGGCCCCTTGAGTATAAATTTGAAGAGCGGTACCGCAGGGCGCTTTACCCTGCGGGCCGCCCCGACTTCCCTGAGCAAAGTGCAGGGTGTTCCCCATTCGTGTGCGCCATTCGTTAAACGTATCTACTATAAAACCCATATGATTATTCTTGGCATTGAGACTTCCTGTGACGAGACAGCACTTGCTCTGATTGAGGCGGAGGGTGATTCGGTGCGCGTGCTCGCGAACATTACCCATTCGCAGGCGGCGCTGCACGCCAAGTACGGCGGCGTGTTTCCAAATCTTGCGAAACGCGAACACAGCCGAAACCTGATTCCATTGTTGAAAAATGTCTTAACGGAATCAGGTTTCGGAAAGCCCAAATCACAAGCGCCCGATTCCGAACAAATTCAAAGTGTTAAATCCAAAACACTAAACGCTAAACGCTCTACGCTAAACGCTATCCTCGAACGGGAACCTGAACTGCTGGGACAATTTCTTGAATTCATTCCTACAATTGAAAAGCCCCCAATTGACGCTATCGCTGTTACCGAAGGACCAGGACTCGAACCGTGCCTCTGGACAGGCATCAATCTGGCGAATGCGCTTTCTCTTGTTTGGAATATCAAAGTCGTGCCGGTGAATCACATGGAGGGACATATCTTTTCTGCGCTTATGCGCAGAAAAGAGTGTAGCGCGAATCGTATAACGCGAAGCGCTAGAGAGGTTCTTCCGCTACACGCTATACGCTATGCGTTACACGCCCCTCGCTTCCCCGCTCTGGCTCTGCTCATCTCCGGCGGACACACCGAGCTAGTACTCATAAAGAGTCAATTCAGCTACGAAATTATCGGGCAAACGCGAGACGACGCCGTCGGAGAAGCGTTTGATAAAGTGGCGCGGCTTCTTGGGCTTCCCTACCCCGGCGGCCCGGAGATTTCAAGACTTGCTGAAAATGCAAGGCACGCAAAACAAGGTTCGCCCTTGGAGTCGGGAGAAAGGTCGAACCTTGTTTTGCCCAGGCCAATGTTGTATTCGGGAGATTATAATTTTTCCTTTTCCGGACTGAAAACTGCCGTCTTATACACAGTCAAGAAAATCCCGAAACTGACCGAGAAAATAAAAATGGAGTTAGCAAAAGAATTTGAAGACGCTGTAACGGAAGTGCTTATAGCGAAAACAAAGAAGGCTATGGAACACTATGATGTGAAAGCGCTCCTCATCGGCGGCGGCGTCATCGCCAACAAGCATATTCGCCGTGCTTTTGAGGATTTAGCAAATACATACGATCGTATGTATTTGCTAAAAGAAGAAAAGTTTTTGCATATCCCGGAAGCGAACTTGACGACGGACAACGCGCTTATGATAGCGGTCGCGGGGCTTATCCAACATATGGGGGGCAGGGTCTCGAAAAAAGCCAACCTGACTGCAAGAGGAAATCTGCGTTTGACATAAAGGCCGAGGCAGGGTAATATACTATAGGTTTTCGGCCGGTGCCTGGCGGAATCTGAACGGCACGCACATTGTGCGGCGTCAGAACAAACGTCCATGGGGACGGAACACGAAAGCACGAGCAGCTAGGAAGCTGATAGAAATATCTGATTCTTTCGTTGCTTTGAGACCGGAATGTGGGATGGGATTGATTTGACTCATCTCTTGCATCGTTTCCGCTCTCGACGGCCATGGTCGCGAATCGGCGCGACCCCACAAAATGCCTCGCGGCTTGTACGCGAGGCATTCATAGTAGATACGCTTAACGAATGGCGCATGCGAATGAGGACACCCTGCGCTCCCGCGCATGGAAGTCGGGGCGGCCGACAGGATCTAACGCCCGCGGTGCCGCTCTTCAATTTACTTTGAATAATGCTTCGATTCTTGCTAAAATGGATGTGTGATTCCAGAAAAATTATTAAAGCCATACAATCCAAAGGAAACTGAAGAACGTATCTACAAGCTCTGGGAGGAGAGCGGTTTTTTTAATCCCGACTCACTCCCTACTGAACGCTATCCGCTAAACGCTAAACGCTTCTCTATCGTCATGCCTCCGACCAACGCCAACGGCTCCCTCCACGCCGGCCACGGTCTGGTGATGGCGGTTGAGGACATAATGATTCGGTATAAGAGAATGCGGGGTTACAAAACGCTTTGGCTCCCCGGTCTTGACCACGCGGGTTTTGAAACACAAGTCGTATATGAAAAGCAGCTGGAAAAGGAAGGGCGTTCTCGCTTTGCGATAGAGCCCAAAAAGCTTTATGAGGAAATTCTGGACTTTACGCTAAATAATTCCGCCAACATCAAGTCCCAGGTTAGAAAAATGGGCGCTTCGTGCGATTGGTCCCGCGAAAAATTCACTCTGGACCCCGACATAGTAAAAACTGTCTACACGACATTCAAAAAACTCGGCGACGACGGCCTTATCTACCGAGGCAATAGAATTGTCTCTTGGTGTCCAAAACACCAAACCTCTTTCTCCGACCTTGAAATTGAAGATGTGGAAAAAACGGAACCGTTCTATTACTTAAAATACGGGCCATTCACTATTTCAACATCAAGACCGGAAACGAAATTCGGCGACAAATATGTCGTTATGCATCCCAAAGATAATCGCTACGAAAAATACAAAGACGGCCAAAAAATTGAGTTGGAATGGATAAGCGGCAAAATTACCGCTACCGTCGTTAAGGACGAAGTGATTGACATGGAATTCGGCACTGGCGTTATGACCATTACTCCGTGGCACGACCCCGTGGACTTTGAAATATCCGAAAGGCACGGCCTGCTCAAAGAGCAAATTATTGACGAACGAGGGAAGCTCCTGCCGATTGCCGGCGAGTTTGCCGGAATGTCGATAGTTAAAGCCAGACCGCTTGTCGTCGAAAAACTCAAAGCCAAAGGCCTTCTAGAGAAAGTTGATGAAAAATACAAACATGTCGTGCGCACCTGCTACAAATGCGGGACGACGATAGAACCGCAAATCCGCAATCAGTGGTTTATAAAAATGAAGCCGCTCGCGGAAAAGGCGCTCCAGAAAATTAACGCCGGTGAAATTACGTACATCCCCGAACATTACAAAAAAATAACCGTGCATTGGCTTGAGAACATCCGTGATTGGAACATCTCTCGCCAGATTGTCTGGGGCATTCCCATACCGGCAAAAATCTGCGCCGCGTGCGGTTCGGGCTTTATTGACCTGGAAAATAAAATAGGCACATGCGAAAAATGCGGTGGCGAGCTTACGCCGGACAAAGATACTTTTGACACGTGGTTTTCATCTGGACAGTGGCCATTTGCCGTGCTTGAGTTTCCTGATGGAAATGATTTCAAAAATTTCTACCCGACCGACGTGATGGAAACTGCAGGCGAAATTATTTTCTTCTGGGTTGCGAGAATGATCATGCTTGGGCTCTACATTACCGGCAAAGTGCCTTTTAAAATTGTTTATCTCCACGGTCTGGTATTAGACGCTAAAGGCCAGAAGATGAGCAAGAGCAAGGGAAATGTCATCAATCCTCTCGACTTAACTGCGAAATACGGCACCGACGCTTTCCGGATGGGACTGGTCATCGGCAATACCCCTGGCACTTCTCTCGCCCTGTCTGAAGACAAAATTCGCGCTTACAAACATTTCGCCAACAAATTCTGGAATATTGCCCGATTTGTTATTGAGAACACCGAGGGAGAAACAACGGAAGCGCATTTCACTGAATACTCGCCAAAAGATGCGGCGCTCCAGAAAGAACTTCAGACGGCGCTTTCCGACGTAACTGTCGACATGGATGCCTACCGATTTTATCTGGCGGCTGAAAAGTTGTATCATTACGCGTGGCACAATCTGGCTGACCGGATACTGGAAGAGAGTAAGGACATCTTGAAAAACGCTTCACTAGAAGAAAAGAGGAGCCGGAAGCAATTTCTCATTCACACGCTTGATAAGATTCTTAGAGCGCTACATCCCTTCATACCGTTCGTGACGGAGGAAATCTGGCAGTTGTGGAAACAACCGACCGCGAAAGAGCAGATGCTCATGGTGGCGGAATGGCCAACCGCAGCAAAAGGTAGACCGTAGCACGTAGAAGGTAGGAGAGAATGTAGTAGAATATATGTATCATGATTTTTAATCTACTGTCTACTTTCTACTAGCTACTTTCTTACCCAATGTCCCCTTCGACATTATTCTTCTCCATCCTCGGCGGTGTTCTTCCAGCCATATTTTGGCTTTGGTTCTGGCTCCGTGAAGACAGACTACATCCTGAACCGCGCTCGCTTATTGCCCTGTCGTTTCTGTGCGGTATGGTCGCTGTTCTTTTTGCTCTTCCGGCTGAACAATGGATATGCGGACAAGTAATTGGCGGGTTAGCGGCGGAATGCGCGGTGGAGCTTCCAATTACGATTAAAATTCTTTTAATCGTTGCGGGATTATCCATCATCGAGGAGGTACTGAAATTCGCCGCTTCTTATTTAGGAGCTTTACGCTTCCGCGACAATGACGAGCCCATTGACTCGCTCATCTATCTTATTACTGCGGCGCTTGGATTCGCCGCTCTTGAAAATACGCTTTTTCTTGCCGGAGCAATCAAAACCGGCGGATTCGTCGCGGGTTTCGACCTTGGAGTGCTCCGCTTTATAGGAGCGTCGCTTCTTCATGTGGTTTCGTCTGGGACGCTTGGGTTCTTCCTTGCCTTAGGGTTCTACAAGCGTGGCAGAATAAAGAAGATGGACGCAATCATTGGTCTCTTCGCCGCGATTGTATTGCATGCGCTCTTTAACTTGTTTATACTTAAGAGTGAAGGAAGTAGTCTGCAAATGTTCACCGTGTTCGCGTTTGTTTGGCTTGCCGTAATTTTGCTTCTTATCGGGTTTGAGAAGGTGAAGCAATTAAAAGCTTAATATAATGCAAATACTACGAATGAAGAATGCGAATACAGCGAATTGTTCGCCTAATTTATTTGTAGGAGTTCTTAATTTGTGGGATTAGAATTATAATGTGTAGTATTCGCATTAAAAATATATGAAGGACAAACGATCTTTTTTTGAACGACTTACTGGAGCCGTGAATCCGCGTGAGATTGAGGAGGAAGATGCGGTGGAGGAGCGACGTCTTCCAATAAAAGGCGCGGACAAGCGTAAGGCTTCAGAGGTAAAGGAGGAAAGCGGTCCGGAGGAGGGAGAACTTACAGTTGACGTATATCAAACGCCGGATGACATAATCATAAAGACGATTGTCGCGGGCGTGCGGCCGGAAGATTTGGATGTTTCTATTACCCGCGACATGGTAACAATCCGCGGCTCCAGGCAGGAATCAAGCGAAGTAAACGATGGGGATTACTTCCATAAAGAACTTTACTGGGGTATGTTTTCCAGAAACATCCTCCTTCCACAGGAAATTGACGTTGATGCGTCAGAGGCGAGCGAGAAGCACGGTCTCCTAATTCTTCGGCTTCCCAAGCTTGATAAAAGTCGGCAGACGAAGTTGAAGGTGAGAAGCAGTTAGTAGTAAGTAGATAGTAGAGTAGCCCAAGAAACGAAAACTGCCCCGAAGTGGGCAGTTTTCGTTTTGATGCCGAGGCCCAGGAACAGAACATGCTCGCTTCGCTGCGCTCTAAGAACCCATGGTTCTCAGCACTTCGTTGCTCTCCTCCACGGGAAACTCCCGTTTCCCGACCCCTTCCCAAGTTCGACCCTGTCAGGAGTTAACAAACAAAAACAGAGCTGCTTCAGCTCTGTTTTTGTTTGTTATGCCGAGGCCCAGGATCGAACTGGGGACCTATCGCTCTTCAGGCGAGCGCTCTACCAACTGAGCTACCTCGGCGACTTCAGCATGATAGCGTAACTTTCTCGACGCTTCAAGCGCGCTACTCGCCGATGTTTTGAAACAGTTCGCCGACGCCGGAAAGCGCGCTTGCCGCGCTACCTTTTACGCTTTCAACATTTCCTTTGAAACCGTCATATATCCCCCGAATCTGGTCCACATACGGCTGGATAACGTAGTACGCGCCGACCGAAAAACCGATGATAATTGCCCAGTACAGCAGATGAATAACGCGCCCCACAATGGCGCTGCGCCGCATCTTGCGGAGAAGGGCGTTATTCTCCTCTACCAGGCGATGGGTCTGTATTAAGAGTTGTCGTTCTTCGGGAGTCATGGAATAGGTGCTAGTTGTTGGGTTCTAGGTTCTAGGAGAAACTAAAAGAGTGATACGGAGAGTATAGCATAAAGAAGGAAGAACGTTCACATGAGACGGCAGAATAGTGCGTCGTTATGCCACCGGCAGGAATTGAACCTACATCTAGGGTTTAGGAAACCCTTGTTCTATCCGTTGAACTACGGCAGCTCTTACTCCATCAACTTACCACACAAAACAAAAACCTTGAAGCGCGTGCATCGAGGTCTTTGTCTTCTCCTCCTTTTTCTACTTTCTACTCTCTACCTTCTACTAGCTAATCTTCAACAATTGCTTTATTTTCGGCTGGTTGAATCCGACTACGAGTTCCCCATCAATAGCGATTACCGGCACGCCCATTTGTCCGCTTTTCTCAATCATTTCCTTCCGTCGTTCCATATCCGCCCCCACATTATGTTCGGTGTATGCCACCCCTTTTTCCTTGAAAAAGGCCTTGGCCGCATTGCAGTACACACATGTCGGAGTGGAATAAATAGTTACTTGCGCCATCGTAATGTTGAGTTACTCTGTTAATAATTAATCCGAACGTCTATTTGCACACTAGTGGTGCTAAAAACGACACCGCGGGGCATTAGACTCTGCGAGCCACGCTGAACTTGTTTGCGCGCGGGCATGTAGTATTCGTATGAGCGGCGTTCGTGGTGCCGCGATCATATCTACCCACAGTGAGATATGATGACACAGTATATCAGAAGACCAGCAAAAAGAATCTTGCGGAAAGATATTTCCGTGGTTAAAACATATGAACATATTGCGGGTAGCGAGAATCTCTCCCCTTACAGGACTGCTGTTTGTAACTAATCGCTTCGCTCTTAGACAAACAGGGAGCCTACATGAGCAGTACAGGTTTCCCATCCAGCGCTTTTCAGAAAAAGTGGAGGATAAGGGAGAACCTTTTCGATTCTCGCCGTAATGTGCGAAGGTACATTCCTACCTCGCAAAATATATTCGTTTCACTCATTATTTTGCGGGTAGCGAGAATCGAACTCGCGTCTCATGCTTGTCCCGAAAAATACAGAGCGCGATGCGCGATGATATTTTTCGAGGATCCCGTGGCAAGAAGCGAACGAACAAATTGATTATGCGAGTGGCGGGAATCGGACCCGCGCCCTATGCTTGGGAAGCACATGTACTGCCACTATACTACACTCGCAATGTTACCATAATTCACCACTCCGACAAATCGCACTCTGTATAACGGGATCGCCGAAAACATAGTCGCTTCGCTTCTTGTTTTCGGGAGGAAGCACGCATTCTACCACTAAACCATACCCGCGTTATTCTTAGCGAAACAAATTAAAGAATCTTGAAACGAGCGATTGTTCTTTAATATTTTGTTCCGGTTCGGATTTCTTATTGTTAACAAGTACAACCATTCTCTCACCGGGTCTTGCTACCTGAAATTGTTCCCTAATTTCTGTCTCAATTCCTTCCGGCGTTTCTAGGCGCGCGATATCGGCGCGAAGACGGTCTTCGCGAAGATTGAGATTAAGTAGTTCTGCTTCAACTCTATCGAGATTTTTGCGACTCTCGTGCTCTTTAGCGTAGAGTCCCCACGTAGCCTTGCCTACTAGCACTAGCAAAAAAAGCAAGAGGAGAAGCGTTCCTTTGGAGTACAGTACTTTGCGAATGTTCCGTTTTCGTTGGAAATCCCTCATAAATAAGAAGCGTTTAGCGATTAGCGTTCAGCGTTTAGTGAAAGAGACTATTCACATCTTCGTGCAGAAATGCTAAGATAATGTCTATTATATCAAGCAAATCGTTTTGTACTAAACGCTAGACGCTAAACGCTTCTGTATATGTTGTTCAACAAAAAACATCGCGGAAAAATCAATCTTATTTGGGGCATTCTCTGCGTCTTAATCATAATAAGCATGATTCTTCTCTATGTCCCCGCCTTGTATCAGTAGGTAGAAGGTAGACAGTAGAAAGTAGCGCAGAAGAAAAGTGGATTCGTTTTTTGTCTTGCCCCTTCTACTATCTACCTACTACTAGCTACTATCTAGCTTTGCACCATCTTCACGAAAACATCGTGCGGGATTCTAACTCGCCCCGTACCCTGCTCTTTCAGGCGTTTTTTGCCTTCCTTTTGCTGTTGCCAGAGTTTCATCTTTCTCGTACGGTCGCCTCCATAAAGATATCCTGTGACGTCTTTCGCCATGGCCCGCACGGTCCTAGATGAGATTATGCGCCCAAGAGCTTGCCCTTGTATTTTGGTAGTGAAAAGCTGGCGCGGCAAGATGCTGTGAAGTTTCTCCACAGCCGCTTCAGCATCGAGCTCTACCCTTTTGCGGGAAACTATGCGCGAGAACGCCGGCACCACCTCCTCGGCCACAAGGAGCTCGAGCTTGACTACGTCGGCTCGGCGCTTGTCCATGATTTTGTATGAAAGAGACGCGAAACCGGAAGAAAGGCTTTTTATTTCGTCAAAGAATCCGCGCATAAGTTCGCGTAGCGGCATGATAAGCACCACAAGATTTCTATTATCTCCGAAATTCTCTGTTACCTGCACCTCCCCTTCATGGCTATAGAACATCGGCATAAGAGCGGACATATAATCAGATGGCGTGATAATGCGCGCCTCAACCATTGGCTCATACACTTCCGCGATTTCTCCGTATTCCGGGAAACGAGCCGCTGAATAAACAGTTTCGCGTTTTCCTCGCTTCGTAACGACTTCATAAGTGATGGACGGCGTTGTTACTACGAGTGAGAGGTTCCATTCACGCCGAAGACGTTCGGTAATAATTTCAAGGTGAAGCATGCCCAAAAATCCGCATCGAAAACCGCGCCCCAGAAGACCTCCGGACTCCTCCTCATAGGTAAATGAAGAATCGGAAAGCCGCAGCCGGCCGATTGCCTGTCTTAATTGGTTAAAATCGTCTTGGCTCTCTGGATAGATTGACGCCCACACCACAGGTTTCGGGCGGTCGTACCCGGGAAGAGGAGTTACGCTCCCCTTCGCCGCGAGAATCGTATCGCCAACAGAAGCGACGCCAGGCTCCTTTATGCCGGTCGTGATGTAGCCTATCTCTCCTGCCGAGAGAGACTCTACCGAAGTTTCTTCTGGGGAAAAGATGCCGACATCAAGTACTGTGAAAATCTGCTGTGACGCGGCGAATTGGAGCTTATCTCCTTTTCTTGCCGTGCCGCCAAATACTCGCAAAAAGACTATTACTCCAGCGTGATTTGAATATTTGAAATCAAAAATCAATCCTCGGAAGGATTGCTCGGAATCTCGCTGGCTTAACGCAGGATTACGCGGGAACTTTGCTTCTGCGCTCTTCTGCGTGCTGTCTGCGTCCTTCTGCGGAGTTGCTGGCGATGGAATCCTCTCGACAATTGCGGCCAGCAACTCAGGAACCCCTTCTCCTGTTTTCCCAGAAACCAAAAGCACATCGCTTTCCGGCAAGCCGACAAGCTGCGCTATTTGTTTTCTTGTTTCCGGAACGCGAGCAAGCGGTGAGTCTATTTTGTTTACTGCAGGAATAATCTTGAGATTGGCCTCTCGAGCCATTTGAAGCACCGAAATGGTTTGAGCTTGAACGCCCTGCGTCGCGTCAACGAGTACGATGGCGCCCTCAACAGCCTTCATGGCTCGTGAGACTTCGTAAGCGAAGTCTATATGCCCGGGAGTATCAATTAAATTTAGCGTATAGCGTGTAGCGTCTAGCGTATAGTTCATGCGGACGGGCGTCATTTTGATGGTGATGCCGCGCTCCCGCTCAAGTTCCATGGAATCTAGCACTTGGTCGCGCATTTTGCGCTTTTCAATCGTGCCGGTAATCTCAAGCAACCGGTCGGCCAAGGTGCTCTTCCCGTGGTCTATGTGAGCCAATATTGCAAAATTTCTTATGCGTTCCTGCCCATCTCCCGCTGGTTGCGTAGTATGTATTCCAGATTGCATGACAGGGTCATACTAACAGAAATGAGCTGTAAAAAAAAGGAATCATTTCTTCTTGCTTCTTAAATCATCGGATTTGTGCGCGCCCGATTTTTTCTGAAAAAAGAAAGGACATTTTTCTTTTTGGTGTCCTGCCCTAGAAGTTTCTGGGCAGTGTGGCGGGGAGAAATGCGGGGCGGGTTTTTGGCGGGAGGGATTAAGATATCCAACAGAATCCTTAACTTACTGTTGTTGTACGGCTACGAGAATCCCTACCACATCAATGTCTCGACAATTTCGAAAAAAGCGGACGGTACATATCTTCTTGGATATCAATACGTAGCTCCGCACGGTTTATTTTATCGCAGAATTCCACCGGCGCTCTTTCAACAATCGCCAAAGGTTGTCGTTCATTCCCTTCGCCCATAACTAAAACTGCGGCGGTAGCAAGACTGTCGGCTATATCAGTCCGAGAAAATTTGAATTTTCGGCCGAAAATATCCGGCATACCGCGGTAGTCCTTAATTCCGCGAAAGCCCGCATAGCCCACGGCGACACCGGTTACTCCGGCACGAAGCGGTATCGTACGGCTGTCGGTAATGAGAACACCGAGATGTCTCACGCCGTATTTCTGTCGCAATTTATTGCGCAGAAAGCGAGCTGTCTTAAAACTGTCTTTTGGCAAAAGAATGAGCTTGCCGTTAGCGTTTGACTCGTCAATTCCGGCGGAAGCCATAACCATACCGTCTTTGATGGTGAGCCAAACATATTTGGTGGGTATGGCAAGCTCGCTTTCTGCGCGGATCAGTTTTTCTTTCATCTGCGCATTTTCTGCGATAGCCGTTCGTCTTTCCGCAAGGGCGACGATTTTTGAGGTAATGACGACTACGGGTTTTTCTGGAAGCTTCTTGAAGTAGTCCGTAATGAAAGCAAACAAATCGTCGCCCTCTTGAAAAACACGGGTTTTGATTGGTCGGATGATCATAGTTGTTGATGGTTAATCTGATAGTGAAGCAAGAGCGTACCGGCGCGATTGAGCCGTTTTACAGACAGCAAACTAACTCGTGTTGTTCGAGTGCCGTCGACAAACATCTCCTTTCCGCGACCGAAAATGAACGGCTCAACAGTAATAAAAATTTCGTCCAGAAGTCCACTTTCCAACATGAAGCGGTATACCGCTCCGCCACCGAGCACGGCCACTGTTTTGTATTTTGCAAGCAAAGAAGCCAGATCAACATTCGCGGGATTCACGAAAGTTATGCTTCCTCTGCGCGCCATCGCTTTCAAGCGGTTTGAGAGAACAAATGTATTTCGTTTGCGCAATCGCTTCGCGGCCGCTCTATAGGTATTGCGGCCGACAACAACGGCATCCGTACGCGAAAGCGAGCGCTCCAAAAATCGCCAATCTTCCTTACTCGTCCATCGCGGCAAAGTTTTTTCTGACAGTGAAATGCGTCCGTCAATACTTGCGGCAACGAACGCGACAAAACGCGTTTTACGTTGTAGAAGGCGTTGCGGGCGCATTTTGTTCATTGCGAAGAACTGGAACGAGATATTTCTGGTCAATGTAAAAGCCAAGGTTTAGAAAACGCTTTTTCTCTAAGAAACCAAGAAGGTTATTGACGAGAATAAACGATCCGCAGATGCCGAGCGCAAAGAGTAGCCGCTCCGCGATAACGACCATGATAAGGGAATTCCAAACCGGGGCCGGAAGCGCGAAGACCCAAATCCACAACGCGCCTCCAACCGCGTGCGCAGTGAATGTGGCGCCGAGCGCGCGGGCAAGGAGGAATCGGTCGCGAAAGAAATGCGCGATAATGGGAATAAGCCAGAAAAGCGGGAAATACCAAACCGTCCGACCGATGGGGTGGGCGATGAACGCCACAATGGCGAGCGCGGGGATGATAAGATTTACCATCCCTTTCTTCGAGAAATAAAGCACGGCAAAGAGCATGGGGAAGAAACGAATAACCGTTCCGGCGTCTTCAATTTGCGCTCCGTGAACCAAAAAATTAAAAAACTGCATAAGAAAGACGGCTATTGCGCCTGGAATACTTCCGATAAACGAGCCCGCGACAGGAGCAAACGCGTCATAGATCGTAAATTTAACTTTCGATCCCGCCAGTTGCGCTACCGGAATCTGTAAGGCGATAAACCCAAGAATCACAAAAATGCTTATAAAGAGCACATTTTTCTTTGTTATGAATTGATGAAAGTATTTCATAATGATTAGATTAGATAGGTTAATGGCAGGAAAATAATGCTGACTAGAAAAGTATTCTAATCAAATATAGCCAGACCAAGTTTTTATCTTATAATTGTGAAGCATATCGTTTGAAGTTTATCAAAGTCATTATACCACAGAAATTTGAGTAAGAAAAAAGCTAGAGCGAGAATGCTCCAGCTTGAGGATTGGGTTATCTCCCACCTAGCGATCCAAACTGCGAAGAACCTTCAGGTACAGCTCCTCGACGATTTTTCCTTGCGCCTTACCAGTCTTGGCGTAGTGGTCGAGACCAGGTGCGGCGTTGACTTCCAACACCCAGTACTTCCCGGGAATGGGCGGTTCGCCTATGTCACCGTCGACCATCAGGTCAACGCCGCACAAACGCAAGTTCATGTCGCTTGTAAGTTGTACTGCGAGCTCTCGGAAAGCGATGTTGACGCTTGCGGTCACATCAACTGCGTCGCCGCCAGAAGACAGATTGGCATTATCAAGCAAAAACACCCGCTCGTGAAGAGACGGCACCGAGTGAAGCGTCAATCCCTGCCGCTTTAGTTTTTCAGCAATGCGCGGATCGTTCATCTTGATGCGCGTTCCTCGCTTTGCGGCGATAAACTGATGTTGCTTCATTTGGAGTAGCCGCTGGATTGATGTCTTACCATCACCGACAATGTTAAGCGGTATCCGTTCGTAGGCGGAGATTACTTCGTCGTCCAGAACGACCAACCGATAATCTTGACCATGCACCGGTCTTTGCACCAACGCCACGCGGTCAAGCTTGAAAGCGGCTCGCATGGTGCGGTAGAACTCGCGCCTGTTGTGGACAATCGCAACGCCGGAGCCCTGACTGCCGCTGTTTGGTTTCACTACGATAGGAAAGCCGAGACGCTTTGCGTACACATACGCATCGTCAATTGTGCGGCGAGATGTTCCAATTGCTTGCGCCCATTCTTTTGAAAAGAATGTTTTGCTATCAGACACGATAGGGTAACCAAGTCGCCGCATAAACAGATTTGCGTAATCTTTGTCTTTGGCGATGTCCGATGCCCCGACCGGATTAAGGTCAACGGTGTTGTACCGGAAGTAAGACTTCTTTCCGCTCTTGAATGTGATCTGTCCAGCGATTCCTCATTCGGGCTCCAGAAACACACTTGCTCCAATGCGCGGAGCGATTTTCTTAAGCAACTTCCCTAACACCAGTGATTCTTTTTTAAGTTGTCTTTTCATATTTTTCAGGATTGCGCTTCCTTCTCTTGATTGTCAAAGAATACCTTTAACTGCTTTACATTCTTACATTAATTTTTGATTTTGTTCAACCCCCTCCCGCCAAAAATCCGCCACGCATTCCTCCCGCATCCTCCTGCGCAGCGGATACAAAATTTCCGTCGTTCTGGAAAAGAGCCCAGGCAAAGCAAATCCTTTTCCTTCCGCAAAAATAGTTTCGCTTTGCCTCGTCCGCATTTCTCCCCGCCACACTGCCCAGAAACTTCACGGGCAGAAGTCCAAAAAGAAAAATGTCCTTTCCTTTTTCAAAAAGAATTCCCCGCGCGCAAATCAGAAAAGCAAGGAACATTCTTTCTTTTTGGGGTTGCCGAGTGAAGCGAGGTGAGAAGCGAATACCTGGAGCTTCGCAAGACCTTGAGCGTTTTGTCTTCAAAATGCGAAAGGTGTACAGTGTCTGTAAGACGGTGGCGGAGCTTTCTCGGAGCGTATGATTAAGTTAGAAGCCACCACGCGCTCCGCGCGTGCGAGACATCAGCGATTTTGAAAATAGGCGCGAGCTGGGCAACATAGAGACACCTCCTTAGCATGTGCGGAGGCCGTCCGCACATGCTAAGGAGGTGCAGGAATGGGAGTGGAAATGGAGTGAATCCATGCCGTGATGTGATGCGGGTTTTAAAATGTAGTTTCAGTCGGATCGGGTCCGATGAATTTCGCTTTCCAGATTTTATGGTGGAAGGTCCTCCAGATTTCCCGTATCTCAAGATTACCAAGAAGATAGAGTACAGAAATGCCAACAGCAAGCCCACCCAGTCCGGAAAAGAGTCCCTGAAGAAAAATGCCAAGCGTGGTGTGAAGGTCGAACACCGCATTGAATACATTGAGAAGTAAATAGGAGGCAAATCCCATGATGATGGAGGAGGCAAAGCTTTGCCAAAAGGTGCTGGACACTCCGGACTCAAATTTCTGGAAATCACGCGTGTAGAGTATCCAAAAGACGAACGCGCTCACTATGGCACCCACGGAATAAGAGAGTGGCAGAATGAGCATCAAAGTGCCGTTAAGGTCAGATACGCGAAGAAGAGATTCAAGAAAATAGCGCGCGAAAGGTTCTCTTGTAAAGAGCTCGGAGAAGAGAAACGCAGAGCATACGGTTACCAGAGCCCCGCCAAGCGCGATAAAAAGCGGCGTACGGCTTTTTCCGGCGGCATAGTAGCTGCGCGTAAAAAGAAGCGAGATGCTTTGCGCGACTACCGATACCGCGAAGAGAGCGAGCGCGGCCGCCGTAAGCCTCGTGTCGCTCCAATCGAACGCTCCGCTTCCGAGGACCGTGCGCACAATCTGCGCGCGCAAAACAACAAAGAGCACGAGAGCCGGCATGGACCAAAACAAGATATGACGTAGCGCGGCGGAAAGAGTTGAAACGAATATCCCCTTTTCCCCTTTTGTCCAGAGTCCAGCGAGAGTCGGAAAAGCCGCGATTGAATAGCTGGCGCCGACAATGGAGAGTGGCACAGATTGCAGATTCCATGACAAATTGAAGATGGCGATTGAACCAGCGCCAAGAAGCGAGCCAAAGGCCGTGAGAAGAAGTACGGTGATGTTTTGAAGCGACAGCGCGAGCGTGCGTGGCAACGATACCAAGAGGACTTCCCTTATGAGCGCGAAGTCTTTCGAGAAGCGAAAACGGGGCATCATGCCGGTGCGTAGAAGTACCGGGACTTGAATCCCAAGATGTAGGAACGCACCGAGAACGACCCCCCACGCAAGACCCTGAAGCCCCATAAGAGGGAAAAAGAAAAACACGCCAATGATGATGCCGAGATTGTAGAGGATGGGGCTAACGGCGTAGATGAAAAAACGGCGCTCAAGTTGGGTAATGCTCGCGAAGAGGTTGGAAAGTCCAAGAAATATCGGCTGGAGAAGCATGATGCGCATAAGGTATGCCGTCATGGAAAGCATTTCTGCGCTAAAGCCGGGAAAGAGAAGTGAAGCTAGCTTTGGAGCCATGAGAAACGCGACTATGCCAACGAGCAGTATGAAAGCGAAAAACGCGGAAAATACAGAATCAAGAAATTCTCGCGCGGCTGCTTTGCCTTCTTCGCGTTTCCTTGAAAGAAAAGGAATCAACACTGAGAGCGAAACCATTGACGCGCTCCAAATGAATATAAGGTCTGGTACGCGGAACGCGGCATAATATATATCAAGCGCTTCTCCCGCGCCAAAGTACGACGCTAGAAGACGGTCGCGAAGGAAACCGAGCAGTTGCGAAAGAAGAGCGAAGAAACCCAAAAGATAAGCGGCCTCGTGAAGTCCGCTTATCTCCCGCTCAATAAACTGGAACAGTCTTTTTACCATTCTCGCTCTATGTCGCTTGTAAGCTGTTTTTTACTGAATACCACGAGAGGATATGTCGAAATGGCTTCAACTAGTACTGCCATGGTAGGGTTTTGAGATGAGTTCTGGAACACTTCCTCAAATCTATCATGGAACACCCGCACCCTGCGCTCCGCGCAGGGTGAGTTTTGAGCGATTACGCCTTGCGGGTTGCTCCTCCAACTTATTCCTCTGAATCTGGAATGGATTCGGCTACAGGAAGTTTAGAGCGCTTTTCGGGAACGGCATCAACCGGGGGCGCGGCATCTGCGAACGGTTCTCTTTCGGCCTTGAGGTTCTTTAAGATAAGGTCAACTTCGTTATTATCCGGGTTAGTTACTTTAAGATCCGTGAACTCTCTGATTGCTTCAGCGTCACGCCCAAGCTTTTCGTAAGAGAGGCCGAGGAAATATTTCGCGTTTGCGTAGGATGGATTCAGCGCGACTGCTTTCTCCAAAGCGCTTGCCGCGCCACGAAAATCTTTGTCGTTAAATCGGAGGATTCCAAGCTGGAAAAACACGGATGCGTCATTCGGAGCGATTACCGATGCCGCTTCTACCGAAGATATGGCGGCTTTAATGTTTCCCTCCGCCGCTTCTATCTGCGATAGAAAGAAAATAGCCTCTGTGTAATTGTTTTTTTCTCGAAGGGCGAGTGCGATACTTTCACGCGCCTTTCCGTTATTACCCTTTGCCGCCTCAAGTCTGGCGATTGTAAGGTGGATAGCGGGACTTTTAGGGTTTAGCGTGAGGGCCTCGCTATAGGACGCAAGCGCGGCTTCATAAGACCCTTCTATTTTAAGCGGTACAACGGCCTCATATACGCGGCCGAGAGTCATGTGGTTTTCATAGTTTCTTCCATTTTGCGCGACTGCTTGCCGCGCGTTAAGAATGGCCGCGCTTAAAAGCTCTTGGAACTTTGTTCTCACTGATTCCGCGGATACTTTGGCTGGGTCGCTCCTTAGCACAGTATTCATTCTCATCAAGCTAAGCTCGGTAAGAAAACGGTAGTAAATATCGGTAGGAGCCATAGCCGCCGCGCGCGCGATTAGCCCTTCTGATTTGTCTATGCTTCCTTCCGTGTTGAATGAGATTACTCCTTGCTGAAACAAGACGGCCGCTATGTACTTTTGTACCACATCGTACCCGAGCGTAATGCTCCCAATAAGTAGAAGGATAAGGACGAGCACGGATACGAAGCCCGCGCGCGGGTCGTTCGCGAAAGAAATAGTTTTAAGAGGCGCCTTGTGCAATATGGCGAGAGAAGCGATAAAAAGTCCAGTGAAAATGAACGTCAGGGCAAAGATGGTGAGTGACGGAATATAAAAGATGGCGAATATCCAAAGAAATAGCGAGACGAGGAACGACGATGTAACAAGATACTGGGAAAGTTTATCGGAAAAATCAGAAAGAATTGCCTTGAAACCCGCGTAAAGAAACGCGAGAAAGAATGCGACCCACGCGAGTACGCCTAAGATTCCTGTTGTAGCCAGGAATGTAGGTATGAGACCTACGCCGAAATTGAAATCAACATTCCAGAACACGGTGCTGTTGATGCCATTCGGCTTATATTTCAACCACTCTGAAGCAAACTGGTTGGGCCCAGAGCCAAGAAGCGGGTCTTTGACTAACGTCTGACGAGATACATCGAAAGTGGCACCCCATGAAGGACGCACCTCGAGCTGTGAGATACCGAGCGACGCGCCAATCTTGCTTCCGATAAAGTTTCCAGCAAGTATAAAGATTACAGAAATGGCGAGAACCGCGAGAGAAGGAATCGGAAAGCGCCGAAATGGCAACGCGTTTTGAGGAACGGCGGTAGTCCCACCTTCGCTTGTCAACTCCTGCACTCTCGAGCGGCTGAATGAAATGGTGTACACCAGAAAGATAAGAGAGAACACGCCGAGAACGAACCATATCATTGAGAAATTAACGACGGCAAGGAAAAGAATTGAGAGCGCGAGTGTAATGTAGATGAGAGCTTTGAACAACTTGCCAAGTGAGAGAAATTCAATCGTAATAAGGGAAAGCAGGGCAGAAACTCCGAAGAAGATTCCTAGGTCGTTCCACTTTCCCACGGTGTTGGAAACCAAGTCGGTAAAAATGCCAAAAGAAAGAAAATCCGCGCCTAAAGCAAGGCGGAGTAAATGGAACAACGCAACCAACAAAAAAGAGGCGAGAAACGCGATATAGCTCCAGAAGATTTGTTCCTTCGCGCGAAATATCACAGGAACGAGGAAAGTTAACACGGAAAGGACGAGTATGTTCAGCGCGGTACCAACTTCAAACCCTTGTCCAAGTAACGACGAAACTATTGACCCGGAAAGCAAACTGGAAATCGTGAAAATACACAGCACGGCTGAAAGCGCGATGAGCATTGGGGAGTTTGGGACGACAAATCTGCCGTCTTTGAGCCTTGCTACAACCCATATACAGAAAGCCACAAGTACGAGAGCGAAAAGTAGTAGCGCTTTGCTAAACTGGATTGGAAATGAGAGAGCCGGTACAAAGAATATCGGCAGAAGAAAAACAAGAATAAAAAGACCCCACGAGGAAACTCGTTCGACTCCCCATTTGCTTTTTACTTCTCCGCCCGCCACATTGGCGCCAAAATCAGGTTTTGTCATATACAACAAAATTGATATTAAATGCTCTCCAATTCTCGTAAGTATAATCTTTTGAGGAAACAGCGCAATCTGTGCATAAGACTAGACAACATTGCGTGGTAGTCACGCAACAAAGCCCCGTTTCCGGGGCTTTGTTAACTTTCGATTTATACCTATAAGCCGAATTCTGTGCCGATTTTGCCCACCGAAGGTGGCGCAAAATTGAGCATCCTGATGAGTCTTCGAGGAAGGATTGTCTTCGAAATACCAAGGACGCTCAATTTTGTGGTTCGATTTGACCCACCACAGTGAGCCTGTCGAATCTGTATCCGCCTGCGGCGGACAAAATTGACGGTAATCATTTATCTAGCCCAGCAATTGCTCACTGGGTCAAGCGGCACTGCCTCGTGCAAAGCGCGGAAAAACAAACTTTTCAAAGCACAGTGTCCAAAAATCCAAACAAAACACAATGTACCAAAGCACAAACGAAGAAGTGTTCGGGAGGTTTGGAATGTTTTGTGTTTTGCTTGGTTTTTTGTGTACGTCTGTGTTTTGTGTTTTGTTCCTCTGTGCTTTGCACAAGGCCACGGCCTTGCACTGAAGTAAGAATTTAGCCGTTTCAGCCGAGTCTTCGAGGCTGCCCTTCGAAGCTTTACGCGAAGAAGGACTGCGCTTTATAACTCGAATCGCCCTGCTCCGCATAAAGCTTCGCAGGGCGGTCTTGACCTTTCGGTCTCGACCGTCTCTGTTCGCATCTCGCGCCTTGCGGCGGACGGGCGTTACCCGCTACCATTCTCCGAGCCCCAGCTTTGACTCACGTTCCGTGGGTCAAAATTGGAGCTCGGCAGTGTTCGGACTTTCCTCACCAATCCGCTAGCTGGCTGATTGGTGCGATTACCCAGTATAAACCGGAATGTATTGTACCCCAAAAAGAAGATACGGACAACATTACTTCAACGTAAGAACCGAGCCGATAGTGATGTCGTTTCTAGCTGCAGCGCCTCCTTTCATTTCCAAGACGTATGACGCTGCCTTCATTGGGGAAAATACCGTCGGATATGTTTCTGGAGCTACGTTTTCTTTTATATCGACGACAATTAAGCATTTGTTTTCTTCTGCGTAGTTTCGCGCTGTGCCCTGTAGTGAACCGAGTTCTTGAGGTTCTACTACCGGGGTGCAGTCTGCGTCAGTCTGCGCGGGAGAAAGCCACACGATATCAATAGGAAACCGCATTCCACTCATCCATATGCCGTGATAGTCGCTTGTCTCAAACACGAATAACATGCCTTCATTGTCGTATATGCTTTCTCTACCCCCGAGGCCGAGTATCCTCTCCTCCTTTGTGGTGGCAAGTAAAACAGGAATGGAAACTTTGCCAAAAGAAAGAGTCACACTCTTTTGCCCGGTATCATTTCCCGCGGAAAATTCGCCAGCGGCATTATCGGGCACGGACACAGCTGGAGCCTCCGCCCGATTCTGCATTCCAAGCAGAACAAAAAGACCAAGAGTGATACCTAAACCAATTAGAATAATGTGTCGCATTAGCCAATTATATATGCTGTGACGCTAGAAACCTAAAAAACATTTACACCGAGAAAAAAAGCGTCCCGAGCCGATCTCGGGACGCTGTGTTTGTGTGACGAGTTATTCGAACCCGTCCGGATGTTCGTGTTCGTTGGTATCATACGCCTCTTGGTTTTGATACAACCTGTCAAGGCCGGACCAAAACCCGGTTGGCGGTCTTTCCCGCTGCGATTTCTCTTCCCGAGCAATCGCTTGCCAATCAAACTCTGTTGCCACAGAGCGTACCCTTCGGAGGCCATTTCTTGGCCGAACGACACACAGCTTTGCCATGCCGACGCAAGAATACCACGCCGCGCAAAAAGAGTCATTTCATTTTTTGATGCAAAACCAGAAAAATCCAGAGTCGGAGTGGAATAAGCGTAAACAGGAACCACAAAATCCAAAACCACAACGGAAGACCCAGCGCCGATAAATTAAGAAAGGGAGCGTCAAGGTACACCCATTCGCGGGCGATTGCATTCGGAAGCTCATAAGAGATGGCCGCGATTAGCGCTGTTAAAACAAGAATGAGCGCGTAATGCCCTGGATGGCGGATGTGGAACTTTATTTTTACCATTGCCGCCAGAATCCAAATAATCGAGATAATGATTGCGACAGGCGCTCCTATTTCCGGCCCGATGCCTATTGCTCCTTTTACGATAACTCCTATCATGGCCAAGAAAATTAAAGGCTCAAGCACATCAAAAAAATCGTGCCGTCGTGTCTCCGGACGCCTCTCGAACCGAAGAGGTTCTCCAAAATAACTGGACAAAAAATAGAGCAGTTCTAGCGTGGCAAGGCCGCCGAATGGATAAAGCCCGAGCCACACGAAAAGGAGCGCAAATCCTTTGTAAAAAGGATAGAACCAAAGATGCATATTCAGGCCGAATTGGTCTCCAAGAAATAACGTGCCGGCAAGAGCCGCGTAGAACAGTGCAAAGAGTCGCGGCTTGTTGTGGAACAGCCAGACTGAACTCTTCTCCTTGTAATTAATCATTCCGAATGCAAGCCAGAAACAAAGCACGAATCCGCCGTACCAAAATGGAAACCCTTTGAATCCCGCGAACGCGGAAACAATCCAGCCTACGCTTGCGATTAGAATGGCAACGCGCGAATAGAGAAATTTCTGCTCTTTAGAGAGTCGCATATGGGTATTGTAGCAAAATGTCTCAAAAAGAGGACTGGGCGTTACAAACAGAGTATACTTACACAAGTGTTCTTTGATTTCTGGTTAGTGAGATAGTGAACCTCAACCCCTTTATAGCATTATGTTGATTACTATAGTCCTGACTGCCCTCTTTGCCATCCCATACGCGTCCTTTTTCGAATGGACCCTGCATAGGTTTTTGATGCATCGGCCAATCGGAAGATTCGATTACGCTTATAAGGCGCACGCACTGGTGCATCACCGCATATTCAAGGCAGACCATACCTACCACCTCATGAAAGAAGAAGACAAGCGCACTATTCCCATGGCGTGGTGGAACGGATTTGCGCTTGTCCTCATATCCGGCATACCTTTTGACCTCATCGGCTGGTATCTCGGAACATGGGCCGTTCCCATCACGGCCGCTTTGACCATCTACGCTTACTACGGAGTATACGAATACCTGCACTGGTGCATGCACCTTCCGAAAAGACGGGGTGTGGAGCGCACGGGGGTTTTCTTTCGGCTAAACGGACATCATGTCCTCCACCATAGGTACATGGGGAAAAACTTCAATGTAGTTCTGCCGCTTGCTGACCTTTGTCTTGGGACTTTGCTCCTCCGCTCAAAAGTTGCATTCGCGCAAGTGAAAGGCGACACGGTACCGAATCTGCAGCCGCGCGAACATACGCGGCGCGATATGTTTGTTTCCGTTTGAAGTCGCCCGCGGAAACGCGAAGCGTACAGACAAAACCGAAAGGCCGAGATGACATCTTGGCCTTTTTCTTTACCTAAAGCACAATGAGCTTTTTCGTCACCTTTTCCGTCAAATTCACATTTCCTTTCTTCGTAAGTATGAGTGCGTCTTCAATACGCACTCCCCCAACACTCGGGATGTAGATACCGGGTTCGCAGGTGATGACTGCCCCAGCCTGTAGTTTTCCCTTGCTTCCATTGTAATGTGAAGCGACTGGGAGTTCGTGTACCTCCGTGCCGATTCCGTGTCCGGTGCTGTGCGTAAAATATCTCCCGAATCCCCGCCTTGCCAAATAGCTGCGACACACCGCATCCAGTTCCTGTCCGGTTATGCCAGCTTTCGCCTTCTTGCACCCAAGCTCTTGCGCAATTCTCCCAGCTTCATACATTTTAAAAAGCCGCGGAGCTATTTTCCCCACAGCAACAGTCCTTGTCATATCCGAAACATATCCTTTATAGCGCACTCCGAAGTCAATTGTGATAAGTTCTCCCTCCCGTATCTTTTTCTCCGTTGGTTCCGCGTGCGGAAACGCCCCATTTTTCCCTGAAGAAACGATTATAGGAAACGCGAGATTGTCCGCTCCTTCTTCAAGACAAAGTGATTCGAGCTTCCGCGCAATTTCCTTCTCTGTCATTCCAACTTGAATGAATGGAATGAGTTTTGTAAACGAATGGCAAGCGATTTTAGCGGCTTTAGAAAGAAGCTTCAGCTCTTCTTTTTCCTTCACAATCCTAAGTTCCTGCAAGATGTGTTTTCGTGACGAGAAAACAACTGGAGAAAGTTCTTTTCGTAAATCCTCCACTGCACTGTACGGCGTAACCGTTCCATCGAATAAAATGTGTTTTACTTTGTGCCACTTCACAAACCGGCGCAGTATTCTAGATGATGAATTCGTTTGAGAAGTAATGAATATCTTATATCCTTTCGCTTCCTTCTTGCTTTGCGCCGTATACCGTCCGTCAGCTATTAAAAATCGTTTTGTTCGGGTTATCAAAAGAATTGACCACGTTCCCGTAAACCCCGAAAGCCACTCCGTTGCCGGCTGTCCGCTTCCCTCGCTGTTCCACACCAAAAGCGCATTAGCCTTTTCCGCTTTCAATACCAATAACACCTTTTTAACTCTGGTTCGCATGCGCACAACTGCCAACATTTAACATCTATTCCAATGTTCCTAGGAACATTGGAATAGATGCGACCATGCTATTTTAGTTTATCCCATACACCCATAACGGCGGGATGTTTCTAAACACGAACGATATCTTTCGTACGGGGAGACTTTTGTACGCGCGCTTCATGAACGGAGGATTATAGGTGAAAAATCTGAAGATCGTATTGTTTGAGGTGTGCCTCCGAATGGACAGAAAAAGCTCTTTTCTCACGGGTTCGGGTAATGAAAACGGAAGGCCGGAGATAATCAGACCGACTTTTTCAATGCGGTGCTTCGCAAGAAACGAATCCAATAAATGGGCGCTCGCGCGTTCAATGATGACTTTGCCCCCAAATTGCTCGCGCAACATTGTGACATACGACTCTTCAACCTCAAGCAAAAGGACTGTAGTGTCTGGCTTGCATCGTTTCAGGATTTCCTTAGTAAATACTCCGGTTCCAGGACCGAGTTCCACTACAGAAGTGACGGTAGAAAAATCAATGCCGTCAAGCATTGCTTTGCTCGCGCGATAGGAACTCGGAATAAGCGAAGCATTTTGCAGGGGACGGAGAAGGAAATTTAAGGCAAATTGAAGTTTATTTTTCATGTTTCCAAGACTAGAACTCACCCCAAAACCCATCACCTGCACCAACTAGCCAATCTATATACTTAACATCGCTCCACTTTACTTGGGTAAAGTGGAGCTGGATGGATTCGCTACTTTTTTGGAGACTTAACTCTCTGTTTGCTTCCATTATTCCTCGGGCGTATGAAAGTCCCCTCAAACGCCCACCGCATGCACTGCGCAAGTTCCTTCTCGTTCATGATGCCGCGCGCGAGCAGGAATTCCTCCTCTTTAAGGACACTCGTGCGATACATTTCCGGCCCGTCAGTGTTGATAGTAAATCGCACGCCGTTATCAATAAACGCGCGGATGGTTGCATACAGCTCCTCCACGCTTTTGAGAATGCTATTGCAAAGATTGGAGGTGGGACACACCTCCAGAATGATTTTCTGCCGCGCAATTTCTTTGAGCAGTTTCTTGTTCTGTGCGGCGATAAGGCCGTGTCCGATTCGGTCCGGTTTCAAAACACGCACGACATACTCAAGTTCTCTCATGTTCCCGGTCTCCCCCGCATGGATGGTAATTCCAAGGCCAGCTTTCTTCGCGCGTGTAATGAGCGGCGCGTGCGCCGCCATGGAAAATGTCTTGCGGTCAGGCCCGGCGATATCAATGCCGACGATGCCGTCGGACATGTAACGGATGGCCTTATCGGCGGTAATAGCATTTTGAGCCGGTGTAAACGAACGGTCTAAGGAAATGATGAGACCCGCATTTACTTGCGGATATTCCACTATTGCTCTTCGCATCCCCCAGAGCGCGGCAAGAATGATAAGGTCTAGGTCGCGCTCGCCGGTGCGGTTGCGCTTCATCGGGCTAAAGCGAAGTTCCTGCAACACGAGATTACATTTGCGATAGCCGCCGCCGATAACAGCGTGTACCGCCTCTTCAATGGCCTCCGGTGACGACTGGATGAGCTCCGTCCAGTGGTAATAATTCTTATCCATCTGGTCCAAACTGAGATTCTTTTTTTCCGGAGTAACGGTAATCATTTCTTCAAAATCCCAGTAATCTTTTACCGGAAGTTTGATTCCCTGTCGGTGTGCGATGGTCCACATGATGACCGGGTCCACGGCGGCACCGAGGTGGGTATGGAGTTCTGCTCGGGGAGTTGTGGTTCTTTGAGACATGAGATGAGATAGTAGCTGGTAGAAAGTAGAGGGTAGGTAGAGGGTAGAAGATTGGAGCTAGAAGAGTAGATGGTAGGAGATAATAGATGACAGCACATAGGCAGTAGAAGGTAGTTATGTAAGGTGAAATACTCAAGTTGATTGCTCTCTCTGCTTGCTACTGTCTACCTTCTACTGTCTTCTTCATTCCCACTCCACCGTTCCCGGAGGTTTGGAGGTAATATCATACGCGACGCGGTTAATGCCGGCAACCTCATTCGTGATGCGTGCGGAGGCGCGCGCAAGAAGCGTATGCGGGAGCCGCGCCCAGTCGGCGGTCATAAAATCAGCCGTGGTAATCGCGCGCAAGATGATGAGATGTCCGTAGGTGCGCGCATCTCCCTGCACTCCAACGGAGCGGATGTCCGGAAGTACGGCAAAGTATTGCGCTACCTGCTTTGCCTTTCCGGCTACGATAAGCTCTTCACGAAAGATAGCGTCCGCCTTGCGAAGCGTTGCCAGTTTCTCTTTGGTCACTTCGCCGATGATACGCACGGCAAGGCCGGGACCGGGAAACGGTTGGCGCGATACTATTTCCTCGGGCACGCCAAGACTCCGCCCAAGGAGGCGCACCTCATCTTTGTAGAGGTCGCGAAGCGGCTCAATAAGGCGAAATGCCACATCTTTCGGAAGCCCGCCGACATTATGATGCGATTTGATGACGGCTGCCTTGCCTCCGACCGAAACGCCGGAGGTAATGGCGTCGGTATAGAGCGTCCCCTGCACCAGAAAATCGGTGCGCCGAAGCTTCGTCTGTTCCCTCTCAAACAAACGGACAAAGAGCCTGCCGATGACCTTGCGTTTTTGTTCCGGGTCAGTGACGCCCTTGAGCGCCTTCAGAAATTCCCGTTCAGCATGCACAACTCTAAAATCAAGTTTCGGAAGCTTCGCGAATGTCCTCTTGATTTGTTCCGTCTCACCCTGCCTCATAAGTCCCGTATCTACATACACGCAGGTAAGCTTTTTCCCTATCGCGCGATGCGTAAGATATGCCGCGACCGTTGAATCAACACCGCCCGAGAGCGCACAGAGC
This sequence comes from Parcubacteria group bacterium GW2011_GWC2_48_17, assembly GCA_001003605.1. Lineage (GTDB taxonomy): Bacteria > Patescibacteriota > Minisyncoccia > Phycocordibacterales > UBA10002 > UBA10002. The sequence goes on from LCPL01000011.1 coordinate 29,490, forward strand.
GCGCGTCCCATTCCAACTTGTGCTCTCACATCCGCGACCGTCTTGTCTATCCAGTCTTTTCCGAGACGCCAGGTGTGCTTCGCCCCGGTTATGCGCACGAAATTTTGGAGCACCTTCATGCCGTGCGTCGTGTGCTTCACTTCCGGGTGGAACTGTATGCCGAACAAGCGCCGTTTCCTATCTTCCATCGCCGCAATGGGACATACCTCCGACCGTGCGGTGATTTTGAATCCATTGGGTACGCGCGTAACTTGGTCCCCATGCGACATCCATGTTGGTTCACTTCTGGGCAGACCCTTAAAAAGGGGCGAGCGCGTCGCAACGGTTACGCAAGCCGGACCATACTCGCGCGTCTTTCCCGCTCGTACCTCCCCGCCAAGTTGGTGAGCCATAAGCTGGAAACCGTAGCAAATGCCTAACATCGGAATCCCAAGCGCGTACAGCTTCGGGTCGGCTTGGAGCGCGTCCGAGGCTGACAGATTCTGCGGCCCGCCGGAAAGCACAATTGCCGAGAATTCTTGAAGTTTCTCGCTGGGTGTTTCGGGAGACAAAAGCTCGGCATAGACGCCGAGCTCCCGCATCCGCCGCACAATAAGATGGCTGTACTGTGAGCCAAAATCCAGTACTGCGATGGTATTTTTCTCGGCGTTTCTTTGCATTCTTTGTTTTCTCTACCTTCTACTTTCTACTTTCTAATTGCTAGTCACTGTATTGAATGCGTATGCGACTCTTTTAGCCCAGCATTGGTAATCTGTATGAACCGCGCCTGCTTCGGTATGTCTTCAATCGTCGCCGCGCCGATGTAACCCATGCCGGATTTAATGCCGCCCACAAGTTCTTCAACGATACCTTTCAAACTCCCACGATACGGCACTTTACCGGAAACCCCTTCGGCAACTGAATGTTCTTTGGTGTTGCCATAGCGATCCATCGCGTGGCGTTTCGCTTGCGCCTCTGTACTCCCCATGCCTCGGTATGCCTTGTACTTCACTCCATTTTCTTCAATAAGTTCCCCCGGCGCTTCTTCGGCTCCGGCAAAAAGCGAGCCGAGCATGACCGAAGACGCGCCAGCCGCGAGCGCTTTTACGATATCTCCTGATGAACGAATGCCGCCGTCGGCGATGACCGGAATGCCTTTTTTACGAGCAACCGAGACGACATCCATGACGGCGGTGAGCTGTGGCACGCCGACGCCGCTTACAATTCGCGTCGTGCAGATGGAGCCGGGCCCGATGCCGACTTTAAAGGCATCGGCGACCGCGGCAAAATCTTGCGCCGCTTCTTTCGTAACGATATTTCCGACAATGAGTTGGGCTTTTATTTTGCGTTTCATTTCTTTCGCCGCGGCGATAATTCCCGGCGCGTGCGCGTGCGCGCAGTCTATAAAAATAGCCGAAGCTCCCGCCTCAGCGAGCGCGATGGCGCGGGCTACATCTTTCGGGCCAACAGCGGCTCCGACCGAAACTCCTGTCTTCTGGACTTCCATTACCATTTCCACCTGCTCCTTCAGCGTGCAATTCCGATGAAGCACTCCCATGCCGCCAAGTTTTCCCAGCGCAATCGCAAACCGCGCGTCCGTCACCGTATCGGAAGCGGCCGAGAGGAGCGGGATAGCAAGACGCGCCTTTTTAGTAAGGCGCGTCAGAACATTCGTATCCCGCCGATTGACGGAAGTTTTCCGCGGTTCTAGAAGTACATCATCAAACGTTAGTCCCAAACGTATCATATGTGTGCGAAAGTATACCCCCACGCCGCCTTTTACGCAAAGTTGGCGTGGAAGTATAGCGCCATTATGCACTGGGCTAAAAAACCAGCCGATTGACCCACGCGGGAACAGTGGCGCCGTTCACGCGGTCGTAGTGCGGTGTGTAAGGCTTAATGTCCAAAACAGGGGTGCCGTCAAGAATATCCAGTCCTTTCACCCTAATGCGATTGCCTGTGCGCGAGAGCAATTTCACGGTGGACATGGCAAGACGGTTCGGCCGTTGCGGACATCGGCACGCAAAAATGCCTCCATACGGTACATCTCCTCTTCCTTGCGGATGATGCTTTAAGTGGCACTCTTTTTCCGCGCCCATCCAGTAGATAATAATCACATGCGAGTAGTCGGTAACGCCGTGGAGTCCTTTTGCGTATTTCCGGTCAAGCACAATCTCTGTCACAAGCTCTTTCCAGCCGGTAAGCGTTGGCCTTTTCACCGTATTCTTTGCCAACCCAATCGGCGTGAGGATAATGTTCCCTTTCTTATCCATCCGGTCTGGAAACGCGCAAAGTTCTATCCTTTTTTCAGATGATTTCATAGCGGCGAAACTCCATCAAAAACAGCGTATTCTTGAAATGGCTCGGACGGAGTTTGCTCGCCGTACTTCGCGCGGATCGGGTGGGGGTTGAATAAAATCCGTAGCGGCTCCCTGCCCGTCCGGCAGGCGGGCGCCGCACATTAACAATTTCAAGTTTTTTTGGCGGCAAATTCTAAGCCAAATCCTTTTTCTTCTCCTCAAATTCCTTCTTGTCTATCTCCCCCTTGGCGTATCGTTCTTTCAAAACCTCAAGCGCGGATTTCTCACGATTGTAAGTGCCACGCGATTGGCTCGTGAGCCATTTGATAAGCGCGACAATGCCAGCGATTATCAATACCCACCAAAGGATCATAAATATCCAGCCGAAACCACCAAAAGACCCGAATCCAAAGTTCATCATATTGTTTGTTGAATTATTACTGCCAAAGGGAGACGACCACCCTCCCCACATCATATTCATCATGGGCATCCAACTACTACCTCCAGAAGAGAATGCCGCAGAAGTATCACATCCAGAAAGCCGTTTGCCCATAATGATGTGAATCTGCTCTTCTCCCTCTTCGCCGTGCGTCTGTATCATCATCGCGTTCATTGCCGCGTGCGAATCTCCGGCCATCTGCCCCATAAAGTATTCGCCGAGAACTCCGAATTGCTCATCGCTCAAATTCTCGCAAGTAAGCTCCTTTGCTTGGAGTTTATCCCAAACCTCTTTACCTTCCTGTTCTTCGCGGAGCGTGTGTTCAACAACCGCGTCCCAATCCGCCGAGGAATTGGAAAATCCCTGCCCGTCCGGCAGGCGGGCGCCCATCATCTGCGCGCAAGAATTGTGAAAATAAGTTTTTTCATATTTTATTAAGTTAGCCAAACACCAAAACCTTGTCCGACCTTTCAACCATTTTTAATAAATCGGGCATCGTGGAAACGGGGCAAATTTTGCTTTCTCCCTTGCCACGCACTTTAAGACAAGAGCCGCAAGCGTAGATTTCACCTTTCAACTCTTTGAATTCCGCCACTTTTACCGAAACATCAAAATCTTTACTGTCTGGAATAGTGTCTAATTCCGAGCCCTCACTCATCAGAAAAATCTCCACTTGATGATTGGCTTTAAGCGCGGTAATTCCGAGGCGGAATGTATTCCATGCGTGCTCCGGTTTGTTTGACTGTAAAATGATACCAAGTTTCATAAAATTACTTTAACATTTTTTCAAGTTTTTCTTTGCCGGCAAATTTCTGAACCGATATTTTCTTTATCGCTTTTCCCCAGATTACATTCTTGACACAACGTTTGTAGATTTTCAAGTGTGGTTTTTCCGCCTTTTGAAAAAGGTACTATGTGATCTATGTGTAGTTTAATGCCTAAATCTGTCGCGGGGCTTCTGCCACAGAAAACACAACGGAAATTATCCCTATCTAAGACACGAATTCGCATACTCATCGGGATATTTCTCGAATAACTAATTTTTACATGCTGTGCTTTTCCTTCAGCGATAACACGTGTATCGGTCTCCGCTGTTTTTTCAGTCATTGGTTCAACAACTATGCTCCCGCCCATTTTGTGTTCAATAAATTTAAGACAAGCATTTGACCAGCCATTAAACTTATAACGATATGTTCCGTAGCTAAAAGCGGGGTTTGAGTTTTTCCATTCTGTGGAAGATGGGCGATGGCCCAATTTTTTCCATACCCTATCCATTTCTTCAAGAAGCTGTTCTTCTGTTGGATTCAATAAATTACTTCTAGATTTTCGAGGCGATAAATCCAGGTCCTTTTCGCGGAGCTTGTCTTTGAGAGCGGTTAGAGCTTTATGCCAAGAGCCAAATGTATTTTTTACTGTCCCAGGGCTAATTTTAGAAACATCGTTAAATTCATCGGAGCTAAACTCGCGATAATTAAAATTACGAGCCACCTTCTCAAGCTCCTCTAAAACTTTTTCCCTAGGGATTTTATCCGATCTGTGCCTTTGAAATTCGTAATCCATAATTATTTTAATAAATCCTCAATAGAAACGCCGAGGGCTTTCGCAATTCTTGCCATTAAAAGTACGGAGGGTTTTTTAATAACCCCAGTTTCAATCTTGGTAAGTGTAGTGTATTTCACGCCCGACTTTTGGGCAAAATCCTCTTGCGAAAGCCCCAATTTTGTCCGGCGTTTCTTTATGTTTTCACCTATATTGTTTCCAGTTGCCATACTTTCAGTATCTTGATAGTATTAAAATGATTTGATACACTATCAGTATCATACTATCAAATAATATGATTTATTTCAATTCCGAAAAGAAAAGCCCGCCTTTGGCCTTACTGAATTCAAAACGGCTTGAAATTTCCCCGAAAAACGGCTGGCGAGCCCGCGCCCGCCTGCCGGACGGGCAGGTAACGGGCGAGCCAACGACTTCATTTCCTAACTGGCGGTGTCTGTTTGAAAATATCCGAACGGAACTGACTGGGCTCGGCGGGCGGAATTCCCCCCAAACCTCCCTTCCGCCATGCCCTCGCTCGGACGGACGGAATTTTCGGCGGCTAGATTATACTTTCCGTTTCATTTTTGTATTGACGGTGGTTTTCTCACCGGGGATTCTTGCTTCCACCACTTTTCTTCCGTATGACTGGGCAAGTTCTTTTACGATAAGTTCCTCTCCTCCAATCATGTTTTGTAAGGCCTCTTTTGCCTTGTTGTAGCCACGCTCTTTCTTTTCTGGCGCATCAACTTCTGCCAGACGAAAGAAACGATGGCGGGTATCCTCGAAAGTGTCGCCATCAATAATTTTCTTTACTTTAACTCTTGTCATAGTTTAATCAAAATTAATTTCTATCGGTTCTACGTCAGGAATCCGTTCGACACAGGTCGGCTTAAAGTGATTATAAAGCGCGACCTCGGTTCCGTTTCGATCAGTTTGCCGCGATATAGCCGCGGCGTGCAAATAGTAGGTGTAGTCGCTAAGATAGCCTTGGCAACACTTGCTAGTTTCTGTGTCTGAAAGATGTTGCCCGAGTCGTTCGTTCAAATCTTCAGCCTGACCGACATAGTAGATAAGGTATTTATCTTTTTGGGCGTCGTGATAAATAAGACGATAGACTCCGGCTACGGCTTTTATTCTCGAAACACCCGATTTTGTGAGCGGAATACGCTCTGTCCAGTTTAGTTGCATATTGTTGTTGATAATATTAGTTGGGGATAACTTCTCTTGTTTAGGTTATCTTTAGGTAGTATACTCTAGGTATGGAAAAGAAGTCAATGGGGTCAGGCAAGCCGTCAAAACGGCAAGCTGAAATCCTACAATTTGTTACAAAATTTCAAAAGGAGAAAGACTACTCTCCCTCTCTTGGCGAGATAGCCGAGAATTTTGGGGTTTCTATTCCGACAATTCACCAACACATTTCCTATCTGCGAAAGAAAAATTTGCTTTCTGCGGACAAAGGCAAAAGGCGTTCGATTCAAGCGTTCAACGATCAAAAAAGAGACTTAGTAGAAATTCCACTTATGGGACTTATCGCCGCCGGAGGGCCGATTGAAGCAATCAGAAATCCTGAACCGATAGAAGTCCCACGTAGTATGCTTTCAAGAGGCGCAAATTACTATGCCTTGAAAGTTGCTGGAACAAGTATGATTGAGGAGGGTATATCGGATGGCGATGTTGTAATTGTTCGTGAACAGCAAACAGTTGATGACGGAGAAAAAGCAGTTGTGTATTTGCCCGATAGAAACGCGGTTACGCTCAAGAAAATTTACAGAGAGAAAAAGCGAATAAAACTTGTTCCGGCGAATAAGTATATGAAGCCGTTTTATGAAACCAATGTGGAAATACAGGGCAAGGTCGTTGGTGTGCTTAGGCGGGAACTCTAGTTTAGTTGTATAATAATCTATAATCTATGAACGAAATATTTAAAATTTATAATTCATTTTGTTCTTACTATTCAGATTCACAAAATCTTTTAACAAGACTTTTTAGCTTTTTTGATAACAATCCACGATTAGACAATCAAACAGATGAGCTACTCTATAAAAGTTTACAAACTGAAAATAAAATTGACCCATTAAAAATTTATCAGTTAATTGGATTGTTACACCAGAAGCATGCGGAGTCTGAAAAAATTGTAAACACAGATAAAAGAAAGCATTTTGGTATTTATTATACCGATTATTCAATCGCCCGCTTAATCGCTAAAGAGAGCCTCAGCGAGTCAGATAATAAAGATATTTTGGGATTGAGTTTCTACGAACCATGTTCGGGTACGGGCATTTTTGTAATTGCTTACATTGATGAAGTGTTGGGAAGAGTTGGAAGGCTTGATTCTAAAGCTTTTCAAAAATTTATTGATCAAATTTACTTCTCAGATATTGACGGTGAAGCCATTGATCTTCTTGTTAAACTACTGCCCCTTTATATCAAATCTAAATACGGTTTATCAATAAAAATAAATTCAAAAAATTACTTTAAGGGCGACGTTTTGTTTGATAGTCGGGGTGAAGAAATCAAAAAAGTAAATCCAAAGGACATTTTTGGAATTACTAAGGGTTTTGATGTAGTTTTGACAAATCCTCCTTATAAATTACTTAAGGCAAACGGCAACAAATATAAAGATGAGTTAAATTCAAATCAACACGCGCTTGACATCAAGGGTGTTCTAGACTTTATCAGAACAAACAATGTCTATAAATTTAATCAAGGAACACTTAATTACTATAAGATTTTTTTGGAAGAAATCCTTGAAAATTATACACATCAATCAAGTAAGGTTGGTGCGATTATTCCCATTACGTTGCTTAATGACAAGCAGAGCGAGCTTCTTAGAAAAAGAATAATAAATAAATACAAGCTATTTAAGATTTACATAATTCCTGAGAAAAACGAATTTTTTCCGGATATATCTCAGGCTTTTTGCTTCTTTGCTTTAGATAAAAAAGAGCCAGGAAATATTATACGAATCAATCCGAAAGTAGTTAGTCAAAAGGACTTTCTCAATGAGGGGGTTGAAGTAAATATTGAACATATCGAACAAATAAGCGAAACTGCACCGATTGTTATAGAAAATGAAATCGGGTGGAAAATTTTACAAAAATTAAACGCATTTCCAAAACTTCGTAGCTTATCTTCAGTTTGTAATGCTCGAGGAGAACTAGACCTGACTTTGGACAAGGGTTTTATAACAAAAGAAAGAACAACCCTACCGCTTCTGAGAGGAAATAATGTAAGTGAATTTTCTTATACACTGGGCGAATTCTTTACTGATGAAAAATTTATAAAAAGAACAGCTGAGAAAAATAAATATATTTCAAGAGAAAGACTAGTTTGTCAGCAAATATCAAACATTCATCTTGAAAAACGTTTGAAGTTTACTAAAATACCTGAAAATATTGTTTTGGGTAATTCTTGTAATTTTCTTACATTTGATGACTCTCTCTTTGGGAATCAAGAAGTTGGTCTTGATTATTTATTAGGAATACTCAATTCTATGTTGCTGAACTGGAGATTTAAAATAACAAATTCAAATAATCACATTAGTAATTACGAACTAGCAGAATTACCAATTGTTATGCCTTCAATTTCTGATAGAAAAGAAATAGAGAAATTGGTTTCTCTTATTAAAAATAGTGATGATCGGGAAAATGTATACAAGTTAAATACAAAAGTATTTGAGTTATACGGATTAAACGAAGAAGAGATAAATTATGTATTAGGAAAACATGAAAAATTAGTCAGTTTTATCTCTAAGCCACAAAAAGAAAGTCTATTTGCTTATGGTCTATAATCACATAACTTATTCGCTTAGTAAAAACGATCTTAGAATGGTTAAGTCTGTTCCGCCTGGCGGAAACTGGAAAAATATTCCTCTTAATATTCCATCCAAAAGACTTGAACAGATACGAGTGTCTGGAGGGCGAACTACTTTATATGGACGCCTTTCTTTTGAGAAACCTAGCTATACAATAACCACATATTTTAATCGTCCGGGGAACGGTACATACATTCATCCTATTCACGATCGTGTGATAAGCGCTCGTGAAGCAGCGCGGTTTCAATCTTTTCCGGATGATTATATTTTTCAAGGATCAAAGGGTTCTTTATGTAAACAAATTGGTAATGCAGTCCCTCCATTACTTGCTTTCTCTATCGCAACTCAAATTAAAAAAAGGACAAAAACAAAAAATTTACTTGACCTTTTTTGTGGTGCGGGCGGGTTAAGCCTCGGTTTTGGTTGGGCTGGATATAATATTGTTGTTGCTAATGATAATTTCAAACAAGCATGCGAAACATACAGAGCTAATCACAAAGACACTCTTTTAATTGAAGGTGATATTTCTAATAAGAAAATTCAGGAGGAAATTTTAGAAAAATCTAAAAATGATAAAGTCGATATAGTTGTCGGGGGGCCACCTTGTCAGGGCTTTTCTCATGCAGGAAAAAGGATGATAGATGATCCTCGTAATCTTCTGTATAAAGAGTTTGTAAATGTTGTAAAAAAACTTAAACCGAAGGTTTTTTTGTTGGAGAATGTAGAGGGTATTATGACCATAAATGGCGGTAAGATTTATGAGGAAGTCAAAAGTAATTTTGAGGAATTAGGTTACTCTGTAGTTGGGCATAAGCTACATGCTGTTAAGTTTGGCGTACCTCAAAAAAGAAAGCGAGTTGTTATAATTGGATCTTTACAAGGAAATCCTGAAGCATTTTTTCCTAATCCTCTTATTTGTGACGAGAAAGATTATATTACTACACAAAACGCGATAGGTGATTTATTTAACACCGAGGTTGGTGATCAATATACCCCGACTAAAATAACAACGAAACCAACACATTTTTTTCAAAAGTTTGTTAGAGGATTACTTTCTCCGCAGGAATACATTAAGCTTTTTAGTTAAATTTTGTAGAGAGATGTTTGGCAACAACCTCAAATGTTTCAAAAAGTTTTGACAGAGCTTTCTTTTCGTTTCCACTCTCAAGGTATTTAACAACTTGAGCAAGGTTTTCTTCTGTATCATCATTGAGCCATTTCTTTAAGTTCCTGTTTTTCTTCAGAGAATACTGCTTCAATGATTCAAGCGAAATTCTTATGTACCTCTTTGCATTATTTGCATACTGCTTTTTTGTTCCGCTAGTCTTTATCATTTCTTTATATGTTCCAGTTTTTGGATCAAAAATCTCAAACTTTATTGAATAATTTGCATATTCTGGATGTAAAAAATTCCTAATCAAAAAATCTTTATAACCTTTTTTGGCAAGATACGAAAATATTGAAAGGATATGATGCATATTTTCGCGCATCAGCTTTCCGAGTTTTAATGCATCTGTATCGTTTCTAACTTTATTTTTAAGTAGGTCCCAAATGCTTTTTGAGTGGGCAGATATAATTGGTTCGGTTATCTCCTCTACGAGAAGTAGTTTTATATCTTCAAATGTCATTCTGTTGTTTCGTGCAGAATTAGCCGCTCTAGTCAGCGGTCTGAATTTCGGTCTATGGTTGAAACCAAGTGAAATGGGTCCGAGGTGGTCAGGACTAACACCATATTTTTGAAATTCTTTCATCAGCCAGCTCGCGGCCTTCCAATCTCCTTCAGACCAATTTTCATAAGCACGTCTATCTTCCCCATAGCGGGCAAGATTACTTTTATGCCTTCCCGTGTCCTGTTTGCTTCGGCAACATAGATTATAAGTATGATAACCATCCAAACGATCCGGAGCATTACTCATAGCTCCAGGACTCATAGAGTTGCGTTTGTTCGGGTAAATATAATCTAGACTCATAACATTTCCGCAAATTTGACAGGGTTTTTCTCCTGTTGGATGTATTGCTCGAGCGGTTTTTGATATCCAAGCATCACCTTTTAGTAAACCTAGCCTGTCCCGCCTCACTGTTCCTAGTTACTACCCAACGAATAGATCCGTCTTTCTTGTATAAAAAAGGCATACCCGCATAATTCGGGTGTTCAGAAATAAACTTCATATATTTTTTAAAATTGGGATGCCAATCTCTTTTTGTTCGTTTCGTCATATTATTTTATGAAAAAGGAAACATCTTTTTTATAGATAGTGGCAAACTTCTTTATTTCTGCCACGTCAAGCCGTCTTTCGCCGGACTCGATTTTTGAGATATACGACTGTGGTTTGCCAAGTTTATCAGCAACATCTTGCTGGGCAAGCCCAGCCTCAATACGCGCTGTTTTCAAGCGTTCTATGATGTCTTTGTAGTCTTTTGAGTAAACGGACTTGCTCATATATATTTCTATGATATATCCTATTGTGGTATAATCCCAAAATGGGATACAATATATTTGTGCATTTAGCCACTGCCGAAAAATCCGTCCGTCCAAAAGTTTGGGGGCGAAGCCCCCTCCAGAGGCGGGCAGGCAATCAGGGGGCAAAAAGGAAGAGGGTTGGGGAGAATTCCGCCATGTCCGAGCGAAATCAAAAAGTGGACAGCCCCGCCGTTCTGCTCGAAGAAGCAGGACGTCACAGAAAAATACTCTTTTCATTAGGAGAAAAAGAAATCCGGCGCGCGCCATGCCTACCGGCAGGCAAAATAAAAAGAGCAAAGAGTATTTTTCTGTGGTATGGCGAGCAAGGCGCGCAGTGGCGGGGCCGGCTTCCTTAGTGGGGGTTTTGCTCAAAGAATGTTCGAACTTCGTCCAAAAAACACCGTTTTTCGCGGACTCAAAACGGAGGGTGAGAGATTCGAACTCTCGGTGGGTTGCCCCACGCATGCTTTCCAAGCATGTGCACTAGACCACTATGCGAACCCTCCCTAATCCCGCTAGACGGGCACGGGCGACGGTTTGCCCCACAAACCGTTTAGCCATCCGCCTTACTTTAAACTTTTAACTCTAAACTTTCAACTTATACGGAGCGGTACACGAAGAGACTCAGCAGGCCGAAGAGAACCGCGGCGTAGAGAATGTACGCCCCGAGTATAAGGATTAACGGATCCGGAATAATGCCGTACAGAAGCACAAAACCGACGCCAACGCACTGCAAGGTCATTTTAATCTTTCCCACTGTTTTGGCGGGCATGAGCTTCCCGCGGTAGCGGAAGTAGGCCGAGCCGGCAAGAATAAGTTCTATTGCGACAAGCGCCGCGACAAGCGGCCAGCCCAGTTCCTTCCCAACAACAAGTAGCGCGACAGAGCCGATGAGTAGTTTGTCGGCGATGGGGTCGGCGACAATACCCCATTTGGTGATGCGATGTTTGGTGCGCGCGAGCGCGCCGTCAAGCGCGTCCGAAAGAGCGGATATGACAAAAAGAATCGTTCCAGCGAGATTATAGCCGGAGAGTAAAAGAAAAAGAATGAAAGGAATGGAGATAAATCGGAATATTGTAATGCGATTCGGAGAGATGAAACGCGGCAAGAGCCGCAAGAGTGTGGCGGCAAAAAAGCGGTCAAACAGCGTGACGCGCGTAAGATATTCCAAACGAGCCCCCACCAAGTTAAGACGCCTTAGACGCTTCCATTGAAGCGCTTGTGGACCGGATGAGAATGTGGGTTGTCCTTCATCCATAATGAGTGTGCGAGCAGTAAATACCTACGATCGTAGGGATTTACTGGGCTACTGTGTGTTCCCCGAGAAGTGCTTTGACGCGCTCCTCAACTGGCGGATGAGTCGAGAAGATTTTGGTGAAAAAACCGATTGAGCCATTCGCGCGTCGTCCGAAAGGATTTGAAATGAAGAGATGCGCGGTCGCGTGGTTGGCTTTTAGCATGGGCCGTGAGTACTCCGATATTTTTTGTAGAGCCGAGGCAAGCCCATCGGGAAAGCGGGTCAAAAGCGCACCAGAGGCGTCTGCAAGAAATTCGCGCTTTCTTGAGATGGCAAGTTGCATGAGAGTGGCGATGATTGGAGAAAGAATGGTAAGCACAACGCCAATAAGCATCAGTATCGTGCCGAGTTGCCCGCCTGCTTTGTGTTCCCTATTGCCGCCTCCCCACATCATTGACCGCATAAAGAAATCAGCGAGAAGCGTGATGAATCCGACGAGTACGACCACTACTGTTGAGAGTAGAATGTCGCGATTGCCGATATGGGAGAGCTCATGCGCAATGACGCCTTCAAGCTCGCTCCGATTTAGAATCTGAAGCAGTCCGGTGGTCGCGCAAACTACCGCGTGTTCTTTGTTACGGCCTGTTGCAAACGCATTTGGCGCGGGGTCGTTAATCACATAAATTCTCGGGAGAGGAAGCCCTGCAGTGATAGAAAGATTTTCCGTTACCGTGTAGAGGTCGAAGAACTCTTCGCGGCTTGCGGGTTTTGCCCCGCTCATCTTTAGCACAATCTTATCCGACCACCAGTAGCTCGCGATATTCATTACGACGCTAAAAATAAAGAACCCGTATAGAATAACTGGATTACCGTAGTACTGGCTCAAAAACCACCCGAGAAAGATGATGATGATGAAAAAGACCGACATGAGAAGCCATGTCTTTCGGGTGTTTTGAGATTGATGGGTGTAGAGAGAAGACATTAGGAAAATGAATTATGAAGTATGAAGTATGAATAAAATCACAAACAAATCTGCTGACCACTGATTGGAAAGAGTTTCCCGACCAGGGTTAAACTTCACCCACTATGCTAACTACTTAACTTTTGATTCCAGGAGGCGGACGCGACGCTCCAGGGAAACGAACTCGTTCCGATTAATCTTTTGCTTTAAGTCATTCTTCACCTCGCTCATATCTCCTTTGAGAATCTCGATATCTGTCATGATTTTCCCGATCATTTCCGTATGAGAATCCAATTTCCCCGTGTGAGAATTGAGTTTTTCCGTGTGGGAATCAAGAATTTGGGTGTGGGAATCAAGCGTTGACTTGACCCCCGCAATATCCCTTCGTACATCTACAAATTGCTCCGAGACGACTGCTACTTTGTCGTCAAAATGCTCTTTAAGAATGCCGAGGTAGCGTTTTACATCGCCGCCGGAGTAGCTTCTTTTCATATTTTGCTTTGACGCCGGTTTTTTCATCCGATTAGAACTTTACGCTGACTGGTTTTTTCGCGGCTGCCGCCTCATCCGCCTCAAGCTCAAAGAATTCAAGCTTGGTGAATTTGAAGAAACTGGCGATAAGGTTGTTCGGAAAAGTTTCAACCGCGGTGTTGAGGTCGCGGACATTGCCGTTGTAGAATCTGCGAGACGCCTGGATTTTATTTTCCGTGTCAGAGAGCTCGCGCTGAAGTTCAAGAAAGTTCGTGTTCGCTTTGAGGTCAGGATACGCCTCCGCAATCGCAAACAAAGACTTCAAAGCTCCGGTAAGTCCAAGCTCCGCCTGCGACTTCTCGGCGAGGTTCCCCGCACCCATCGCCGCCGCGCGTGCCTGCGTTACTTTTTCAAACGCGGTTGATTCATGCGCCGCGTATCCTTTGACAGTGTTAACAAGATTTGGAATGAGGTCGTAACGACGCTTAAGCTGAACATCAATGTCAGACCACGCTTCCTTCGCGCGATTGACGAGCGTAATAAAGCGATTGTAGGCGAATACGACCCATAGCACGAGGAGGACGAGTATTATAATGCCGATATAGATAGGGGACATAGTTAGTAGAAGGTAGCTAGTAGTAAGTAGAAAGAATCGACAAAATGAAGTATAGCACAAAATCGGGTTTTCGTGGGTTTATTTTGTGAATTTGAAGGTGGAGAGGATTTTGAAAAACACATCCTCATTACCAGCGTACATTTTGAAGTCGTAAACATGATTATCGTACTCCCAATAAGCGCTGTGGCCGAAACCTCTAGCAGATTTTACCGAAAGAAGTCTGGCTTCTGTTCCCGACACATATACCTCCGACTCCTCGACTGACAACACACCTTTTTCATTTTCGTATAATCTTTTGAATCCATCGTACCACTGTTGAATCGAAACCGGCCAATTCACTGAGAGGGTGCCATAACAATCACCATGGCCAACATTCTCTGGGTTAAGACAGATAAGAAATTGATTACGCCCACTAAATTCATTATACGGGTAAAGATTATCTTTAGAAAACCAACCAGGTGGGTACTGAAACTCAAACCCGTACTTTTCATTGCGATAGGTCTTCCAGTCCTTTGTTTCTGCCACTTCTAAACTCCTGTTGTTGTCGGTCGTTGGTTGTTGGTAATTTCGATACACCGCATATCCACCGCCGAGAAGAATGGCGGTGATGATGACCCAAACGAGCGGCGCGAAGCCTTTTTGAGTTTGAGACATAGTTATCTGACTTTTGATTCAAGCCGCAGGACACGGCGTTCGAGTACCGCAAATTCACTTCTATCAACTTTTTGCTTCAGGTCGGTTTTGATAACACCGATATCGGACTTTATAACTTCAATATCCGATTTGACGACATTGAGGTCTGTTTTTACGACTTCAAGGTCTTCCGCCACCTTCCCAATCATTTCCGTATGACTTTCCTGCGTTCTTTCAACACGGTCAAGTCAACGACCACCGCCAAAGGCGGTGGCATGAACACCAGCCTAGAAGGCATGAATTGTTAATGTTACCTGTAGTCGTAGACTAGCCTTTTGGTTCTC
>LCPL01000012.1 GCA_001003605.1 Parcubacteria group bacterium GW2011_GWC2_48_17
TAGTGCCTTCCAGACTGGAGCTATGATATTTTAACGCAACGGTAGAACCTTGTGTTCAGTCACCGCCGGAGGCGGTGGTTAGGGCTTCGCTAATCTACGATTCACATCAATAAAGTGCTCCCCCATGCCTTTAATAGCTTTCATATGTTCCTCATGAAGGATTCCAAGATAGCGTTTTAAGTCGGTAGAAGTGTGCGTTTCTTCTTTTTGTGAATGTTTTTTCATATCCGTATTGTATCAAAATCAGAATTAAAACACTACCGCCCCGACTCTGGTCGGGGCGGTAGTGCTGTATTTTTTCTTTTCCTAAAAGCTATCAGCTAAAAGCTAACAGCTTCTTAATAGTCCATTCCTCCCCCCGGCATGCCTCCTCCTATTGCTGGTTTCTCTTCTTTTGGTTCTTCCGCCACGGCAACTTCTGTCGTGAGGAGAATTGCGGCGGCTGACGCGGCGTTTTGCACGCCGAGACGAGTGACTTTGACAGGGTCAACTATTCCCGCCTCAACCATATCAGGCACCATTTCATCTTTGAGTGCGTCATATCCATAGTTGCCCCGGCCTTTCTTTACCTCCTCAACAATCACCGAGCCGTCATCTTTTCCGGCGTTCACCGCAATCTGGCGAAGCGGAGCTTCAAGCGCCTTTATGACTATATTGAATCCAACTTCAAATTCCTTAGTGGTTTCGTTCTTTGCCTTGTTCTTCTCGTTTTCAATCCAGTGTTTTGCCTTCTGCGCCGCTTTGATGAGCGCGACGCCGCCGCCGGAGACGATGCCTTCCGCGATAGCCGCCTTCGTTGCGTTCACCGCGTCTTCAATCTTGAGTTTCAAATATTTCATCTCGGTCTCGGTCGCCGCGCCGACGCGGATGACCGCGACGCCGCCAGAGAGTTTAGCGATGCGCTCATCCAGCTTTTCAATATCATACTTGGAATCTTCCTGCTCGCGTTGCTTTCGAAGCTGGGCGAGGCGCGCGTCAATCTCCGACTTCTTTCCTTTTCCGCCAACAATCGTGGTATCGTCTTTGGTCGCAATCACGCGATGCGCGGAACCGAGCACGTCAAGCTTCACGGTCTCAAATTTGAGTCCCAGCTCCTCAGAAACCACCTGCGCGCCCACAGTCACCGCGATATCGTGCAGTATGTCTTTCTTTCTGTCACCGTAACCGGGCGCTTTTACCCCGAGTACATTGAACGAGCCGCGAAGCTTGTTCAAGACGAAGGTCGTGAGCGCCTCGCCTTCTATATCTTCGGCTATGACCACAAGGTCTTTTTTGCCGGTCTGCGCGAGTTTTTCAAGAAGCGGCAAAATTTCTTTAATGCCGCTAATCTTTTTGTCCGTAATGAGAATCGCCGGGTCTTCCTGCACCGCTTCCATGCGCTCGGCGTTAGTGACCATGTACGGCGACACATATCCTTTATCAAACTGCAGTCCCTTTACCACCTCGTACTCAATGCCGACCGACTGGGATTCCTCAACTGTAACCACGCCGTCCTTGCCGACCTTACCGATGGTGTCGGCTATTTTCCCGCCGAGCTCGGCCGATTCAGCGGCGATAGTAGCAACCTGCTTAATTTCTTCTTTCGTCTTGATAGGCGTCGCGGCGAGGCGAAGCGCGTCAACGACTTTTTCAGCCGCGCGCTCTATGCCGACGCGCACGCCCATCGGATTTACCCCCATTGTGGTTTGGCGGAGCCCTTCGGAAACAATGGCCTGCGTCAGGATAACGCTTGTTGTAGTACCGTCACCGGCGACATCATTGGTTTTTTCCGCGACTTCTTTCACAATCTCGGCTCCCATGTTCTCAAATTTGTCTTTGAGCGAAATCTCTTTGGCGATGGAGACGCCGTCGTTCGTGATTGTCGGAGCTCCGTAGCTTTTTTCAAGCACGACATTGCGCCCCCGCGGACCAATCGTGATTCTCACCGCATTCGCGACGGCGTCCACGCCACGCTTCAAAGCGCGCCGCGCTTCTTCGTTGTACAGAATAGTTTTACTCATACTTCGTAAAAAGCTTACTAGCTTTTTAGCTTACTAGCTTGCTAGGACTGCCCCTAAGAAGCTAATCAGCTAGAAAGCTAACTAGCTACTTAATGATTGCTAAAATACTGGACTCCGCCACCATTTCATATTCAACTTCGTCTATCACAAGTTTGTCGCCCCATTGAAAGAGTACCTTATCTCCAATTCTAACGCCCACCGGAACAAGCACTCCGTCATCATACTTTCCAGGGCCAACCGCCACCACCTCGCCTTTCCGGGCTCCGCGGTCATCACCCGCGGATTCCGGGATGATGATACCTGATACAACTTTTTCACCTTCTTTTTTAAGCTCGCGAACCAGCACGCGGTCACCCAAGGGACGGACTTTGAAACTACCGTGTGTATCAGTAGTTATCGATGGTTTCTTTGAAGTTACCTTTTTTGCCATACATTACATAGCGTTGAGCGTACAGCGTTTAGCGTTTAGTAAATTTAGGAGCTTGTTACTAACCGCTAACCGCTAACCGCTAACCGCTTCTTACGCGAACTGATAAAATTGACTATTTGTTATGAAATAGCCCCATAAAAAAGGGTATAAGCGTGCGCAATTATAACGGTTTTTGCGCAGTATGCAAACTTGACAGAGGTAAGTGGATATGATATCTTGCTGATAGCAACATGGTGCGTCTTTGTGATTTTCCTGGCGTGCAGGAAATATGGCGAAAGCCAAATCGAAATTGATTCTCAAAAACGCGCTCTTGACATTCGAAACCAAATGAAATCTGAAATTAGATTCGGCGTGGTGCAGTGGTTTGACGCGCAAGGTAACTTAGGCGGAGTGAAAATTTCTGGAGAGCCGGTGGAGGCGGACTTTTCCCTCGACTCCCGGCATTTTCTGGTCGAGGGTTGGAACGCTCCGGAGTTTGGGCCTAACGCGCCCATCCTAGCATTCGTCCCACAGAAGGGGTCGAATATCGCATGTGTCCTTCGAGTGGAGTACAAGTTGGAAGTGACTCCGAGCAAAAAGACATTGCGACGCATGGCGGAGGTTGTCGCATGGGACTTCGAAGATTCCTACGCGAAAATCGAGCAGAGGATTGCCTCACGGCCGGTCTTTGAGGTGGTGGAGTTCCTATTTTACAAAGGGGAACCCACTTCACGGAATCAGAGGCGTGTAATCATAGCTGACACAGCGCAAGGATTACATGCGGTGTATCCACGCGGAGTTGAAAAAGATCCACTGGCTCCGGAATTTCAAAGTCTGGATTTAACTCACCGTCGTCGGTTTTACAAGCGGATGCCGGATGGACGAAAGGTACAGTGTCCGGACCCACGTCCGCGACCAGCAGGGATGCCGGAAGAGCCGTTTCAACCGACAAACGAGGAGGGAGAACTTCTTGCGAGCAAGGAGGAGGTCGCCCAGTTTGTCAGTTCGCGAAGAAAGGAAACTCGCGAACTTATCATGGCATAAGACATAAGTCCGATTTTCCCACGAGGGGCGGAGACAGTGTGTTCTCTGCCCCTTTTTGTTTTCTCAGTTGACGAGAATCTGAATCCAAGGTACACTCTCAAACATGAACGATTCGCTCTTCGCATTGGGCTGGTTTCTAGAGGACATATTGGCGCAAGCGGCCTTGGTGCTTGCGGTCTCGACCGCAACGATCTGTGTAGCCTGGCTGCTGCACAAATTCATGGTGCGGCATTAATAAGAAGAGATTTCAAGCCACCACACGCCACTCTCTCGGAGTGGCGTCTTTTTTTCTTCAGCAATCTTCCGCTGGCAAGACATCTTTAACCAAAGATATCTTTTACTTTTCTTTTTCTACCGGAGCGTCGCAGTAGTAATTGTTGTCTCGCAACATCTTAATTTGCTTATTGAAACTAGCTAGTTGCGTTACATAGCTACTCTTCAATTTTTCGAGATTGCTTATGTACTTGCTAATCCCCTCGGTCGCATCCCGCAGGATTGCGTCGTAGGGCATACAAGCCGTTGTTGAAATTTCATCAAAACTTATCGTGGTCTTGCCCCACCTATCATCGCCAATCACACCGGGGATCAGCCATGCCGGTAGTCCATCACAAGTCTCCCCCATGGCCGCGGCGAAAGAAATAAAAACGCCTCGGCTAAGAAATGAGCGATGGGTTATCTTCGCTGTGGCATAGTCTGTGCTTAGAGCGCGACCCGATAGAGGACTGAGGAGTCCCCGCAAACTCTTCGCGAAAAACACTTTGTCGGCGGTACCTTTCTTGGGGTCAGCTTCAAATTCGCCTATTAATTTCGCCGCTTTCTTTTTCAGGGTTAAAATCTCTGCCTCCTGGCTAGGAGTGGAAATATTAAATCCCTTAACCGGGGCCGCTTCAAGCGCTCCAACTGGTACCTCGGGACTTGTCGTATTGTCCGCCCTATCTTTCACGCACATAATTTTTGGAGCAGACACAATGTTGTAATTGCTACTCACCTCACCGCCTCCGGGCATCACTTCTACGGCAAAGGAGGATGGTTTTCTCAAAAGTACCGCCAGTATTTTTCTTGAAGAATCAAGGTTTGAATCAATTACAGATATTCCGTTCTGCGCCGCGCCGGCCTTTTGTCCGAGAAGCCAGGTCTTCACTTGATTGGCAATACAGGAACTCTTTTTTGTCAGTCTCGTTTCATAAGCGGAATTATCCTTGTATGCCTTGTCTCGGCACGATAGTGATGAAGAGGTATATTGAGTACTGGAAAGCGCGTCAAAAGAAGCGGAGGGATAGTTTTCCGCGGAAAGCTGGACAATTACTATTGCCCGCGTGCCTCCCGCCGCTCCGCTTTCCGCCAGAAGATTGCTTGGCGGCAAAGTCGCAGCCCTGTTGCGAAACACTCCGCCATCGGCGATTACCACACCGACCAGTAGAACTAATACAATAATGACAACCAAAACAAATGGAGATGATTTTAAATTCTTTGTGCCATTTTTCATATATACATCTACTTGGCGGAGATAAACTCCTACATTAACTATAGAGATATTATAACGAGTCCAGTCAACATATACAATTAAGTGGAGTGAGGGCTAGTTGCCTTTAACTACCACTATGCTATAGTATCGCGAATGCAGACTCTTATTTCGGTTTTGCCCTATATACAAATCGGGCTATCAGCATTGCTCATAGGCGCTATTTTGCTACAACAGTCTGCGGCTGGTCTTGGGGGCGCTTTTGGCGATAATTTCAGCAGCGGTTTCCATACCAAGCGCGGGTTTGAAAAGACGCTTTTTACATCAAGTATTGTTATTGCGGTTTTGTTTGTTATCTCTGCGCTTGTCGCGCTTCTCATTAGATAGCTGGTCAGCTTTCTAGCTAACTAGCTTCTTAGTAAGAAAGAAAACTTATTTTTTGCTTGCTGTCTAGAAAGCTAGCAAGCTAATAAGCTAGAAAGCTATTCACGTTGTGAAATTGAAACACTTCTTTAAAAAAGAGTATCGTCTCCCCAGGACAGAACTTTTGGAGCACACTCTTAAGAATTTCTCACCAGTGGAAAAACTCATTTCCACGGTTTTTGTCATTACGCTTATAATCGGCGCGGCCAGCTTGTTATATAAGGTGAATGCTATGTTTCTCATAGAGATTCCGACTCCCGGTGGCGAACTAAGAGAAGGAATCATCGGTTCTCCGAGATTCATAAATCCGCTGCTTTCGCTTTCTGACGCTGACCGCGACCTCGCGACTCTAATCTATTCCGGACTCCTAAAGGCGACTCCTGAAGGAAAACTGGTTCCTGACATCGCAGACCGATATGAAATTTCAAAAGACGGACTCTCATATACATTCTATATAAGAGAAAACGCTAGATTCCACGACGGTGTGAAAGTGACTTCCGACGACGTACTGTTCACTCTACAAAAAGCGCAGGACCCGGCCCTAAAGAGTCCGAAGCGAGCCAGTTGGGAGGGCGTAACTGTAGAAAAGATTGGGGAGCGCGAAATACGGTTTACTCTTCGGCAACCTTATTCTCCTTTTGTTGAAAACGCCACAATTGGCATTTTGCCAAAGCATCTTTGGAAAGAAGCGGACGCGGAACAATTTCAGTTCTCGCCCATTAACATCGAAGCCGTCGGCAGTGGTCCGTACAAAATAGAAAAAATTAAACGCAATAATTTAGGGATTCCGTTCTATATTGAGCTATCATCGTTCAATGACTATGCGCTCGGAAGGCCTTACATTGAAAGTATCGTCCTGCGTTTCTATCAAAATGAAAAAGACTTGCTCGACGGATTATCACGCGAAGAAATCGAAAGCGTGAATACAATTACCCCAAAAACCGCGATGAGTCTTGAAACAACGGGGTATAGAATCGAACATGCTCCGCTTCCGCGCGTCTTCGCCGTATTTTTGAATCAGAATAACGCGACATTTCTCGCGGAGAAAGCAGTCCGACGGGCGCTCAATCTTGCGACAGATAAAGATGCTATCGTAAGTAGCGTACTTTATGGCTACGGAGTGCCAATACAGGAACCGATACCTCCTACTTTTCTTCGGATGTTAGCGGGCGCGGCAACTTCGTCAGAGGCGCGGCTCGCTGAAGCGAACGCGCTCCTTGATAAGGGGAAGTGGATAAGAAATACCGAAACCGGAATTAGAGAGAGGGTGAAGGGTAAGGAAATTCAGAAGCTTTCCTTTTCGCTTATAACTTCCGATACAGAGGAACTCCTCCAAAGCGCGAAACTTCTTAAAGAGATGTGGCGAAAAATCGGCGTGGAAGCTCGTATGCAGATCTTCGGGTCAGGAGACCTAAATCAGAATATTATCCGACCGCGTAAATTTGAAGCGCTCCTCTTCGGCGAAATTATAGGCCGTGACCTCGACCTATTCGCGTTCTGGCACTCCTCACAGCGCAACGACCCCGGCCTAAATGTAGCGATGTACACAAATTCAAAGGTAGACAAACTGCTTGAAGAGGCCAGGAGTACAACCGATATCGAAAAACGAATCTCGGCTTATACGCGCGCCATAGAAACTATAAGCGATGACGAGGCGGCTATCTTTTTATACTCTCCAGAATTCATTTATGTTCTGCCGAAGAAGATAAAGGGATTCACCTTGAGCAGAACAACTACTCCAAGCGAGCGATTTTTGGATGTGAGTAACTGGTACATAAACACGGAGAAGGTTTGGACATTCTTTGCCAAAAAATAAGGAGCGGAGCGACTATATTTTTTGAGCACCCTGTTAAATCTTTCAAGTCCTCCGAACAATATGAACCATTGGTATTACGTCTACGTTTTGCACTCGGCAAAGGATAAGCAATTTTACTTTGGCTTTTCGGAGGACTTGAAAGGAAGATTCGAGCAACACGCGAGGGGAAGAGTGGCATCAACTCGAGACCGCAGGCCTTTTGCACTAATTCTATTCTGAAGCATGTTTAAGCAAAAAAGATGCTCTGCAACGAGAACAATACTTCAAGACATACCACGGTAAAATGTTTATTCACAATCGGCTCAAATCTTATTTAACAGGGTAATGATTTTATAAGCTCAAAAGTCTCGCTAACAAAATCAATTATGGAACCAAGAAGAAACAACAGAAATAGACGGCCTGGAAACGAAAGAGTGTATATCGCGCCTGGAAGCACGGCTTCTGGAAGCGCTTTTAGAACAGCTCAAAATCAACGTCAAAGATGGAACTCGCCGCGCACTTCTCCACACGGAAACGCGACAAGTTGGAGCGGCGCGGGGCGACCGCCTGCAAGCGTACCTGCTCATTTTGAGCGCGGGGTTCGCCAGGAGTTCGCGGCGGATTCGAGGAGCGGAGCCGCGGGAGAGCGACCGCTAGTAAGACCTGGAAGAGCGCGGACCTTTTCTTCTTTCCGTCGTCCGCGCCATCAGGAAGGGAATTCTTCTTCGCGTGCTTCCTCTCATACTGGTAGGGAGCGCGGGGTACGCAGCGTAAGTGACCAAAAAGCGCGCGCGGAAAAATCGGTTCCGTTACCGCCGCTTAAAGAAGATAGCATTCGCGTAATCTGCTTGGGCGGTGTCGAGGAGATTGGGCGCAATATGACTCTTATCGAGTTTAGGAATGATATTGTCGTCATAGATATGGGGCTTCAGTTCAATGATGCGAAAACCCCGGGCATCGACTTCATCCTCCCCAATACCAAATATCTCGAAGAACGCAAAGACCGTATCCGCGCCGTATTCATCACGCATGGACACCTCGACCACATCGGCGGTATTCCCTATCTTCTGAATCGTATTGGAAATCCTCCTATGTACACGCGCAATTTGACGGCGCTCATGATAAAGAAGCGTCAGGAAGAATTTCCGCACCTTCCTCCGATAGACATGAAAATCGTCGAGGGAAACGGCAGGGTGAAGTTCAAGGACTTGAGTGTACGCTTCTTCGGGGTGACACATTCGATTCCTGATTCGATGGGCATCATCATAGAAACTCCCTACGGAAATATCGTCACGCCGGGCGATTACAAGCTCGACCACCGAAACGGCATACCGACCGAGAAGGAAGAAGAAACTTACGCGGAATTTTCCAAAAGCGATAATCTTCTCCTGCTCACCGACTCGACTAACATTGAGAACCCGGGCTTTTCGACTCCCGAATATCTCGTTGGCGAGAACCTCGCGGGGATTGTAAAAACGGTGAGGACCCGACTTATCGTGAGTATGTTCGCGTCCCACATCACTCGCATCGCCAAAGTTATCGAGGCATGTGAAGTGAATAACAAAAAAGTGGTCATTGAAGGCCGAAGCATGAAAAACAACGTGGATATCTGCATTGCGTCCGGTCTTATCAAGGTCAAAGAAAGTACTATTATCTCCTCGACCGATATGGCAAGTTACCCACCCGACCGCATCGTGATACTCGCAACCGGCGCCCAAGGAGATGATTTTGCAGCCCTCACTCGACTTGCGAATAAAAGCCACAAGCAGTTGCGGCTGTCGGAAAATGATACGGTAGTACTTTCATCTTCAATTGTTCCTGGCAATGAAAAGGCCGTGCAGGACCTCAAGGATAACATCGCGCGACACGGCACAAAAATACTCCATTATCGAACATCGGAGGTTTATATTCACTCAACCGGACACGGTAATCGAGGTGAGATTGAATGGCTTCATAAAAAAATCAAGGCGAAATTCTTTATTCCGCTTCATGGCACACATTATATGCTTCGACTTCACGCGGAACTCGCGCAGGAACTCGGCACTCCAAAATCAAATATCGTAATTCCTGACAACTCAATGGTCATCGAAATTCGAGGTGGAGGAAAGTCAATCGCTACGCTAAAGGAAAAGGCGCCGAATGGACCGCTTATGGTTGATGGTTTCGCGGTCGGAGATATGCAGGAAGTCGTGCTCCGAGATAGGCAGATGCTCGCCGAGGAAGGCATGTTCGTGATTATCGCGAGCATAAATTCTTCCACTGGAAAGCTCAAGAAATCGCCTGATATCATTTCCCGCGGATTCGTGTATCTGCGCGAATCGCAGGACCTCCTTCATCAGGCGCGCATCATCATCAAAAAAACGGTGGAAGAGACGACGGTTGGCATGCACCCAATAAATTTCGATTATGTGAAGGAGCAGCTGACGGATGCCGTTTCCCGTTTTCTTTTCCAAAAAACCGCCAAACGCCCGATTGTTATCCCTGTCCTTTTAGGTGTCTAAAAAAAGACAGGGATAACCCCGTTGGAAGTCAACCGCGAAATTTGATTCACATTTAGTGGTAAGCCGAAGGCGAGTTTGCCTGACAGACATACAGCTACCACAAAACTCGAACAGACTTCTGACTGGGGTGACTCCGGTACTTCTTGGAGTGTAGTCTTTGTATTCTTCCCCAGTATGGTAATGAGAGTACAATTCCCTAGCCAATAGTTATGATCAATCCAGCTGAAGAAATTGTTAATGTTTGGTTACAGAGTCATCATAAGTATTTTGTGATGAGTAATATCGTAGTTCGCAAGAAAACTCGACTCAATTCAAAAGGAGGAAAGTTAGGAGGCGGTAGAGGTAAAGAGATTGATTTTCTTGCTACGAATGGAAAGGGAGATTACTATTGGGTGGAGGTATCTGTTTCGCCAAGCCCACGGTTACCTGGTGGTATGAGTTCTTCAAGGAAAGAAATAACTACTGACATATTATTAAAGAAATTTGCAACGGAAAAACGAAGTTGGATTGCCAAGAATTTCAAGATGAAAACTTTAGAAAAATGGTTTGTATATTCACCTAATTTATTTTCTAAGAAATCAAATGGTGAAAAAGTATTTTGCGAGAGATTTAAAAGGAAAGGGGTATATGCCGTAAGTTTTTTGGCAGTTCTAAAAGATGTATATGGTGAGCTTAACTACTTAGGCTACGACTCCCCTCGTCAATATGTGTTTCTCTTCAAAAGGATGGGCTACAGATTGAGCGAATAATGATAGTTTAGGTTATAACAAGGCGAGGCATTGATATTAACTGAACTTCTTTGTTGAGCGCATGGGCAAATAAAATGAAAGGTGCAGAAGTGGGTGGCCTTATACAGTTGCTTTTAATTCCCCATAAACAAGTTATGATAGTGAAATCATGCTTTCAGAAGAAGACTACTTCAAACAGATAAAAGAAAAGGCGCGACTGGCTTATTCTGCTCAAAAAGGAATTTATAACCCTTATTTTAAAACCACCGTCGTCCTGAACTCTGACGGTTTCCACCATCTTCAGTTTTCAGCACGCCGAGAAAGAAACAAGAGCGAACAATTGTTGAAACTTCGTTTACTGCCTCTTGCGTTAGAAATTATCAAAAAATCCGGTACGATTCAGGAATACAGAAAATTACTTACGCCGATTGGAAAAAAGTCGGCACAAGATGGATCGGTGACAATGAAAGAAGTTGAATACTGGGGTCTGGTTGCAATAGTGGGTGAAAGGGGAACAAAAGTAAGAACTGTGTTAAGGAAAGTGGGGACCGGCAACATCACTTTTTGGAGTACCATGCTTTTCTCAAAAAGAAGGAACGGTAATCAAAAGCTATTTTCCGAGGGAATAGAAGATGAGTAACAAAAACACCGCCCTAGGGCGGTATCTTTGTTATGCCTGCCTTCAGCTTAGGAATACCTTAGCTGAACGGGGCTTGCGCCCACAGGCACACCTCTAATATAGCAGAGTGTTCCTAAAATATCAATCGAACTGGGGATAAGAAGGGTTCCCAGCATAACGACGGCATTTTACAGGTTTTTTGCTAGACCAACTGAATTTCTTTGTTGAACGCGTGGGTAATTCGGTGAAAGGTGCAAAAGTGGGTAGGATTATACAGTAAATTGCTTAAAACGCACAAGCTGATAAAATGGCAACTATGAAAAAAGACTGGTCAAAACTCTATAAAAAATATAAGGGCATGTGGGTGGCTCTGGCTTCTGACGAGACAACTGTCCTTGGTGTTGGAAAAACAGTAAAAGAAGCCTTGGCGAAAGCTCAAACAAAAAGTACCCAAACTCCCTTCTTGACTCTCATACCGAACAATCTTGACGCATACATAGGTTCTCTATGACCTCATCACTTCCACAACTGACTTTTACCGCTCAAGTATTCAAAGAGGGGAAACAATATGTTTCCTTCAACCCTGAACTGCGCGTGGCTTCGTGCGGGAAAACAGCCGAGGTCGCAAAGAAAAATCTGGAAGATGCCCTTCGCGAGTTTATGCTGTCTGCACATAAGGGACTGTTGCCGAATGCCGAATTTGACGATTTTGCTGACGCGGTTAAGCCGTATTTTTAATGGAAAATGCATAAAAAGCTCATTCGGCAACAGTCCCCATAAAAAAGGTACGCTTTCCGATATTCTTGAGGAAGCGTAATCGGTGTAGCAATAAGCCTGAATATATCAACGAAAAAACCGCCTATAAGGCGGTTTTTTCTCCGGATGCTGACAGGTTCGAAATCCGGCTCTGGACTTGGTATTCGGGAAGTATACAAAGGCCTCTGTATAAAGTCAAGCATTATGCTGTGGATATCCATTTCCTACAGCTGGTAGAGGGATTCGAACCCTCGGCATCTGGAATACCAAGTCCAGAGCCGGACCAACCTACCAGCTTGCAAAAAGCATAGCACAGCGTATACGACTAAATTTATATCGTTTTGTGTTTTGAGACATTGTGCTTTGCCTGCCCCGTAGGTAACTTGTTATCCTTTGGGGTTTGGTTTTTGTGAACTGTGTTTTGGAAAGTTTAGTACCTGATAGGGTATAATACCCTCATGCCACAACTCTTTCGCCGAGGTCTTTCCCCCCTCCTCACTATCTATATCGTGAGTTTCTTTTTTACGCTCCACGCCGCCATCCCCGTCTACATAAACTCATCATTCCTCTCCACGCTTATCTCGGAAAAGTATGTTGGCCTGCTCTATACCGGCGCGGCGCTTCTTACCATTATCGCGCTCATTCTTATTCCGAAACTCTTGCGTCTTGTCGGCGACTACTTTGCGACTCTTTTGTTTATCGTTCTTGAAGTCGCGGCTCTCATCGGCATCGCAGTGCTGGAAGACGCGAACCTCATTATCGCGCTTTTCATCATAAGTTCGGTCCTCATCACGCTCGTTTCGTTTGATTTTGATTTGATTGTCGAAAGTTTGTCGAAGAATGCGTCTACTGGAAGCATCCGCGGCCTCTACCTTACTTCCGCGAATGTGGCGTGGGTAATCGCCCCGGCGCTCGCGGCGTTCATCCTTACCGATGGGGAGTATTGGCGCGTATATTTGGCGGCGGCGGTTATCCTGGTTCCCGGCCTCTTTATTTTTGCTGGTAGACTCGAGCGTTTCAAGGACCCGCTCTACCGTATCATCCACTTCAAAAAGACTTTGCGCGCCGTGTGGCAAGACAAAAACCTTCGCTACATCTTCAGCCTCTCGTTTTTACTGCAATTCTTTTTCACGCTCATGGTCATCTACACTCCCATTTACCTCCACGAACACATTGGCTTTGCGTGGAAAGAGCTCGGCATCATTTTCTCCATCATGCTCGTGCCGTTTCTCCTGCTTGAGGCGCCTCTCGGGCGCCTTGCCGACAAAGTGCTCGGCGAAAAAGAACTCCTCATCGCGGGGTTTCTTGTTATGGCGCTCGCGACCGGGACAATGTACTTTTTCACCGCGCCGTCATTCGCGCTCTGGGCGGCGCTTCTTTTTACGACACGAGTCGGTGCGGCCATGGTGGAAGTCATGACCGAAACATATTTCTTCAAAAAAGTGAGTGCGGGCGATGCAAATATCGTCGGGTTGAACCGAACGGTGCGTCCGTTTGCGGGGATGCTCGGGCCGCTCGCCGCGACCGCGCTTCTCGCTTTTATTTCGCTCCCATCCCTCTTCCTCTCATTAGGAGTGTTTATGCTTTTGGGCGTCCCTCTGGCCGCAATGCTTAAAGATACGAGATAATAAAACCCGCTTGTCTTATCCTCGTAGCAATTCGCGACCTCGGTCATTCGGTCATCCGCCCGGATGAATCCATTCGGACGGGTCCGGTTATTTGTCGTGAGTTATTCAGTATCTTCTGGCTCCTCTTTTGCGTTTGCGTGACTGCCATCTTCGCAGTCGCAGGGAGTTAATATTTCTCCTTCTTTGTGGCATTCCTCCGTCTGGCACACTCCGGGTGTGCTTGCTTCCCCGCCACACCCGCCGGTGCAAATATAATGACGCATAGTGTAAATCCAGCACCTTTTTGAGACTACCGGGCGTTAAACCCTGTGGCCCGAAAGATGACTGGTATCCTGCGCACCCGCCTGCGTGCGGACACGCACGGGCAGGCAAGCGCAGGGCGTTAAAAAGGTGCTTGGTAATGTCTCTCCCTACAACCACAATTCTACCGTCCTTCTGCCTCCACCTGCAAGAACACGAAACGGAATTAGATGTCGGGGTACCCGGTAATGCTCCGGGTCCTCACGCACCCCATGCGTGTATACTGCTTTTATACTATACCCCGCTTATACTAGCGAAGTTCAGTATAGCAGAAAAAGAAACATGACCAAGAGCACGGCTACCGCGTGTTATTGAGACACGCGCGGAGCGCGGATGTCTCCGTCCATCCGCATGCTCCCGTTGGCTGCCGCTCGCATCGCGCGCTTCTGTAACAGGCATAGTCCGCTCTATATTCGCAAGTCGTCATTGCCTCCTCATCAGCGCACATTTGTCCGCTACAGCCGGTCACGATGCATGTTGTTGCCGCTCTTGTGGTGTCCGCCGACTGCTTTTCAAAAGTTACCGGAATCCGGAGTTCATCGGCGTGCTCCGGAAGCCCCGACGGATTGTCCTTCTCCAAGACAAGCGTTCCAGAGCCAGAAATTGGCGCAATAAAGGTGAGAGTCGCTTCAAAAGGAATAAATTCTGTTGTCATCCAATCTTTCTTCGCCTGCGCGTGGCCGCGTCCAATTTCTACTCCCGAAGCATCTAAAATCCTTACCGGAAAACTGGCCTCAAAAAACCAATTACCGCGCGCCATTCCCTCAATCTTGAGCGGACTCGTTATTACCGTATTCGGGCGCGGCTTGGAAACTCTGATGAAATCGTCTTTTTCAAGCTCATTGCCGATATCCTCGCGAAAGGTTTGTCCTTCCTGCGTCTTGCACTGTCGCGGATAGCTCTCCATAACAGGGAATCCGCGCGCGACACATTCGGCGAAATTGAGGACTGATGATTCCCCCTTTCCTCCCCACCAATACAGAGCGCCGGCAACAAGAAACAACGTCACGCCAATGGCGATCTGCCGTAATCCTTTTTGACGTCGATTGTTGACTGTCGGATGTTCCATGCGAGTATTCTAACATTTTCAGGTTAATTTTTCTACGCGAACTCCAAGTAGTCTGATTTTTTTGCGCTTCGGATTCTCGCGGCGGTCAAGAAACGGAAAAAACATCTGCGTGACATGGCGGCGCAATGTTTCCGCACCGGAAGCGGGAGTAGGCAGAGTGCGCGAGCGTGATACCGTCTCAAAGTCCGCGAAACGAACCGTGAGTACGATTGTGCGAAAGCTCTTGAATCCCTCTTTTATGACATAGCTCGCAAGGTTTTGTGCCTGCCGTTCCAAGTACGGGAGCAAGACTTTCATATCCAAGGAATCTTCTGGAAGTGTCTCCTGCTCTCCAATCGATTTCGCAGGTGGTTTATCAGTAATGACCGGTGAATTGTCTTCGCCGCGAAACTTCTTGTACAGCTCGCTCCCCCACTTTCCGAACATCAATCTTAGTTTTTCTTCGGTTAATTTCCGCGCATCAGCAATAGTCTTGACTCGAAGTCGCTTTAGCTTCTCCTCCGCCTTTGGACCGATGCCGGGTATCTTTCGAACTGAAAGCGGCGCTAAGAATGCCGAAATTTGTTCTGCAGGCACGAGTGTCAGTCCATCTGGTTTGTTAAAGTCCGAGGCGATTTTGGCGATAAGTTTATTCGGTCCGATGCCGATTGAACACGTTAGCCGTTCTTCTTTTTCGATTGACTTTTTGATATTCTCCGCCACTTTTCTCGCCTTCTCAAACGAACCTGCAAACGATAAATCGAAAAAACACTCATCCACTGAAACCTGTTCCAAAGCCGGTGGCTCTTTTTCAAACAGAGAAACATCGCGCGGCAGAAGGTGTCGCGCGACAATGTTCATAATTCTTTCTGAAACCTCTTCGTACTTTCTAAATCCTGACGTAATGAACACAACGGGAGGCAATCCTTTTTTTCGCGCCGCCTCCGAGAGTTCCCACGCCTTTTGAATAGGTGTCGCCGAGCGAATTCCGTACGCGCGAGCGGCATAGTTCGCCGTAGCCACAACACCGCGGCCTTTGCCGCCCTGCGGGTCTGAACCAACCGCGATGGGTTGGCCTTTGAGGTACGGTCGCTCTCTCTCCTCTACGGCCGCGAAAAAAGCATCCATATCCAAGTGTCCAATAATTCGCATATCCACAGTATAGCTCCTAAAAGTACGCGAAGTTTAGTATACTTAAATTGATTATTAATCAGCTTACCTATGTTTTCATTTCTTAAACGCCGTTCGGAGACTGCGGACGGATTAGAAACCTACGAAGAGGTGACGGAAAAAAGTACTACGAGGGCGGGTTCTCTGCTTCTCATAATTATGGCGATTTTTATCGTCACCATTGGCCAGACTATCTTCTCGGACCTCCGCAAGATTCCGACAATACCGATGCCGCCCGCGTATTGTACGAACGACTTCATAAACGATTATCAAAATCGGCAATATGCGTCCACATGCACCTTCACTGACATTGACCGCGAGTTCGGCATTGAAGAACAAGTGAAGCGGATACTTCCCGCGCTCCAACAGATCGTAAAACTGAACTCCCAAATCAACGCACTGAACTATCAAAACTCAAATTTGCAGCGGCAGATTGAGCAGACACAGAATCAATACGATGTGAGCTTGCAGGAGAAAATGGCAAAAGAGGAAGTTCTGTATAACCGAACTGACATACAACAGACAATTACTGGTCTTCGAAATTCCGTTGACACGAATAATGCGGCGATTGCGATACTGCAGATGGAAAGACGAGGCGAGGTTGCAACAGTGGAGCCCTATATCGCCACGCTCAAAGCCGCATACGAACAAGCGCAAAACAGTTACAGTTCCAAGAACGCCTGGTACCGCTTCAAAGTCTTCGGCTTGATGCTCCTCTTTGTGCTTCCTATTTTCGCATTTACCACTCGTTGGTATCTTTCACAGAAAAAAAAGAACAGCCCGTACTCCATTATTTCTATGGCGGTGATGGGCTCATTCGCTATTCTCTTTTTGCAGGTCGTGCTGGTGTTTTTGTATGACATCATCCCGCACACATTGATTGAGCGAATTCTTAAAATGTTCCTGTCCGTGCCAATTCTTCGGTATATTCTTTATTATGGAACAGTCTTCATTGTGGTCGCGGTATTCGGGAGTATTGTGTATCTTATCCAGAAGCGGATTTTTGATCCGAGAAAAGTTGCCGTACGCCGTCTGAAGGATAATAAATGTCCTGGATGCGCATTCACCATAAACCCGTTTGAGGATTACTGCCCGAAATGCGGGATAATGCTTAAAGAGACTTGCGCACTCTGCAACAACAAACGCATCGCGCAACTGCCATTCTGTCCCGTGTGCGGAAAAAGAAAACCGCAACAAAACGCTTCTACTCCTCTGGCTCAAAGATAAAAACTAAAAATCCCGCTTTCGCGGGGTTTTTAGTGAGGTCATGAATTCTATCAGTCTTGTTGCATACTGCCTGACTTTCCCTTGCGGTACAGCCATCGAATTCTTGACCTCACGTCAATTATACTACTCACTATTGGTAGTCAAGCGAAGTTATCCACAGGCCATTTTCTACTTAGTTACAGCCATAATTCGGGCCGGAGCGGCATCGGCAACGATGTTGAGAGGAAAAGCTTGGACATCAAAATGCTTATGCGACAGAAGTGATTCAAGATTGGTGAGATTTTCGATAATGAGAATACCTGCACCAAGAAGAATCTTGTGAATTAAAAACGGAGGTTTGTCAGGGCTTGGCGTATCAAAGCCAACCATTTTTACCTTTCGCTTCATGAGCTCCATTGCCAATGCTTCGTCCATAACTGGAAAATCGATGAAGTATGATTCCTCACGATATTTCTTTGAAAATCCTGTGCAGAACAAGACGATGTTATCTTTTTTTATATCTCTGTTTCGGAGCATCTCTATATCCATTTCTTTCTTTTCTCTCGCGTCTACGCATACTCCCTGTCCACGAAAAGATTCGAGGGATAATTCATCTATCCTCTTTCCACATTCAATCATATGCGCCGGCGCATCAATATGCGTCCCGACGTGCATCGTGGTTTCCAGTTTGTGGTCCGCGTATCCATCTTTCGCAACTGAAGCAATCTGATCAAGCCGCGGCTTCTGGTCTCCTGTATATGTCGGCATCTTGTTAGGAAACGGATGCGTGAGGTCAATTAATTTCATAAATCTTTATCAACGACTTTTCATAATTCACTCGTGCGATTGTTTTTGCGTATTTTGAAGTAATCCGATTAAAATCTCCATTTTGAATGTTTCCATATTATTTCTTTGGTAATGCTTCAAAAATCTCAAACTTTACGGGATGTATTTCTTCTGACTCAACTTCATAAAGAAGTCTCAAAGATAAATCCGCCTCGTCTACAAAATTTTGAAGCAAATCTAATCTTCCCAATGTAGTGCTAAACCCTATTAAAACTCTGCCACCTTTTTTCAGGTGTTCTTTGGCCTCTTTGATAAATCGTTCAGTTGATTTGTAGTGTGGATCATAAACCGCTTTTTCTAAATCCGGAACTTCATCTTGCTCAATGAATCCAAAAGGCGTGTTCCAAAATATCGTATCAAATTTCTCGTCCGGTTTTAATGACTCAAATATGTTACCCTGCCTCACCTCAACCTTTCCAGCCATATTGTGAAGCTCGATATTTGCCTGAGTATTTTTTACAGCGTCAGGATTTACATCAATTGCAACAACTTTCTTTGCGCCTTTGTAAATCGCAGTGAGAGAAATTGCGCCAGTCCCCGGACCTATTTCCAACATTTCCTCGCCCTCTTGAACCGGAAGATTTTCTGCAAATAATGCCGTATCGTGAAAGTATTTTGGAGAAAAAACATTCGGATGTACAATAAACTCTCGCCCTAAAACCATCACTTTATATGGTTTTGCTTCGTCTTTACTTTTCTCCAAAATTCTTCTTGTCCCCTCAATATACTCTCGATATGTAGGTTTTTGATTACTACTGTTCATACAGCCACAAAAATTAAACAAAATATGGAAATGGCGGATAAATCGGAATACCTTCTTTTTCCACATCGGCTTTTGAAAACCAGCCAGCTTTCATCTTTCGTTCTCCCTCAATAAATGTAAGCGAATCTTTTTTGTAGAGTGCTTCGTCCGCGAGATTCCCCATATATACCAAAATAATTTCATGTCCCCGTTTTCCGTTGTAGGTAAACAGATTTTCGATGATAGAAAGAAACTTTACATCTTTTGCGGCGCAGCCAAGTTCTTCCTGCATTTCGCGCCGAATGGTTTCTTCGCCTTTTTCGCCGAACTCGACATGTCCGCCAAGTGGGCGCAAAAACGCCTGCTTTTTGACATCATCAAATCCGCGACTAAAGAGGAGCTTGTCACCGTTTCGGACAATGAGCATGGCTTTGACGATAATAGAGGACATGATTTATGAATTATGAACAGAGAAGAAAACAAGACTGTGTGAAAGCTTCACTTTACTTGAGTAAAGAGAAGCAAAACGAGCCGACTAGCGATTCTTTTTCTCAAATTCCATACAGACTGAATTCACACAATATCGCTTACCTGTTTCGGTTGGGCCGTCATCAAACACATGGCCGAGGTGCGCGCCGCAGTTGGCGCAGGTTATCTCGGTACGACTCATGCCATTCGTCGCATCGGGAACGTGTTTGATTGCATTCGGAAGCGCGTCGGCGAAACTCGGCCAGCCGGTACCCGAATCAAATTTGACATCCGATGGGAACAGAGGCGAACCGCACACCACACAAGTATACATCCCTTTTTCGTGATGATTTACAAACTCTCCAGAAAACGGGGCTTCGGTTCCCTTCTCCTGCGTCACATGATATTCCTCGGGAGTCAGTTTCCATTTGAGTTCAACCTTATTCATGATGTTATTTCTTGAACTGCTGTAAGTACGATTCTGCCTTACTCATCATATTTGGGAGTCTTGCGACAAGCGTATATAGATGTTTACCATATTTATCTAAATCTACACTTTTACCATAAAAACGTTCCATTTGTTCGATTCTACTGCTCAGTGTTTTCTCAATTTCTGAGCGCTTTACCCCCTCGACTAATCTTTCGAAGTCAGAAAAGAAGTCGGGGTTGGACATTGTTCTTTCCAGATCACTCTGATGCCGGAAGACGATGTCTAAATCCTGGAACAACTCCGCAAAGTTTTTTGCAAAGATCTGAATGGCACCGAATATCTCAAGTGTCTTTCCTTTCTCAATGTTTAGTCGCTCTAGCCGAGTTAGTGCCTCGAGCGCGGCACTGCATTCGCTTTTCATGATGTAGAGGCGCCGTTCAAACTCTTCCGGATCACTGATTGATTTGTTTTCGCGTTCCGGAATGGGCACCGAGGCATTCGCGGATAGATTTCTAATGGGTTCAAAATTGTCTTTAGACATATTTTTTATCCACTTATCGA
Organism: Parcubacteria group bacterium GW2011_GWC2_48_17; assembly: GCA_001003605.1. GTDB lineage: Bacteria > Patescibacteriota > Minisyncoccia > Phycocordibacterales > UBA10002 > UBA10002. The sequence continues at coordinate 20,137 of LCPL01000012.1, forward strand.
ATAATGTTTTAATCTTAGCATGATGCTCTGTTTATATAAACGCATGGAAGAGTTGCTTTTTAGCTAAAAACCGCTAGAGTACTGTTCATGGACTCACATTTTTTGTCTCATTTCTTATTCGTAGCGATTCGTATATTAGTATAATTCGCATTTTCGTATGTTAACCTACGACATAAAAGATAAACGACTCGCTCCACAAGGCAAGAAGCGCATTGAATGGGCGGCAAAAGATATGCCGGTACTTGCTTCGCTTGCAAAAGAATTCGCGAGAAAAAAACCGTTCAAAGGCATTCGCATTGGCGCGTGCCTCCATGTGACGACCGAAACGGCGAACCTTATGCTCGCGCTCAAAGCCGGCGGTGCTAAGGTGCGGCTTTGCGCCTCAAACCCTCTTTCCACGCAGGATGATGTGGCCGCTGCGCTTGTATTTGAATATGGCATTGAGACCTTTGCAAAAAAGGGCGAGGATAATAAGACTTACTTTAGGCATTTGAATCAGGTGCTTGATTTGAAACCCCACCTTACGATGGATGACGGAGCCGACCTTGTTTCTGAAATACACAAAAATCAGACTGACCTTGTTAAGACTATTATAGGCGGCACCGAGGAAACAACGACCGGCGTCATTCGCTTGAAGGCCATGGCGAAATCGGGCGCGCTTCGCTTCCCTATTCTCGCAGTCAATGAGGCGCAGACAAAGCATCTTTTTGATAACCGTTACGGCACGGGACAATCAACAATAGACGGCATTATCCGCGCGACGAACAAACTTATTGCAGGCACGACTTTCGTCGTCGCCGGCTACGGTTGGTGCGGCAAGGGACTTGCGAAGCGCGCCGAGGGGCTTGGCGCGCGCGTCATCGTGACGGAGATAAACCCAATTCGCGCGCTTGAAGCGATGATGGATGGCTTTCGTGTAATGCCTATGAAGGAGGCAGCAAAGCGCGCCGACATTATCTGCACGCTTACCGGGAACCGTGATGTTCTTGATACGCCGCACTTTGAGGCGATGAGAGACGGGTGCATTATCGCGAATTCCGGACACTTTGACGTTGAAATAAATCTTAAGTCGCTAAGGAAACTTGCAACACTCACTTCTTCCCCGCGCAATCTCGTCGATGAATACACCTTTAGAAACAAAAAACGCATATATGTCCTCGGCGAGGGCCGCTTGGTGAATCTTGCGACAGCCGAAGGCCACCCAGCGTCAGTGATGGACATGAGCTTCGCCAATCAGGCGCTTGGAGCGAAGTTTATTTTGGAAAACAGGGAAAAGCTTGAAAATCGCGTCTACGTTATCCCCGAAGCTGTTGACCGCTCTATCGCAGAAAAGAAGCTTAAGGCTTTGGACGTAAAAATTGATACACTCACGCCCGCGCAGGCGAAGTATCTGGAGAGCTGGGAAGAAGGAACGGCTTAAGAAGCGTGGAGCGGTTAGCGTTTAGCGGTTAGTTAAGAGACCTCACCGAACGCTAAACGCTAAACGCTAGACGCTATGAACAAACATCCTCTCGTTGTCGGCTCTGTCGCCTTTGACCTTATCTTCGGCATTCACGGCAAGATACAGGATGAGATTTTGGTTGATAAAAATGGGAAGCTGGGGCGGCAAAATTTAATGTTCACCGCCAAACGGCGCGAGCACTTTTGGGGTGGAACCGGCGGAAACATTGCCTACGGGCTTGGACTCCTTAAAAAGAAGCCGGTCCTTTTTTCGCTTGCCGGAAAAGATTTCGAAGGCAGTGGTTTTGGACCGCACCTCAAGAAAGCTGGGGTGGACTTGCGTGTGGTTACCAACAAGAAAAGCTGGACGGCTGTCTTCTATGGTATGTCGGATGAGCTTGGACAACAAATTGGCGTATATCAACCGAACGCGTATGAAAAAATAGATACGCTTCCACTCTCAAAAACACTTACTCAAAAAGATTTCTCCCAAATCGGGGTCGCTATCTTTTCCGCAGGTACAGGCAAAAGCATATACAAACATATAAAGGAACTGCGCGACAGCTGCGGGAAAGATGTAACTGTTATCTTTGACCCTGGGCAAGTTATTTCGGTCTTTTACAACAAAGCGCTTCTTGAAAAGACGCTTGCCCTTGCCGACATCTTTATCGGCAACGAAGTGGAGTGCAAGCAACTCCAAATCATTCTTGGCTACACGCACGACAAACTGTTTCGGAAAGGCCTCCGCGCCATTATTGAAACGCTCGGCGAAAAAGGCAGTATTATCTATGAATATCCAACCGTAGCAAGTAGCGCCGATAGGCGTTACTTGCAAAGATTGAAAACGACCATTATTAAGCCGACTAAAGCAAAAAAAGTCGTAGAAGCAACCGGCGCGGGAGATGCATATCGCGCCGGAATGATTTCGAAATTACTTGAGGGGAAAACACTCAAAGAGGCCTGCGAATTCGGCTCACAGATTGCCGCTCGCTCTGTCGCCTTTCGCGGCGGGCAGACGTATAGGATACACCACACCAACTCTTGACCATGACATTAAAATGTGGAGAGGTGGTCTTAAAAGTATTACAAATACTTGCTAAGTTTACACAACTATTGACAAGCTGTGTATGTTCTTGTAGCTTTCATAAGTAGAGGTCATTGATGATCTTTGAAGTAACGAGCCACGGAGGACCGAGCGTGTGAGAAACAATGTAAAGAAAGGAAAGGCGATTTGTGAAAGACGATAACAGTACTGCTGATACCGCTGAACTTCTCCGCATAATAGCATGGAAATACCCACCCTACTTTTGGTACCCTAAGACCGCTGGCGGGGTGTTAATCAAGAGCGGGGAAGAACAGGCCCGGCTTGGCGGCAGCTTTGAAAGTCGGATGAATCGAGCGTGCATTATTTTGGGCGAGTTGGCTCACCAAATGCATGTGAAAACATGCCCAAAGGTAAGTTTCTGTCACCCCGTGGCAGGGGTAGACGGAATTGTCCCTCCTACCCGATCAGAGTTTGGGCGGAGTCTGGTTGCAAAATTCTATCCAAATCTTAAGTTCTAACGACTTTACAGATGCATTACGATTTCAAGGATAGAGTGTCCTCAAACGGATGTGATTGTTAAGTCAAACTCAAACGAAAGGCACGAATCTATGAGTAGTGATGGGAGTGATCCGGTCGAGAGGGAAGTCAGGATTAACTTCGAAAAGGCACACGGAGTGTGGCCGGACCATGTGGACATGGTTCAACCCTTTGATCAGGGACTTAGTCAGGAGGTCTTCTATGGTGCCCACAAGATCCGCGTGGGCGCTGACAGCAAAATCCTCAGTGATGAGCTTGTCTAGTCCATGGGTTGCCTTTTACGGCACCCAATCACCCACCAACCGACAAGGTTGGTGGCTTTTTATTAGATTCGTCAATCCACCGCAGCGGACAAACGTACCAGATTTAGAAGGTAGAGAGTGGAAGGTAGAATTTAGAATACCGCGTATAGCGGGGATTGAGATTCTGGATCCTAAATCCTAAATTCCATATTCTATATTCCTTCCCCTAGATGATTCTTTCTATCATACCGACGACTGCCTTATGGTCGCTTACACCTTCGACTAAGCGGACATTTGAGACAATATACTCGGGAGTGCAAAAGAGTCCATCCACCATTCTGTCAAGGTGTCCTGCTCTATGGAGTTTGGGGTCAAGTGAAGAGTTATACTGATTTGGAATATTGTCAGCATACTTTTCCGCGAACTTTGCCCACATTTCCCCTCCGCGTGGCGCGTTAAAGTCCCCGCAAAAAACTATGCCGGGAAAACGGGCGAGTATTTCCAGTAATTTTTTCATATCCCGTTCTTGCTCCGGGCTTCCTTTCCCGTCGGGCGTCCAGGTGAAGTGCGTCGTGCCGACAGTATAGTTCTTGCCTCCTTTGTCCACGATGGCGGAGAAAAGCACCCGATTCTGCCCCACGCTCCAGCGCGGCACTGCCTCGCTAATCTTGTGATAATAATCGATATGTGTGGAATGTACGGGAAGTCCCGTAAATAGCGCAATCCCTTCTGGACCCTTTTTTACTAACTCCTCGTTAACCACAAGTCTGCCCTCGCCCGCCGCCCTCTTATCCACCACTCTCTCTACATCAGGAACGCAGGTGGGAACAAAGAAACCTTTCAGGTGAAGGCCTCTTTCAAGAGTCGCAAAATTCTTTTCGCACACCTCCTGAAGGCAGATGACATCAGCGCGTTCTTGTTGCAAAAACGGAAGCACCTTATCAAGGTGCCGGTCAAGCTCAATATTGAGCGAAACAAGTTTAAGCCGATGTTCTTTTTCCATATGTAACAATGATCATCTTTTTCAAGACTTTTGTGGCAATCTTGGCGCCAATGATGCAAAGCGTCACTCCAACCCAATTATTTTCTTGGCAATCGCCGGCACTTCTTTCCTGAAATACGCCTTGACCTCCTCCCAACTCGCCTTGAAAAAGAGGGTTGGCATGGGGTCGTCCTCGGCATCGTCAAAATAGGTAAGCGCCTTTATAATATGTTCAAAATTATGTCCGACACCCGGGTATTGATGCGGTAGTTTCTTGATAACTGAATCAAGCGAGGCGACATTGCGTCCATACCAAAACAGGTCAACAAAATCGCGTTTTCGCCCTCGTTGGCTCAATGCGATAACTTTCATGACCGCAATATCATCCTTATCAAGAACAGCTACCGACCCATAGTGAAGCTTCGGGCGAGCGGGCGAAAAGAAAGGGTAGGCAATAAAACTTACTTTCGCGCGACATAGCTTACCGTAGATAGTCCCTTCTTTAACGATAGTCGAGTCCCACAATTTCTTGTCGTCATCAGGAAAGCGGCTCGTTATTTCAGCGGCAAGGAAGGTTTTTTGGGGTAAAAAGAAATCAAGGTCGATTGATTCTCGGTGGCCAGCTTGCAGTGCCAATGCGGTGCCCCCGGCCAAGTACCAACCCTCCTGTGCAAGCCATTTTTGTCCGCTTGCAAAATCAAGCGCTTTTTTCGTGGCAGGCTGAAGTATGTCAAATCTCCATTCCATTATGGTTGAGGTTCAAGCATGAGCGCCCAAAATGACCGGCTTTGCGGAAGCAAGACGCGTGATGTTTTTACCACCCGCGCGATCAAACCATGGTCGTAATACCTCCACATCCACCGAATTTCGTCCGGTTCTCCAAAATCCAAGATGCGCTCTATGACATAGACCGCATTTTTATCCGGGTCAATCACCGCCGGATTCACATCCCAAAAGAGTGACTGCCGGAAACCGCCGGGTGGAACATCGGGAGCTTTTTCCTTGCCCTTCATGCTTCCATAATAGCATATTTCCCCCCATTTCTCCAGCACTTTTTGCTGTCACTTTTGTCCAGCTCGCTTGAGTATTTTTACTATACCTTTGTTGGCATCCACCTCCACCAAATCTCCATCTTTAAGCACCTTCGTGGCAACCTTGGTGCCGATGATGCAACAACATCCGCGAAGGTCAGTAATGATACCTGCACGAAATGACAACAACTGCATCACCAGAGATTTTATACACCAGCCGATGCTCTCGGTCTATTCTCCGCGACCAGTATCCAGAAAGCTCATGCTTGAGGGGTTCCGGCTTGCCGATACCGGCAAAAGGAGTGCGCTCCACTGATGCAAGCAGGCGCATGATTTTCGCAAGTTTCTCCTTGTTTGTCTCCTTCCAGAAAAGAAGGTCCTTCCACGCGCTCGGATCAAATTCCAAGCGCATGTTTGAGTTCCTTAAGCGAATTAAATGACTTGCTTCGCTTCGCGGTTCTGTGAACTGATGTAAGCAGCCGCCGCTTGTTTGCGGAACTCTTGAGGAGATACGCCGTCCCATCTCTGTGACCGTTCCGCGATCGCGGTTTTTCCTGAAGCAAAGTGTTGGACAGCAAAAACTCCTTCATGGTAACCCCATGAAAAGACGCGAGCGTTTTCAGACGCCGGTGTTCCTGCGCCGACATATCCAATGTTAATCTCTTCATTGTTGTTTCGGTAGTCATGTTAATATCGTATCAGAACCCACCCAAATGCGCAATACACAGAAATACATCTTCTCTGTGTATTGCTAGGCGCGTTTCAGAATCTTCACTATCTCTCCTCCTGCATCCTCCGAAGGAAAGCAGAGCTTACTACGGGGGCGGGTTTCAGCCCAATCAATTTCATTCTCTGGCTCTTTTGATAATCTTCACTGTGCCAGTATTAGCATCAACTTCCACAAGGTCGCCGTCTTTGAGGACTTTCGTGGCGATTTTCGTGCCGATGATGCAGGGTTTTTTGAGTTCGCGGGCAACGATAGCGGCGTGGCAAGTAATTCCCCCTTCGTCGGTGACAAACGCAGTTGCCCTTTTCATAGCAGGTAGGTAGTCAGGTGTGGTCATTGGTGCCACCAAGACCTCTCCCTCCATGACTTCAGGTATCTCCTCTGACGCCTTTTCCACTGTATGAATCTCCTTGTGATTCACCTTGTGAAGAATTGAGTCAATCTCCACATTAAGGTCCGTCTCCTCAAGAAACCGCTCAAAAGCTTCCGCAAGCACAACAAACCCCGGCGGCACCGGAAACCCCACCCCCGTCATTTCGCCTAAAGATGCACCCTTCCCTCCCGCAATCGCAGAATCATCTTTTCCAAGCTCTGCAAATGTTCGGATGAATTCCATAACGATGAATTTACAAAACAAACCGCCCGTTTCGGTAAATAATCTTCTTGGACCCATTGCGCATAAACGCGGTCACCGTGCGCGGGGCGGTTGAGATGATGTCGGTGTGCACCGAAGAGTCGTTGAATCCGAGCCGCTCCCAATCTTCGGGCGAAAGCTCGCCGGGGTCTTGCGTGTAACAATCTTGGTATGACTTTCCGAGCGCGAGGTGCGTGTTGCCGTGCGGTCCTCCCACGTTTTCATCATAGAGTGTTTCCGCCATGAAGCGGGTAATGCGGCTTAAGCGTTTGTCGGTGAGCGAATACTCCCCCATTTTGTCGGCGTTCTTAGTTGCTATCATCTGCTTCAGCACCTTTTCATTCTTCCTCGCTTTTGCTTTTACCACTCTGCCGTTTTTGAACCAAAGTTCCACGCCCTCGATGTGCACTCCATAGCGATACAGCGGCTGGTTGAATCGTATCCAGCCCTCCGTACCGCGCCAGTCGGGAGAAGTAAAATGTTCGAAGCTCGGAATGTTTCGGCCGCTACCGCACATCCACTGGCGCTTGTTGCCAAGGTGAATCCGCAAATCCGCGTCCGGCCCTTTCACATGAAGTGTGCGGACAGGCAAAGCATTTAGCTTCTTGCGGATAGTTTCCATTTTGGCATATGTCCGCCGCCACTCTTTGATTGGGTCTTTCTTGTCTAAGAAACATGCCTTGATAATCTGTTTCCAATACTCTTTCTCCGAAATCCTCGCCTCCTTCGCCATAGCGTCGGTGCCATAGAGTCCAACAGTCCAAGTGAATTTTCCTTTATTTTCTTTCTCCCTCCGCCAGTCCATGTAGGGCTTCCACGCAAGCCCTCGTTCCATGATTTTCTTCGGCGGGATACCCTCAAGTTCGTGCATGTCCACCTCGCTTATCACGAACAGCGAGTGGTCAATTTGCTTGACCAATCCTTTCGCGTAGTGCTTCGGGAAAAAAGAGAGTTGATGCGGCTTCGCCAGTTCAAAAAAAACGCGGTCGAATGGAAAGCGGTCTCCGCTGTCGGGACGGTAATCGGGAATGATGTGTCCGCCCGCCTTGTAAATCGCGCGCTTCAGCTCCATAAAAAGAGGCTTCGCCGCTTCATAGCATACAAGATGAACCACCTCGCCACTTTTAATCCCATTCCCCCCGTTCAACGCGAAATTCACCAAAACATCCGCGTAGCGTTCCAAGATTCTCTGCGATGGCGTATACATACCACCACCTTATCATAAAAATGATGCTTCGCAAAAGAGAGGCGCTAGTAGCGACGTAGAGCGAGAGAAATGAAAAGCGTTCCGTTTTCATTTAGTCCCTCGGGGTCTGCCCCGATGGACTAAATTATTCCTCTCGCTTCTCACGGAGAAAGAGAGCGATGAAAAGAAATGCCGAAAGCGCCATCATTGGGATGGTGAGATATCCGAATTCCATCACAAAGCGCTCCGCGCAGGAGACCGAATAGCCGACTGCCGCGCAGGAACCCTCGGGGATAATTCCAAGTTGCATAAGATAGTGATAGAATGCCACCATCGCTCCAATGAGCGACATAATGAGCGATACATCAATGAGCGCGCGATTTCCCTTGTGCTGTCCCCATACTGCCAGTCCGAGTATGAGTACCTGCGGATACATCAAGATGCGCTGAATCCAGCAAAGCTTACAGGGTTCGTAGCCAATAATCTCGGAATAAGTCAGGCTCCCGAGTGTCGCGATAAGTACCGCGGTGAAAGCGAGTGGTAGAGCGTGAAGACGAAGCACTTCCGGTATCTTGAATCCAAACAACCACGAACTCGCGAGGAAAACAACCGCTATCTCCGCGATGATGCTTAAAATACCGAGTACAAAGTTAACTGATGACGCGAGTTCCATAGATTATTTCTGCGGCAAGGTGCACCCGGTTTTCGTGGCGAGGGTCGAAAGCGGAACCTCTCCCCCTTCTCGGCTTCCATCGCTAAACTCCCAGGTCGGGTAACCTTCAATTTTCTTGTCGTTGCAGACGGGAAGCTGGCCTTGCCCGTTGGGAGTCGAACATTCTACATACGGAAGCAGTTTCGCCGAGCGGCCAAACATCTTTTTTTGATTCTGACAGTGCGGGCACCAAAATGCGCCGTAGAATATTGCCCCTTTATCCTTGAGACATTGCGCGAAGCCATCAAGCTTTCCTGGAGTATTGTTCTCTCGATAGGAAATACCGATAATGCCTGCGAGAACGAAAAGGGTGATGCCACCGATAATTAGATATTCTTTCTTCATAGTTGCCTCTTCTGCTATTCTAGCAATGCTCGCATTTTAGGGAATCGTGAGCAAATTGGCAAGCGCTCGCACCATTTTCCCAAACCAAACACCCGCCCGGCTTTGAAAGCGGCGAGCACCCAGAACGCGAAGAAGTAGACGATATGCTCATCAACGATAAGTGAGTGTGTGTTTGGGTACATTCCGTCAAGAATCGGAAAGTAATAGAGAATCATGAATGCCGCACCCCCAATAGCACTTATCCGCACAAAAATCCCCAAAATAAGGCAGAGCCCGACGAGTGTTAACCCCCACTCATTAACAAAGTTTATGAAGGGTAGAATATCCGGCTGTAAGAGGTAATGGTAAAAAGTGGGAAATGTTTTGGCGCCTCGGAGATAGAACGCGGCCGACCATTCGGGGTCAAGCACTTTGGTGATGCCCGCGTAGAAGAAAAGCGAACCAAGAGAAAGGCGGAGAAGTAATAGTGTGATAAGCCGCATAAATTATACGGATACTTTAATCTTTTGTTTGCGGAGCGGGACGACGTTTCCTGCGCGCGCGCCGGAAACCCACAGGTTATACAGGATGACACATGGCCTGATAATTTCGGGGTCAACGATTTTGTAGTAGACACTTAACCCTTCGCGGCGAGCCGTCACGATGCCGGCGTGCCGCAGAAGCGCAAGGTGCTGCGACACGTTGGCTTTGGAGACGCCGAGGATTTTTACGAGTTCCTCCACGCGCTTCTCTTCATACTTGATGTTGTTCAGTATCTCCAACCGTTTTTCATTCGCGAGCAGTTTGTACGTCTTCGCGTTGTTGATGAAAGCGATTTTTGGAAGTATTTCTTTGGTCATAGATGAGTTTTAGGTTTCGAAATTAGCAATGCTAGTATAGCACACGTTTTCATAGTAGATACGTTTAGCCAGTTCTAACTCTAAGTGCAACACTTCGCCAACAAGAATAACGGTAATCCGCCAAACCCAATCTTGATTTAATTTGAAGCATAACAACCTATACCAAAAGACAACGCTCAAAATGAACATTGTCTTTAAATACATTTGTCTATTTATGAGTCTCAGGACTCACGAAACAGCAATCAATCGCTTTTTTCCCTGAACCGCACGGACACGTCTCTCCGCGACCGCAACACTCAACATAGGATTTTCCCGATCCGCATGGGCATGTCGCCTTAAGCTTTTCGTACATCGTTTGATCAGCCATAGTTCTTTATGTTTTTAAGATCTTGGAGTCAGACATTTAACGCAACGGATATGAGTATCATATCTGTATGCACAACCCAACACAATACCGGCGTCTGACAGGCGTTGAGCGTGAGGAAGC